>NZ_SJUP01000004.1:0-235630 GCF_004337025.1 Exiguobacterium sp. SL-10 | reverse complement strand
TCCATCGCGTCGAAATCATACATAGTGATGACGACAGTCATCGGATGAGGAACCGGAAATCATTGTTTTCGGCAGAAGTGTAAAAGGCAAACGAGCAAAAAGTGTCAAAATCAACTTGACGTCTACAGCATCCAGTTCGTCTTGTCATTTCCCTGTAAAACCCCGAATAAGATAAAGTCGATGAACCCACCTGAGAACGTTTGACCAATCGTGATCTCGAAGATGTGGGCCATCATAAAAGCGAGCCCGTCAAAGATCGCATGGACCAAGTAGAGGACCGGTGCGACGAACAAGAAGGCGAACTCGAGCGGTTCCGTGATTCCCGTCAAGAACGACGTGAGCGCCGCCGAGAACAAGAGACCGAAGACGACTTTCTTCTGTTCCGGTTTCGCACAGTGATACATGGCGAGCGCGGCACCGAGCAGACCGAACATCATCGTGATGAAGCGACCTGACATGAAGCGGGCCGTGCCTTCATAGAACTGGGTCGTGCTCGGGTCGGCGAGCTGGGCGAAGAAGATTTTCTGCGTCCCTTCGATCAACGTCCCGTCGATAACCATTGAGCCCCCGAGGCCGGTCGTCCAAAACGGGATGTAGAAGATGTGGTGCAACCCGAACGGTCCGAGCATCCGAAGCACGAAGCCATAGATGAACGTCCCGATGTAGCCTGTCTTGTCGACGAGTCCGCCGAGCGAGAAGATACCGCTCTGGACCGTTGGCCAGATGAAGTAAAGTGCGATCCCGACACCGATGGCAACGAACGACGTGATAATCGGCACGAAGCGCGATCCGCTGAAGAAGCCGAGGAACTGCGGGAGCACTTGCTTATTGTAACGGTTATGCAAGAGCGCCGTCACAATCCCGATTAAAATCCCGCCGAAGACGCCGGTCTCGAGCGTTTGAATCCCTAGCGCCATCCCTTGTCCGGCACTGGCGAGATCGGTCTCCATCAACTCACCCGTGATTTGTAGCATGGCGTTGATGGTGGCGTTCATAATCAGATAACCGAGCATGGCGGCGAGTCCCGCCGTCCCTTTGTCCGACTTGGCGAGCCCGACCGCGACCCCGATCGCGAAGAGGACAGCCAAGTTTGCGAAGACGATTGACCCGGCGGCGGCCATGATGGTGAACAAATGCTGGAGCCAAGAGATATCGAGGAATGGATACGCCTGGACCGTGTTCGGGTTCGAGAGCGCACCTCCGATCCCGAGTAATAGTCCCGCAGCTGGTAAGACGGCGATGGGCAACATGAATGATTTCCCGAATTGTTGTGCCCGTTCGAATAGACGTGACATGAAAAAGTCCTCCTTAAAATTATTTTCACCTGAATCATAATATGAAAAATATTTTTATGCAAGCGGTTACGGTGAAGATCTTTTTAATAAAAAATCGAACCAGTCAACGGGACCGGTTCGATTCGCATGGTTATGTGGTTTTGACAGGGGACGTCACATCGGCCCCGTTTGTGGCGATGACTTGCTTGTACCAATCAAAGCTCTTTTTCTTCGAGCGGACGAGCGTTCCATTTCCGGCATTATCCTTGTCGACGTAGATGAAGCCGTAACGTTTTTTCATCTCGCCGGTCGAGGCGCTGACCAAGTCGATCGGGCCCCAGCTCGTATAGCCGAGAATCTCGACGCCGTCTTTGATCGCCTCATGCATCTGTTCGATATGTTTCGCCATATAGTCGATGCGGTAATTGTCCTCGACGTAGCCGTTCGCGTCTGGCGTATCGACGGCACCGAGTCCGTTCTCGACGACGAACAACGGTTTCTGATAGCGGTCGTACAGTTGGTTCGCGGTGATACGGAAGCCAGTCGGATCGATCGTCCAGCCCCATTCCGACTTCTCGAGGAACGGGTTTTCGAGTGAGCTGAAGATATTGCCTTCGGTCGATGCGTTGATTTCCGGGTCCGTGCTCGTCGTCCGGCTCGCGTAATAGCTGAAGCCGATATAGTCGACGGTGTGCTGTTTCAACAGCTCGAGGTCGCCGTCTTCCATCTCGAGCGTGATGCCGTTTTCGTCGAGATAACGTTTGGCATAGCCCGGGTATTCGCCGCGAGATTGAACATCGATGAAGAAGAACGATTCACGGTCCTTGTCCATCGCGTCCAAGACGTCGTCCGGGTTGCACGAGTAGGCGTACGTCTGACCGGCCGCGAGCATGCATCCGACCTGCATGTCCGGGTTGATGGCGTGTGCCGCCTTGACCGCTTTCGCGCTCGCGACGAGCTGATGGTGCGCCGCTTGATATTTCACTTGCTGTTTGTCCTCACCGTCCTCGAACACGAGACCGGCGCCGATGAACGGCAAATGCAACAGCATATTGATCTCGTTGAACGTCATCCAATACTTCACCTTGCCGTTATAGCGGGTGAACAGCGTCTTTGCGTACGTCTCGAAGAAATCGACGACACGGCGGTCGCGCCAACTGCCATAGTTTTGGATGAGGCTGACCGGTACGTCGAAGTGGGCGATCGTGACGACCGGTTCGATACCGTACTTCAACAGCTCGTCGAAGACGTCGTCATAAAACTGTAGTCCGACCTCGTTCGGCTCGGCGTCGTCACCGTTCGGGAAGATGCGGGCCCATGAGATCGACAGGCGGAGCGCCTTGAAGCCCATCTCGGCGAACAGGGCGATGTCTTCTTTATAGCGGTGATAGAAGTCGATCGCCTCGTGTGACGGATAAAACTCGCCCGGTACTGGCTCGAGTGACGGCAAGTCGCCGAACATGACGTCGAACCGCTTCTTCCCGGTCGGCAACAAGTCGACCGTCGTCAAGCCTTTCCCGCCTTCTAAGTACGCACCTTCAGCTTGGTTCGCGGCGATGGCGCCGCCCCATAAAAATCCGTTTGGAAAACTCATCAAATCCATCCTTTCTAAGATAGGGGAGGGACGTGCCATCCCACATTTATTCGTTGATGACGAAAATCGGTTCGCCCGTTTGGACGTGTGATGCTTTGTTCGGTGAAATCACTTTTCGGTTCGTGACGATGACCGGTGTTGTGAGCGCTCGGCCTGAACGTTTGATCGCGTCGAGGTCGAACTCGATCAACAGCTGTCCTTTCTCGACGAACTCACCTTGCGTGACGTGGGCTTTAAAGTGTTTGCCTTCGAGTTGAACCGTGTCCATACCGATATGGATGAGCACCTCAGCACCCGTCTCGGTCGTGATGCCGATGGCGTGATGCGTCGGGAAGAGGGCGGACACCGTACCTGATACCGGGGCGACGAGCTTTCCTTCCGTCGGTTCGATGGCGACGCCTTGACCGAGTGAACCAGATGAGAAGGCGACGTCCGAGATGTCTTTCAAGTTGACGACGTTGCCGGCGAGCGGGCTGAGGATCTGCTCCTGACCGACTTTTGTCGCTGATACTTCTTGTGAGACCGGTGTGATGTCTGGCTGTGGCGTCGCGGCGACCGCTTTATTGACGCCACCGAACAAGTACGTCAAGACGAAACCGACGACGAAGGCGACGGCCGTCCCGATGAGTGATCCGTAGAAGCCGGTCGTGAGCCCTTCCGGTGAGATGTTCGACGGGTATCCGAAGACGCCGAGTCCACCGATCATATACACTTGTGTACCCATGATGCCCATGATTCCACCACCGACGGCACCACCGATACAGCTCATGATGAACGGTTTCTTGAGCGGAAGCGTGACCCCGTAAATGGCCGGCTCGGTGACACCGAAGATTCCTGAGATGAAGGCCGGGATAGAGAGCGTTTTGATCTTTTGATTTTTGATGCGAAGGAAGACCGCGAGCACGGCACCGATTTGCGCGAATGAGGCCGCGAAGACGAGTGCGAGGACAGGGTCCGAGCCAAGTGACGTCAAGTTGTTGATGGCGACCGGGACGAGTCCCCAGTGCAGGCCAAAGATGACGAACACTTGCCATAAGCCACCGAGGAAGAGACCGGCGACGAGCGGGCTCAAGTTGTAGACTGCGACCGTAGCGCTACCGAGTAGCATACCGGCCCACGTCGCAATCGGTCCGATCAAGATGAACGTGAGCGGGACGATGATGAGCAACGTCAACAATGGGACAATGAACATTTTGATGACGTCCGGGATGACCGTCTTCAAGAACTTCTCAAGCTTCGCTGCGAAGAACGCCGCGACGATGATTGGGATGACCGATGTCGAGTACGTCATCAAGATGACCGGGACACCGAGGAACGTGATATGAATCGGCGACTCGAACATCGTGCCGGCGAAGACGGTGTAGAGCGGGTCACCGGCCGTGAGCGTCGATAGCGTCGGATAGACGAGCGCCGCCCCGATGGCCATCCCGATGAACGGACTGCCGCCAAACTTCTTGATGGCCGTATAGCCGAGGAAAATCGGGAAGAAGTAGAACAGCGAGTCGCCGATGGCGTTCAACAGTTGATACGTACCGGATGTGGCATCGAGCCAACCGACGGCGACGAAGAGGGCGTTGAACCCTTTGATCATCCCGGTCGCGGCCAAGACGCCAAGGACAGGGGTGAAGATGCTAGAGATGATATCGATGAACCGACTGAACAATGAGCCTTTCGGGCCGTCCTCTTCTTCGACCGGTGACTGGTTTTGGAAACCTCCGACTTCGACGACCGCTTTATACACGTCCGGGACGTGGTTGCCGATGACGACCTGGTATTGACCGCCGCTCTTCATGACGGTGACGACACCGTCCATGTTTTTGATGACTTCCGTGTTGGCCTTGCTTTCGTCTTTTAATTTGAAGCGCAAACGGGTGATACAGTGGACGACGCTGTTGACGTTCTCTTTGCCGCCGACGTGTTGGATAATGTCGCGTGCGAGCTGTTCGTATTTCATGTCCGTTCCCTTCCTTTACGTTGGATTTTTAAGTTTGCGTCAAATAAAAAACCTGACCCGTGTCAGATGAGGGACGCATGGTTACGTCTATCATCTGACTCGAGTCAGGTTATGCCCACTAAAGGTAACATTCCTGCGCAGGAGACCGTTCAGTTGTTATTTGATACTTGAAATGTAGCACCCGCCAAAACAAATGTCAACGCTTACATTTATCGTTTTTTATTTTTTTAATGGATTGTAGGGTCTGTGTATGCACGAATCAATTGAACGATGATATGAAACGCCTCATCACGACAGAAAGCTAATGCTTGTCGTGATGAGGCGTTTAGATTAATGAATTTATACTTTTTTCCGGCGCATCATAAATAAAATGACAAGGATGGCGACTAATAGTGTGATGAAGCCTGCAAAATACCAAACGGAAGAAATTGATTGTCGTTCGTTCGATTGGGTTCCAGCCGTCTCGGTGTCCTGCTCTGAAATCGACTGACTGTTTGTGAACACAGAGCCGTTACTATTCTTCACAGCTAGACTAAATGTCTCGTTTGGGAAGACGATGGTCTGCATCAATGAAGGGTCGACCGTATCGTCCGTCGCGATGACGATCATCGCTAATTCGTCGTTCCACAGTGATGGTTGAATCCATGCGTACTCCTCAGACGTCTCGGGAACGAATCCGTACTGTGCCAAATCGATCGCGTCATTGCGAGTGACGAGCCACTTCTCTTTTTGGTCTTGAAGCAAAGGTGTCGTCTCGGGGTTACCGATAAAGATGATGGATCGGGTTGTTAGTAAATCTTCGGTCACATCCTGTGCACGCACGACTTCGATTTGACCACTAAGCGGTGTTATGGGAAGACCACTCATCACGTTCGCAACGCTGGATAGCTCCATTGTGCTGTTACCGTCTGGCACAACTAACACAATGCCTTCACCGGTCGTAAAGAGGCTCGCCATGTTTAAAAACGCATCTTGACTAGACGTACTAGCACTTGAAGGCAATGTGACACGGCTGTCGTCTGATACATAAATCCAACGGTCGGTGTCGCTGCTCGTGCAAGGGCCCTCGGATCGAAGTCCGTTCGCTTCAAACGAAACATCAAGAAACGTCGACCGCTTAAGCGTGTCTGTATCGACTTGAATGGCGTGTTGCTGCCACTCCGAATCCTTTTGAATGTCGTTTAACGGAATCGAGTACGGTACGCCATTGATCCAAGCAGTGAAATCAGTCATGACTTGTTCTTCTGTATTCACGCGAAGGTTGTCGGATAACTTGAACATAACATCGAGTGTTACATTCGAGTCGTCGCCAAGTGCAGGGAGGGGGTAGAAATAGTTTGGGCTGACCGCTGCACTTCCGCTCAATAACAAGTTTGATGCCCCAAGTGAACGGAGGGGCACGACAGCTGATGTATCTTGTTTCACGGGACTACTCGTCAAGACTAGCGATTCCCCATTCAATTGCTGTCGTTGTCGCTCAATGAGCAGATGATCAAGCGTTCCTTCAAACGATGCAGCCTCTTCCGCAAGGATGAACATCGCATCAGTCGAAGCTTTACCTTCAATCAAAGATGCCCGTTTCAGTAGTAGTCCTTCAGATGGCACGGGAGTATCGAGTCGTTTAATTAACGCACCAACGACATCTGTGAAACCGCCGGCCTCTCCAATGAACACGTAGCGCCCGTCAAATGTCTCGAGCTGTCGTTCATATTGAATCGAGACATTATCGGAATCTGTGGCATCTCCTTTTAATTGGCGATATAGCAACAAACCGGCTTCAAGCGTTTGTGCATTCGGTTCGTTTGGTACGACAATCGTCAATTGATCGTTAAACGTCTGTGTGAAAGGATTTGGATAATCGTTTAGCGTCAGACTCGCTTTGTTGCCGAGAGAGACAAAACTAGACGGACGTACAGTGAACCAGCTGCCTGTCGTGTTGCCAGTATCGCACATCCGTCCTCGGAGGATACCGGTATACCGAACGGTTACCTCATGTGTCCCTTTTGTCAACTGTTCACGTTTGAGTTTAATTTGAAGATTTCCTTCTGATGTATCATTTGTCAAAGCGATTGATTCAACAGGCTCGCCATCGATTTCGACTGTTAGGGCCGAAGGTGGAATCAATAGTTCCGAGTGTGACCAATCAAGTGATAATTTTTTTGAGGGATCGGGTGACTCGTCTGTCAATATTGTATACGTATAAGTACGTGATGATGTCTCGCCGGGCAAGACATCATCGGTCGTCGTCAACATCCTTTCACTCGTTGCTCCCGTAGAAATGATTGGGATTGGCGAAGGAAGGTCGCTTTTGGCTTGGACTGGGATTGCGGTCATGAGCAGCGCTGTACTGACTAAAGATGGGAGTAATGGTTTCATAGGTTCGTCCTTTCAACCGAATCGGTCTGTTTTGTACCATTTTACTTCTTGATTAAATAACACACGTTTTAATTCTAAATACAGAGAGTAAATCACGAGTACAATCCATAATTGGCTGTACGTGAAGTACATAAAGATAACCGTAAAGAAGTTTTGCGTATTGAACTCAGATCGTTCGATGCTGAGCGTCACGAACACTTCGGTGACAAATAACAAAAAGGCGAGGATCCAGAGCACGAGCGTAATATTTCCAACCTCTAACCCGATGTCGACAAAAAGATTGATGACGAACAGACTGTTTGATAGGATGACGCCGAAGAAAAATAAAAAATACGTAAAGAAGAAATAAAAGATATCAAAAATAATCTTTTTTCGTTTCAGTGTAAAGATTTGTTTCATGAACTTTAGCACGACGTATTGATTACCTCGAGCCCACCGCGTGCGTTGCTTCCACCAAACGGATAATGTCTGCGGTTCTTGTTCCCACGTGATAGCAGCAGGGAAGAAACGGATATGCCAACCTAACTCATAGACACGAATCGTCAGCTCGGTGTCCTCGGCTAACGCTTGTTCATCCCATCCACCGAGTTCCTCGATGATGGAGCGTCGAATCGCAAAATTTGTTCCTGGGATTGTGGCGATGTTAAACCACTTCCACCGGCCGGCTTGCGCCATCCACTGAAAACAGATGGTTTCGATATTGATAAGTCGGGTCAATAACGTCTCGTACGCGTTGATGACCCGAAATTTGCCAACAACTGCACCGGCTTTCGGGTCATTCAAGAGTCCCATGACGAGATGATAGACCCCGTCTTTTTCGGGTGTGTTGTCCGCGTCATAGACGACAAGTACATCTCCGGTCGACTTGGATAAACCGAAGTTTAGTGCGGATGACTTGCCTTTACCAGCAAACTCCGGGGTCGTTTTGACGACATGAATGAAGGCATGTTCATCGGCAAAACGTTGAGCGATTTCTCCGGTTCGATCCGAGGAGTTGTCGTTAATCAAGATGACCTCTAGTTTATCTTTTGGATATTCAATCCGGGCCATGGCGCGAAGTGTCGCAGCAACTACAACTTCCTCGTTGTGGGCCGGAATGAGGACAGAAACTTTTGGTAGATCTTGCATGCGTGCCGACCATTCTGGGATGGGATTGCGATACGTCATGAAGTGCCAAAATCCACCTTGCATCAAAAACATATGATAGAGGAGCATGGTCCAAATCATAATGAGCGAAAAGATAAATAAACCGTTCGCCATATTTAATCACGCTCCTTGAACAGTCGTTGCTTACGTTGAGAGCGTAAGTATAAGGTGTACGTCAAAAATGCCATCACAGCGAAAAACGTGATGAGTGCAAGACCCATCAACATCCTCTCAAAAAAGGAGGTGGGTAGGAACGTATGGAATTGTTTCATGAAGAAATTACGTTCATCCTGTAGTATGAATCTCGCATCGTTAGTACGGATGGAGACATCTTCTGTCATGACACGCTCGTTTTGGGCTCGTAAATCGAGCCACTTGAAACCAGGCACCGATTCCATCAAATCGACGACGTCATCGACATATTCCATACCGATATACGGATGATAAAATGCACCAAGCATTGATTCACGAACGAGCAGCGTCTCGTTTAGCGCTCGCCGCATTTCATCGATGGGACGTGGGATATCGGTCCGGATGTAGCCAATCGTTTCCGGATAGAGTGTCATCCCGTCTAACAGAGCAGGTTTTGATACGAACGGGGTAGCCCCCATTACTTCCCAGTTCGTATTGCTCCATTGCACTTGGCCGAAGACGTTCGTGAATTGTTCCGCCGTCACGGCATATCCGGAGTGAGACATCGTATAATGTGGTGCCTCAAAGCCTAGGGGGTGAAGCCCTAGTGATACGAGCTCATGAATCGAACGCGTCAATTTGGTACGAATATAGTTCGCTTCATCTTCAAGTAATGGCTCTAAATAAGTAAGGTAGGCCTCTTCGCTTGGAAAAGCCTCGCGGCCGAGTAATTGAGGCGGATTCTCTGTTGATGGGACGAAAACAGGTTGATTGTTCTCAACATCCCAAAACTCAAACCCTTCACCTGTTTCCGAAGAACGATATTGATGGGTATATCCATGCGCGAGAACGGACGCGCCACGCGCTTCGAGTTGTCGTAAGACGTCGACGAGTTCTTTGCGATCACTTAGTTGAATTCGTTGACCACTTTCCTCATCGGTATAGACTGGAATGACGGCAAGTAAAATAGGTACGCCCCGGTCCAATAAACGATTTCCGACCGCTTCTACAAGTGCGGGGTCAGAGCTCGGATTAATGTCTTCAAGACGCAAGTATCCGGTGTGTCCGTCGTTCGCCTCGACAGAGAAGAAATCGAATAATGTGTCTGCAAGCAAGATTGAAGAAGGGCTGAGCAGGTTGTCAATCCCGGCATAGAAGTGAGGACCAGTCTGAACGATGACCGCCGTGGCCTTACCGTTGCGCATAAGACTCGCGTGAACAAATAATGCGTCACCCTCGACAGTCGTGATGACATCGGCCAGTGGGAACGTCACAGTCTCGTCTGTACGGGATTGATAAAATTGAGATGCGCCAGCGACACGAGACATATCGAGTTGTGCGAACATCGTCAACTGAGTCGCATTGTGACCGATAGCGTAAACCGGCACGTCAGCCGCCTCAATTTCCTCGCGTACTATATCTGGGATAGATGTGGTCGACAGTCCGTAGTAGAGGACGGAGTCGACTTGTGCGAGAGTCTCTGTGTCGACGTCAATATCACGGACCATCATGATTTCGTTTGAGAATCGGGAGACAAGCGCTTCGAGCTTATACACTTCCGGCGGGATTTCTATACTGGTCGAGCTGTAGACGATGGCGACGGTCGGTGTAGCCGCGTGTACCGTGCTGGGGAGTAGAAGCAACAAAAGGCTGAAAAACCAAATTTTATAACGCATAGCTCTTCAACTCGTTTCCAATCAGTCCGAGGATATCATCTGGAGATTCGATGTCCGAGTTCTTCTTGACCGTATAGTAGGCGATATGATTGGTGAACGTCACCGTTTTATTGGAATCTGTTCGATAGTCACCAATCATGTTGCGAAACCGTTCCGTCAAAATCGACATGTGTTCTTCGGACGCATACGGCAAGATGACTGCGAATTCCTCGTTAGACAATCGGAACTTTTTATCGGTTGTTCGTGTCGAGTAGTGTAACTGTTTACTAAAGTGCAACAAGAATCGTTCGTACTCTCGATCACCATATAGCTTTTTGAATTCGGTAAGATAATCAATTTTGTACAAAAATACGGTGAATGCTTCGCCATGGCGCTTTGTACGATCAATTTCTAATTGTAACTCAAGCATAAATCGCTCTTTGTTGTCGAGCCCTGTCTCGGCATCGATGGCGACAAGCTGGCGGACTTGATCTTGTAATTCTTGATTTTTCAGGCTCATTCTGTGTACGTTTTCATAGAGCGTTCCACTCAAGATGACAAGTCCGATGAGACAAACCCCATAATAAAGCAAAGTCACTTCCGAAAAGAGCAAGACTTGATCATTCGGTCGAAAGAACATATTCCAAAAATAGAGGCTGCCGAAACAAAAAAGGATAGCGAGCGACGTCACGAGCCCTGCCCGTATCCCTATGAACAGGCTCACCGTAGCGGCGAACATCATTAACAGCATGCTTTCAAGGTGAACACTCCCCATATTTGGTGCATAAAACGCGAGAAGCGTCACGGCGATTAAAAGTAAGAAAACCTGCATACTGATTAGACTCGCTTTACGGAACGAGGTATCCATCAAGTAGTCCTCCTTCGGCTAATAATGGTAATAAATTATCAAACGCGTGTGTCTCGTTTGTCATTATATCAATTTGTCCTCCAACGTATTTTGAAGATGTGTCTGATACCGCGAGCGTCTGAAGGCGGTCCATCACACGAGTCGCAAACTCCCGTTCCCCTCGCTCGAGTAAATAAAAGACAGCGAGTGCGTAGACTGCCTGAGACTCATATTCGACCGTTTTGGTAGCTGTCTGTCGGTCATAGCGACCGTAGACCGGACCGTCATCAAATTGATTTTGGAAGAATGCGTAAAACGAATCTGTCGGCAGACCGAACTGTTCATAGCGGAGCGCGACATACGCTTGATCGATAAGGTTGATTTCTTCATCAAATGCATATGTACTCGTAGACATGTCATAAGATTTTGCAAAAAATGGACCGCTGAGCGGAGCTTCGGCTAACAGATTACGACTATTCGTGTAGAGCGATGAGGAAGGTCCCATCCATCTTAGGGCAGCTTCATCTAAATAGCTTAACGTGATGACATTGCCCGCTTCGTTTGTGTTCATGTCCACGAAATCGACGGGCAATCCATCTTTAGTGGCGATAGTTGTCAATGGACGGGCAATCGCATCGGCGAGCTCGGCGTAGGCGGGTTCACCAAACGCATCTGACCCTTCGTACAGGGCATGTACGATGCGGGCATCGTCAATCCATGCGTTGACCGTACTCCGTTCCATCTTTCCGTCCTTGTCTTCAATGCGCCAAGCGATTAAATTCGACTTATCGAGAAAATAAGTGGATAACACATTAACTTGTTCAGCAAATTCCTCTTTTCGCTCCTGCTCGACGAGAAACAGAAGATACAGCCCAATCGACTCTGATAAAAACTCGGTTTGACGATCAGTGATGTTCGTCCGAATCAATCCATCTTCTGTCATGAGAAATTCACGGATAAACGATTCAATAGGAAATTCGCTATCGTAAGGTTGAGGCGGGACAATCATTTTTTCTTCTTTTGAGCAAGAAGAAAGAAAGAGGGAAAATACAAGAAATGAAAGAATATAATAGCGCATACGACACTCCTTACTTCGATTCGACTAGAATAAATGATATGCGTTGTTCACCTTGTTTATCGGAAGCAATCGATTGATTATTAGTCAAAGAAATGAAAAGCTTACATTTTTATAGTAAGCCAGCTGTAAGTATATTTCTATAATGGATGTTTAAGTGAATCAAGTAAGTATAAACTCAACAAATATGACGGGACACAAAAGTATTTTATTATAAAAATAAATAGATTGGGGAGAAGTTTATGAGACGTGAACAACATATCCGCCGCCTTGTCGACTATGCGCGGCAAGGGAACACAAGGACCTTTATTATTGGCGCCGCCTCAGCCATCGTGACAGGAACGCTCGTCCAGTACGTCTCTACATACGAGCTCGTCGTTCTCGGCATCGGGTTTCTCGGTGTCATTCCGCTGTCCATTCGTGAATGGAAACTCGGGTCAATCCGGGCCTCGTTCAATGACAATCCGACGTATCAACGGCTCGTCCGGTTGCCATTTTGGCTGACGTTATGCGGATTGGTCATGTTGTATGCGCTCTTCGGCTCGTATGATTCCGGTTCACCGGGACCATCCTTCTTCCTACTGTTCGCGGTACTCTGCCTCGTCATGTTTGGTCTCCAGCGCGCCTTCGACCGAGTCATCTTGAAACTTGAGCCGGACTATATCACCGACCGTGAGCTGCATCGCGAGTTGAAATGAAAAATGAGGTCGCCCATGATCAGGGTGACCTCATTTTTGTGTTCACAAGTATCGTTCGTTCATGACCCGGCCACGCATGGGTTTGGCGGGAGACCCGTAGGCGACGACATGGTTCGGAATGTCTTTCACGACCGTGGCCCCGGCCCCGATGACCGTGTCGTGACCGATGTGAATACCATGGATGACTGTCGCACTCATCCCGATGAACGTGCGGGCACCGATGTGGACGTTGCCACCGAGGTGGGCGCCCGGTGCAATCGATGCGAACGGTTCAAGTACGCAGTCGTGATCGACCGATGCCATCGTGTTGATGATGCTGTGCGGACCGGTGACGGCGTTCGGGTTGATGATGCTCCCTGCCATGACGGCCGTCCCTTCACCGAGCGTCACGTTCTTGCCGATGACGGCGCTTGGGTGGATGGCGTTGATGAATTCAAAGTCTGGATTATGCAGTTTTATATGTTCAGCAATCCGCTCGCGCTGGACATTGTCGCCGATACCAATGATTCCTTTTTTGGTAACTGTCTTCGAATCAACGAATCCCAACACTGGATATCCGGCAATGAACTTTCCTAACAGAGCTGGGCTGTCGTCATAGATTCCAGCAATTCGATAAACACCCATCACTTCGAGAATATCAATCAACACTTGTGCGTGACCGCCTGCACCAAAGACCACAATCCATTCCATGATTGGCCACCCCTTTTGCCGAAAACTGTCGAATTTTTGTCTTGTACGTTAGTTATTTCCGATTCCTCATATTTAAAACAAAACCTGAAAGAAGTTTCGAGCATAGTTTGATATCAAAGCATATTCGAGAAGCGGGTGTATCACTTCGGATCAACATGCATCTTTATATAAATAAGAAGCAGTTGGATTTGGATTGCAAAAGCATTATCCGCATTTCTGTTTTGTTGTTTTTCGGACGGGTTATTTTCCTAACGTAATCTATATACGGAAGGAGTGCTCGCCATGCCTTTAAAACTGATGTATATCACGAACCAGCCGGAGATCGCGCTGCTCGCCGAACAGAACGGGGTCGATTGGGTGTTCGTCGATTTGGAATTGAACGGGAAAGAAGAACGGCAAGGACATCTAGATACGGTCATCTCACGCCACGCCATTCGTGACGTCAGTCGATTGCGCGCGGTCTTGAAGCATGCCGAGCTACTCGTCCGCGTCAATCCGATCTTCCAAGGCTCGCGCTATGAGATCAATGAGGTCATCAACCGCGGCGCGGACGTCGTCATGTTGCCATACTACAAGACGGTCGACGAAGTCACGACGTTCATCGAGCTCGTCGACAAGCGGGCCAAAGTCTGCCTGTTGTGTGAGACTAGAGAAGCTGTCACCTGTATGTCGGACGTGCTCACATTAAAAGGCATCGACTACATCCATATCGGCCTGAACGACCTGCATTTGAGTTACGGACAACGTTTCCTGTTCGAGCCGCTCGCCGACGGGACAATCGAGGCGATTGTTCGACAAATGCAGGCGACGGGCATCCCGTATGGATTCGGTGGCATCGCCCGGATCGGGGAAGGGAAGCTCCCAGCCGAGAAGGTGCTTGGGGAGCATGTCCGTCTCGGTTCGTCACTCGCGATTCTTTCGCGCAGCTTTTGCAATATCGGATCGACCGGAAAATTTGACGCGAGACAGGCACAACTATTCCAAGAAGGGGTATGGAAAATTAGAGCGTACGAGCAACAGCTCGAACACGCGACACCGGAGTGGTTGGAAATGAACCGGTTGAGCCTCGTCTCGACCGTGCATGCCGTCACAACGGAAATCCAGAACCAGAAGGGGATCTTGTCATGAATTTGCTGTCTACAGGAGTTCGCTTGACTCCTGAACAACTCGCAACACTCGAACAACTCGGCTATACGGTGACGACACTCCGCGAAGAGGCGGACGTGACGGACATCGATGTCTCAGAGGTCGAGGGATTGATTTGTAACAACGTGTTCCAATATTGCCACGTCGACGATTTTGAACGACTACGGTTCGTCCAAGCCGTCAGTGCCGGGCTCGATCGACTCCCGCTCGAGGAGCTCGAGGCGCGAGACATCCGTGTGTACAACGCTGGCGATACGTATGCCGTGCCGATGGCCGAATGGGTCGTCTGGCAGTTGCTCGACTTTATGAAACACGGTGCGGCGTTTCGCGAGAAGCAGGCGAATCGACATTGGGAGAAGGAACGTCGTTTACGTGAACTGACCGGCAAGACCGTCGCGTTGCTTGGGCTCGGTCATGTCGGAGAAGCAGTGGCGACTCGGCTCCGGGCGTTCGATATGACGATTATCGGCGTCGGTCATCGTGAGAAACAAGTGCCGTTCGTCGACCGTTACGTGCTGATGGATGAATTGCATGACGTGTTGGCGGAGAGCGACGTCGTCGTGATCGCCTTACCGCTTAAAGACGACACGTATCATGTGATTGACGAAGGGGCGATTGCGTCGATGAAAGAAGATGCCGTCCTATTGAATGTCGCACGCGGTTCAATCATCGATGAAGAGGCGCTGATCGCGGCGCTCGAAGACGGTAAGTTCTTCGGGGTCGCCTTGGACGTCTTTGAGACCGAGCCGCTTCCATCGGATCACGCACTCTATAACTTCGAATGGGTGTCGCTCACCCCGCACAACTCGTACGTGTCGGATCGGGTGAATGCACGTTTGTTTGAAAACATCTTCCGTAACTTGCGGCAAGAACAACTTCAGTGACATGCGAAGCTGACCGAAGGGTCGGCTTTTTTCATTTTTTATACTTCACGAAAAGATTATCCGCGGCTCATTCTGTTTGTGAGTTACCGAAAACAGCTTACGGGAACAACGAGGATAGAATCATCCCCATTTATCACTCACACCATGAAGCGACAACCTAGAAGGAGTGACCTACATGCCAACCCTTACCCCGCTCGTCAGCCTAGTCGTGCCCATTTATAACACAAGCGCCTATTTGCGGCAGTGTCTCGACAGCCTTGTCCATCAAACGTATCCTCATCTCGAAATCATTTGTATCGATGATGGCAGTACGGATCATAGTCTCGAGATTGTCCTGACCTATGACAAAGATCCAAGGGTTCGTGTCATCAGCCAGACAAATCGAGGATGCTCATTTTGCCGAAATCGTGGCCTGCAATTGGCGACGGGCGAATACATCATGTTCATCGACAGCGATGACTGGCTAGATGTCGATGCGATTCGATTATTGGTCGAACATGCGGAGGCTGAACGCGCCGACGCCGTCATGGGGACATATGTCCGTGAATACGATGGACGTTCACTCCCGAAACGGATTTTCGAAGCGGACTTTTTGTCGTATAACGCCGAAGAAACGAGACGTTATGTCCATCGACGTCTGTTCGGACTTGTCGGTGAAGAACTTGCTCACCCGGAAACGGTGGATGCGCTCAATTCAAACTGCATCACGCTCTATCACCGTGACCTCATCAAACATTTGTCATTTGGCGGTCCGTACGGGACGTTCGTCGATTTGTATTTTCAAATCCAAGCGTTGGAGCATTGCCAGCGCTTCATTTACATCGATTATCCGGTCTACCATTACCGAAAAACAAACGCCGAGTCGGAGACGAGTGTATACAACAATAACCTCATCGCCTCACGCTTGCAGTTCTTTCATATTTTAATGCGTTACATCGAGACCCACCAGCTTGGAGAAGAGTATAATCACGCACTCTATAATCGAATCGCCCTCAGCATGATCGGTATCGGCTTGAACGAGATCGGGGCACCGAAGTCACTCTTCGCCCAGGCCGAGTCGTTGAAGCAAGTACTTCGACAAGAAGAGTATAAACGCGCCTACTCGCAGATGGATATGGGTCATTTCGATATGAAATGGCGGACGTTCTTCCAACTGTGCAAACACGAGCAGACCGTTCCGCTCGTATTGATGTTGCGTGGTGTCGACTACTTACGGAAACGCGTGTGAGGAGGAGGAACGATGAAACGAGTGCTCATGGTCGCCTCGGTCGTCTCGATGATCGAGAGCTTCAATCGCGACAATATCCGTATGCTCCAAGAGATGGGGTATCAAGTCGATGTCGCCACAAACTTTGAGTGGGGCAGCATGTATTCGCCGGAGAAAATCGCCCGCATCAAACAGGATTTACAAGACAGTGGCGTCACGTGGTACCAAATCGACTTTGAGCGCGATATTAAGAAGATGAATGGACATGTCCGCGCCTATCAACAGCTGAAGGCTGTCATGACGACGAATCGCTATCACTTCATCCACTGTCACTCGCCGATCGGCGGGGTCGTCGGTCGGCTCGTCGCGCGCCAGACGCACACACCGTGCATGTATACAGCGCACGGCTTTCATTTCTTCAAAGGTAGCCCGTCGCTCAATTGGATGCTGTACTATCCGGTCGAACGGACGCTCGCCCGTCTGACGGACACGATTGTGACGATTAACGAAGAGGATTTCTCACGGGCGCAGACGTTCAAGACGTCGCACACGTTCCGTATCCCCGGCATTGGCGTCGACACGAAACGAATCGAGGCGGTCACGATTGACCGACCGAAGAAACGTCGCGAACTCGGTATTAGCAGTGATAGCGACTTTGTCTTGTTGTCCGTCGGCGAGTTGAACGAGAACAAGAACCACGAGACGATTATCCGCGCCATCGCCTCGCTCAAGGAACCGACGCTACGTTATTTGATTGCCGGGACGGGTGACAATAAGGAAAACCTCGAGCGGCTCATCCGTGAGCTCGGACTCGAGCGACAAGTGATCTTACTCGGCTTCCGGGACGATGTCATCGAAGTGATGAAGGCATCGGATTGCTTCGTATTCCCATCGAAACGGGAAGGGCTCGGCATGGCTGCGCTCGAAGCGATGGCCGCCGGGCTTCCGCTCATCACGTCGAACGTGCACGGCATCAATGACTATTCGATTGATGGGGTGACCGGGTATAAGTGTTCGCCGGAAGACGCTTCAGGGTTCGCTCGAGCGATCCGGACGATGCAACTCGATTTCGATCTTTCCCACCAGATGGGGCTCCATAATAGCGAGTCGGTCAAGGCGTTCGACGTCGACCGCTCGAAGACGGAGATGCGACGCATTTATTCGCAATTCACGCAAGATAAGCCGACATGATAGTTCATGAAAAGATGGTAACCATTTCTTTTCGATTTGCACAGAACGGCGGGTAAGAAGGTAAGACAGAGAACGACCTCATCATCACGTCTAGATTTTTGTATAGGCAACTTTGTCTGAAGGAGGGCTTACGTGTGAAAAGTCAAACGATGCTACTTTCCGAAATATTCGGTGTGTTAAAGAAAAACATTCTAATCCTTTTGTTGATGATGCTCATGGGTGGAGGGGCAGCCTATTATTTAAGCCAATATGTGATCGCACCGACCTATGAGGCGTCGACCCAGGTATTGATCGTCCCGAAAGAAGAGGCTGGTACGAATGTGATCGACAGTGCACAAGTTTCCTCATCACTATCGCTTGTGAACACGTATCGAGTCATCATGCGCAGTCCTGCTATTTTGAATGAAGTACAAGATCGAGTAGGGGAAGCACCGGCGGACATCAGTGAGATTTTGTTGGTGGAAAGCGAAGAGGACTCACAAGTCATCAATATTGTCGTTCAATACGTCGACCCGGTCGTGGCCACTGAAATCGCCAACGTCATCACACGTGTGTTCGCGAGTGAAATTCCAGATTTAATGAATATCGACAACGTTCGGATCCTCTCGGAAGCCGTCGTACCAGGCGAACCGATTGCACCAAATGTCGTTATGAATACCGCGGTTGGTCTACTTGTTGGGTTTGTGGTCGGAGGCGTACTCGCGCTCATCCGTCATACGTTTGATAAACGGATTCATAATGAGCGAGAGGCTGAACAGATTTTGTCCATGCCAGTGATTGGATCCATCCCTGTCATTGAAAAGCGTGATATGAACCCAAAGGTAGTTAAACCAAAAGCTGATGCCGGCAACAAGCCGAAAGGAGACGATCCGCATGTTCCACCTGTCAAAGAAACAAGACAAACATCGTGATTCCGGGCGTAGCCTCATCACGTTAGCCAATCCTAAATCTCCGATCGCCGAACAATATCGAACGATACGGACGAACTTGCAATTCACGGCGCTCGGGGCCACGTTACAGTCGATCGTTGTCACATCAGCATCACCGGGCGAAGGGAAATCGACGACGGCTTCGAATTTGGCCATCGTCTATGCGCAGCTCGGTAAGCGAGTGTTGCTCATGGACTGTGATATGCGTAAGCCGACGGTCCATTTCACGTTTCAACTTGCTGGTCAAATGGGTTTGTCTACGGTCCTCGCCAAACGGTCGACGTTTGAACGATCGGTTCAAATGACGAAAGTTCCGAAACTTCATTTGTTGGCGGCGGGCCCGATCCCGCCGAATCCGTCGGAGCTGCTTGCGTCACCGATGATGAAACAGCTATTGGATGAGGTAAAGGAGAAGTACGATTTGATCATCTTGGATGCGCCGCCGCTCATGCATGTGGCCGACAGCCGACTTCTCGCAAGTGAGACCGATGGGACGATTCTCGTCATAGGGTGTGACAATTCAAATCGAGATCTTGTACTCAAAGCGAAAGAACAGCTCGTCTTGTCTGGTGCCCATATGCTTGGGATCGTCATGAACAAACGAGAACGAGGTGGCAAGGACGCTTATTACGCCTATACGTACGAGTAAGGAGGGAGAACGATGCGGATTTTACACATCAATGCCATTCATGAAGAAAAAAGCACGGGACGGATTTGTAAAGAGATTTCGTCCGTGGCGGTTGCCCATGGCCATGAGAGTGTCGTCGCTTATGCGACAGGTCCAGATACGGGAAGTGGGTTCCGCATCGGTTCATACTTCGATCAAAAACGACATGCGCTCTTGTCTCGCTTGAGTGGGAAACAAGGCTATTTTTCAAAAGGGGCGACGGCTGAACTCATCGATTATATCGAATCGTACAAGCCTGACATCGTTCATTTGCATAACCTTCACGCCAACTACATCCATCTCGGGACATTGTTTAATTGGCTCAGCCAAACCGACACACCGACCGTATTGACGCTACACGATTGTTGGTTTTATACGGGAAAGTGCACGCACTATACGAGAACCGGTTGTGCACGTTGGCGAGATGGCTGCGGGAGCTGTCCTCGACTGGCCCTTGATAACCCAAGTTGGGGTCTTGATCGGACTGCTGACATGTGGACGGACAAAAAGCGATGGTTCGAAAAGATCCAGTGGCTTGCCGTCATCGGTGTCTCGGATTGGATCACGATGGAAGCGCGATTTTCTTTTCTCGGCAATGCGAAGCTGATTCGTCGCATCTATAACTGGGTCGACCTCAATATTTTCTACCCACGGGATACATCCGGATTACGTGCGGCGCTCGGATTAGAACATCGCTTCGTGCTGTTAGGCGTCGCTAGTTCCTGGGACGATTCAAAAGGACTGTCTGATTTCTTACAAGTGGCACAAGCGTTGCCGGAAGATCGCTTTCTGTTAGTCGGTGACCTCCCAGAGCTCACGTTGCCGGTGAATGTGATCCATATTCCATCGACGAATCGTATCGAAGAGTTGGCTGACTATTATGCGCTCGCAGATGTGTTCCTCAACTTATCGGTCGAAGAATCGTTCGGGAAAGTGACGGCGGAAGCGATGGCCTCAGGAACGCCGGTCGTTGTGCTCGATGCGACAGCCAATCCAGAACTTGTCCCCATCACCTGTGGCGAAGTCGTTCAGCCTCATCAGTTAGAGGCTGTCATCGACGCAATCGAAAAAATGAGACGACGCGGTAAGGAGTATTATGAGGACGCCTGTATCGAACACGCGCGCGCCTCGTTTTTGATGGAAGAGCGAGTCATGGATTATCTACACGTTTATGAAAGCCTTGTTCACGATAAAAGGAGGAATCCAGCATGGAACGTCCCCTCGTCTCAATCGTCATCCCCGTCTACAATGGAGCGGACTATTTAAAAGAAACGATCGAGAGCGCCCTTGCTCAAACGTATGAGCGGATCGAGGTGCTAGTGATTAACGACGGGTCGACCGATGGCGGGGCGACCGCTGAAATCGCCCGAAGCTTTGGGAGTCGGATCAGATATTATGAAAAGCCGAACGGTGGAGTATCGACCGCGCTCAATCTCGGTATCGATAAAATGCGAGGCGAGTGGTTCTCATGGCTGAGTCATGATGACCTTTATGAACCGGAAAAAGTGAATGATCAAGTCGAAGAACTCCTAAAGCTTGGTGATCAAGCCGAGCGTTACATCTTGTCTTGTGGGACGACGCTGATTGATGAGGCAGGAGCCCCAATCCACCGTCCGAGAAGACAATTGAAAGGCGTGTATACGAATGAGGCCATGTTTGATTATCTTTTACTGAAAGCGTGTTTGAGCGGTTGTGCGCTGCTCATTCCGAAACGAGCGCTTGAACAGGTGGGTGGATTCCCGACGACGTATCGATACATTCAAGACTGGGTATGTTGGGTCGACTTGGCGCTTTCGGGCTATCAATTCAAAGTGACGACGGCACCGCATTCGAAGACGCGTATCCATGCGAAGCAACAGACGAAAAAAATCGCAGACCTCGCGCCAATCGAGACAGCCCGCTTTTTCGAACAGTTATTCGTTCGACTCGATACAACGAATAGCGTCACCACGCCACAGATTAAAACGGTATTCAAGGCGGTATACCGCTCGACTGATCCAGAAGTGAGGGAGGATTTGCTGCAGCGCTTTGATGGGCCACGTCATTTAAGTCGGATGGAACAGCAACGACTGAATGTGTCAGCCGCCATATATCAACGGCTGTTGACGTTTTACCGCGGAATGATGAACCTTCGCTATCGATAAGTGCGAAAAGGAGGAGTTGAAATGTGGATCTATCTGATTAATATGTTACTCCTGATCGCATGGGCGGCCCTCCTTTTGCGTGATGACGGAATCAAGCACGGGAAGTTGTTGTTTGTGACGATTGCGACGTGCCAATGGATTCTCTTGTCTGGATTTCGTCACTTTAGCGTCGGTGCCGATACGATGCAATACAAATGGATGTTTGATGAGACGAAACGAATCTCCTGGGAACGGCTAGGTGACAATTTTATCAACGTTTTGTTCGGCGGAGAGGACGGACGCGATCCAGGATACTACTTATTACAAAAAACGATTCAACTGGTGACAGACAACTATCAATGGTACTTATTAACGGTCGCACTTCTGTTTTTGATTCCATTTGGTATTTGGATTTACCGAAACTCGACAGAACCGTTGCTCAGCTTCCTGATTTTTTCTACCTTGTTTTACGCGTTCTTTGCCATCACTGGGATTCGTCAGACGATTGCGACGGCAATTGCCGTGTTGATCGGCTACTACTTCATACAAACGAGACGATTTTGGCCATTTCTCGGGGTCGTATTGCTCGCGGCGACGATTCATCAATCCGCTCTCGTCTTTCTTCCGTTTTATTTCTTGGCCACGAAGACGATCACGACACGCTATTTGCTGTTCATGGGGGCATTGATTCCATTCCTGTTCGTCTTTCGAGTCCAACTGTTCGAATTTTTCCGTACCATCAGTGGCTACGACGAATATGATTACTACACTGGGGCCGGGACGCTCAACTTCTCACTGATTTTAGTGCTAATCACCGTCGTGTCGCTCTGGCGGCGTGAACAAATGATTGCGGCCAACCCAAACGTGACTCATTATTTGAACGCCTTGCTGCTCGCCCTTTGCTTTCTTCCGCTCACGTTCATCAACCCTTCGATGATGCGGGTCGTTCAATATTTCTCAGTATTCGTCATGCTATTGATCCCGGAACTGCTCCGTTCCTTCGAGCGTAGGGAGCGCCTGCTCGTCTACTATGTGGCCATCACGATGCTACTGCTCTTGTTCGTCCGGAACGAACCGCTTTATATGTTCTTTTGGCAACAGAAATAAGGGGAGGTGAATCTGATGACGACGAAAGTGGAATTTGATGAACAAAAAAGTTCGCGTCAAATTAAGATTGGCGTCCTCATGTCTTACGCCGCCATCGGATTCAATATTCTCGCCGGTTTGTTTTATACGCCATGGATGATTGCGGAAATCGGGAAGGCGAACTACGGACTCTATATGCTCTCGCTGTCACTCGTCAGTATCTTCGCCATGGATTTTGGCTTAGAGGCGGCGGTGTCACGGTTCTTGTCAAAATATCACGCGCTCGGAGATTCAGAAGGGGCGTCCCGTTTCCTCGGTGTCGCCTTCAAACTGTTTATCGGGATCGCGGTATTGATCGGCCTCGTTCTGATCGGTGTCTATATGATGATCGACACGATTTACGCCAGTCTATCGCCTGCTGAAGTGGAGACGCTCCAAGTGTTGTACATCATGGTCGGCTTTTACATCGTCGTCTTGTTCCCGACGAAACCGTTCAACGGCATTTTTATCGCGAACGAACGGTTCGTCGTCCTCAACTGGTTCAACTTGATGGAAAAAGTGTCGACCGTCATCCTGATGGTCGGGGCACTCTTGTTCGGGTTCGGCTTATATGCACTCGTCTTTGTCAACGCCATCGTCGGGTTATCCATCATCATCGGGAAAGGAATTTATCTGCTTCGAAAAACGGAGACGGCTATCGAATTTTTGCATAACAGTCGTTCGATGTATCGAGACATCTTTACCTTCTCGTCTTGGACGACCGTCATCGCCATCGCTCAACGCTTCATACTCAACATCACCCCGACCATTCTCGGTGCGTTGGCGAGCAGTGCCTCAATTGCTTTGTTCTCAATCGGGATGGTGATTGAAGGGTACGTCTGGACGATCTCATCAGCGATTGGATCGCTGTTCTTACCGAAAGTTACACGCATGACGACCTATAATCGCCAGTCGGAACTGAATCATCTGTTGATTCGTGTCGGACGCATCCAATTGTTCATCGTCGGCTTGATTATCGTCAGTTTTGCGACGATGGGTCGAGAGTTTATCGGACTTTGGGTCGGTCCAGACTTCTTCCCATCCTATACGGTCGCCCTGTTGTTGATCCTCCCGGGAATCATCACGCTGACGCAAGAAATCGCCTATACGACGTTGATTGCGGTCAATCAAATCAAATACCGGGCGTTCGCGTCGCTCATCGTCGCAACGGTCAGTGTGGTGTTGTCACTGCTCTTGTCACCGCATTACGGGGCGATTGGTGCTGCGAGTGCCATATTGGTCGGTAACTTGATTGGTACCGTGATTTTCATGAACGTCGTGTATGTCCGCGTTTTAAAGTTGAGTATGTGGACATTTTTCTATGAATGTCATGTGAAGATTGCGCCGGCTTTGCTTTTTCTTGGAACTCTCGGTTTCTTGCTTCAACGATACCTGCCTGTCGAGTCGCTCGTGCATTTCCTGTTTAAAGCGGTTTTACTCGGTGGCGCCTACTTTCTCTTCTTATGGATCTTCACGTTCCGGGATGATGAAAAAGCGTTGTTGCGTGGGTTTGTCCGTCATGCATCGAAGACATCCTGAACGGGGTGTCTTTTTTCGTGGAGTACAAACATTCGACATGTCATCTTTCAAAAAAATGATAGACATTTCTTTCCTATTCTCATAATGAGACGGGTAACACGATAGTATCAACCTCATTGCAATTGTTTCCAACTCAACTTTCCCATCACCTTTAGAAGCACCTGACATCATGACAAAGGAGAGGATTCGCAATGTTTAAAGATAAAACATTATTGATCACTGGAGGTACCGGCTCATTCGGAAACGCCGTCATGCAGCGATTCCTGAAAACGGATATTAAAGAGATTCGAATCTTTTCACGAGATGAAAAGAAACAGGACGACATGCGCAAACTCTATCATGACGACAAACTCAAATTTTATATCGGCGATGTGCGGGATGTGAACAGTGTGCGCAACGCGATGTATGGAGTCGATTATGTATTCCACGCGGCGGCGTTGAAACAAGTCCCGTCATGTGAATTCTTTCCTTTAGAAGCAGTGAAGACGAACGTACTCGGAACGGATAACGTCTTGAACGCGGCCATCGAGCAAAAAGTCCAAAAGGTCATTTGTCTATCGACCGACAAGGCGGCCTATCCGATCAACGCGATGGGCATCTCCAAGGCGATGATGGAAAAAGTGTTCGTCGCCAAAGCAAAAGCCGTCGGACCAGAGCAAACATTGATTTGTGGCACACGTTATGGAAACGTCATGGCATCACGGGGATCTGTGATTCCACTATTCGTGGATCAAATCAAACGAGGGGAGCCGTTGACCGTGACGGACCCGTTCATGACAAGGTTCTTGATGAGTCTAGAAGATGCGGTCGAACTCGTCGTCTTCGCGTTCAAGCATGCACGTGCAGGAGACATCATGGTTCAAAAATCACCTGCGTCCACAATCGAGGTGTTGGCGCAAGCATTGCTCGAACTGTTCCATGCGAACAACCCGATCAAAATCATCGGCACGCGGCATGGCGAGAAGTCGTACGAGACGCTGTTGACACGCGAAGAAAATGTCGTCGCGGAAGACATGGGCGGCTTCTACCGGGTGCCGGCTGACACGCGCGACTTGAACTACGATAAATATTTTAATGAAGGCAGCAAACGTTTGACGGTCGAGGGCGAATACAACTCGGCCAACACAGAACAGTTGAACGTCGAGCAAGTGAAGCAACTGTTGTTGACCCTACCTTATATCCAACAAGAACTCGCGAGCTGGGTGAAAGTATCATGAAGATTCTCGTCACCGGGGCAGCTGGATTCATCGGCAAGAATTTAGTCGCCGAGTTAACGGCGCGGGGCCATGAGGTTTTCTCGTCCACGCGCGATACGTCGGAAATCGAGTTTCAACGATTTTGCCAACACGCTGAGTTCGTCTATCACTTGGCTGGGGTGAACCGTTCGGAAACGGAAACTGACTTTGTGGAAGGGAACACCGGATCCACCAAACGACTGGTCGCATCATTGGCTGCTCATGCGAATGACGCGCCGATCATGTTCGCCTCTTCGATTCAAGCGACACAGGACAATCCCTACGGACGAAGCAAACTTGAGGCGGAAAATGTCTTGAGACGAGATCATGAGCAAACAGTACGCACCATCCATCTGTTCCGCTTCCCGAACCTGTTTGGAAAGTGGGGTCGACCGAACTATAACAGTGTCGTCGCGACGTTTTGTTATCGTGCGGCGCGCGACTTGCCGTTAGAAATTCATGATCCGGCGCGGCCCGTACAATTGGCGTATATCGATGACGTGCTCGAGACGTTGGTCAACTTGCTCGATACGAGAGGGCGAACGGCGGCCGTGTATGAGGAAGAAGTTACAGTCCATCCGCCAATCGAGCTCGGCTACATCGCCGATTTGTTACAGACGTTCAAAGACAGTCGCCAGAACTTGACCGTTCCGCAACTCGACGATTCGTTTACGAAACAGTTATACAGCACGTATCTCAGTTACTTGCCTGTCGACCGTTTCGCCTATGACTTGAAGCTAAATGAAGATGCGCGCGGTTCGTTCACGGAGTTCATTCGGACGCCGGACAGGGGACAAGTGTCGATCAACGTCGCCAAGCCCGGGATCACGAAAGGGAATCACTGGCACCATACGAAAAATGAGAAGTTCCTCGTGGTAAGCGGCGAGGCGTTGATTCGTTTCCGAAAAGTCGGGGAGAACGAGGTCCATACGTATCACGTCACAGGAGAGATGATGCGTGTGCTCGACATCCCGACCGGCTATACGCACAACATTGAAAACATCGGAACGACCGACTTGGTGACCGTCATGTGGGTGAATGAGGCCTATGACCCGAACAACCCGGACACATACTTTATGGAGGTGCAAGATGAAACGACTCAAAGTGATGACGATCGTCGGGACTCGTCCCGAAATCATACGCCTGTCGGCCGTTATTCAGAAGCTAGAACACGCTGAGGCCATCGAGCACGTCCTCGTGCACACGGGACAAAATTACGACTATGAATTGAACGAAGTGTTCTTCGAGGATTTCGCTTTGCGAAAACCTGATTACTTCCTAAATTCCGCGACGGGAAGCCCGATTGAGACGATTGGCAACATACTCATCCAAGTCGACCCTGTGCTCGAGCTCGAGCGTCCGGACGCGGTATTGATTCTCGGAGATACGAACTCTTGTCTCGCGGCAATCGCAGCCAAACGCCGGAAAATCCCGATTTTCCATATGGAAGCAGGAAACCGTTGCTTCGATCAGCGTGTCCCGGAAGAAATCAATCGGAAAATCGTCGATCATACGGCGGACGTGAATTTGACGTATAGCGATATCGCCCGGGAATACCTTCTCCGCGAAGGAATTCCGGCGGAACGGATCATCAAGACGGGAAGTCCGATGTTTGAGGTGTTGATGTCCAAACGAGAGGCGATTGAACAGTCGGACGTCCTGAGCCGACTCGAGTTGACTAAAGACCACTACTTCATCGTCTCGGCGCATCGCGAAGAGAACGTCAACTCCGACGCACACTTTTTGGCACTCGTTGACAGTTTGAACGCGATCGCGGGGCAATATGAATTACCTGTCATCGTCAGCACGCATCCGCGGACGATGAAGCGAATCCATGAATTGAACGTCTCGTTTCATCCGCTAGTGCGGCTACTCAAGCCGCTCGGATTTGTCGACTATAACCACCTGCAACTGCATGCCAAAGCGGTGCTCAGTGATAGTGGAACGATTAGCGAGGAGTCGTCTATCCTCGGGTTGAGAGGATTGAATATCCGAGAGACGCACGAGCGGCCAGAAGCGATGGAAGAAGGGGCCGTCTTGATGGTCGGACTTGAGAAAGAGCGAATCTTGCAAGGGTTGTCGGTCGTCATGGAGCAGGAGCGGCCTCGCATCGTTAGTGACTACAGCATGCCGAACGTTTCGGACAAAGTGGTCCGAATCTTGATCTCATACACGGATTACGTCCGACGCGAAGTGTGGAAAGGCACGACCGACCCCCGCCAAACCGTAAAGGAGGGTGAACGATGAAACAAAAACTCGTTTTTATCGGGAACATCGCGTCCCCTTACCAAGTGAAATTATGTTACGCGCTAGAAGAATATTTCGATGCTGAGTTTTGGTTTTATGAACATCTCGACCAAAACCGGCCGGACTGGTGGAAAATCCCACTCGGTGACAAATGTCAGGTACTGACGTATTCGAAGTGGTTTCCTAAAATCGGGTATCTCTCACTCGGCCTGATTCCGGAGCTGATTCGGTTCAAACCGGACGTCATCTTACTCGGCGGATTCATGGCCGGCCATGCCGTGATCGTGAGACTGGCAAAACTGTTCGGAATTAAAACCGTCATCATGAGCGAACCGCTTCGCCCGTTGCAAAACGACGACGATCCTTCCGCGCGGCTGACAAATCCTCAGGATAATCCATACAAAACGAGACTGTTGCACTGGATGTTCAAGGATGCCGATTTATTTTTCGGGATGGGTACGGTCGCGGTCGAGCAATTCAAGGAACATCTCGGATTTGATCCTGACAAAGTGGTGCATGCGACGTACGCCCAGGACATCGATGCGTACTTCGATCACGGATTGAGACGGAAACAGCCGGGCGACACGTTCAAACTTCTGTTTGCGAATCGACTCGTCGAACGCTATCAGCCGCTGCTCGTGTTAGAGGCATATCGGAATTTATCAACCCGCTATTCGCTCGAACTTTACTTGAACAATTCAGGGCAACAGCTCGAAGCGTGCAAAGCCTACATCGCTGAGCACGAGGTGAAGAACGTCCACTTCTTAGATGAGATTCGGGCGTGGGACGAGATGCCAAAAGTGTATGAACAAGCGGACATCTTGGTCCTGCCGGCCACGTATTCGAACGGGAATGGGACAATCATCGAGGCGAGAGCGTCAGGGATGGGAGTCGTCATCAGCGATCAAATCAATAATGTCTCTCATCACTCCGTCGACGGGGAAAACTGCTATATGTGTGACGTCACGGTCGAGTCGATTGAACAAGGGATTGAACAGTACCTCGAACATCCGGAGCGACTCATCGAACATGGCATGTTATCGCGGGAACTCGTCAAATTCCATCGAAACGATGTCACGGCCAAAGGATATTATGACACGTTGCGTGCGAAACAAATCATTTCGTAAAGGAGAGACGTCATGAACGTGGCCATCATGCAACCTTATTTTTTCCCTTATATCGGGTACTTCCAGTTGATCCATGCGGTCGATACATTTGTTGTGTATGACGACGTTCATTTTATCAAAAAAGGGTGGATTCACCGAAATCGAATCCTGCTTGACGGAAACCCTCACCCGTTCACGTTATCGATTCAAAAGATGAGCCAAAATCGTTTGATTTGCGACCATGAGCGGGCGCAACCAAATGAGATTGTCGAGCAACAGTTGAAGTTGTTGCGACATGCCTATCACAAAGCCCCTCAGTTTGAACACGTCTTCCCGTTGCTCGAGCGTGTGATTCGTGCCCCTGAACGAAACGTCGGTAAGTATTTGGCATACGGCATCGAGGAAATCGCTCGGTATCTCGGCATTTCGACGACATTCATGCTTTCATCAGAGTTGAGCGCTGGGGTTGAATTGAAGGGCCAAGCGAGAATCCTCAAGATGTGTCAGCAGTTAGGGGCGACGCATTACGTGAATGCGATCAACGGGATGGCCTTGTACGATACCGATGTGTTCGAACAGGCGGGAATCGACTTGTCGTTCGTCGTGACCGAGCCAGTCACGTATCATCAAGGACCATTCCCGTTCCAAGCGAATTTGTCCATCATCGACGTGATGATGTATTGTTCCAAATCGGATATCCAACTCATGCTGAAACGTTACGCACGCGTCTCGAATCGCCAAGTGACCTAGGAGGTGCTTTATGCTACACATCGTCGATATCCAATCCGCCGCATTCCCGTCCCATCCCACATCAAATAAGCCTGAATCTATCCTAAAAGCGATTCCCGTCACCAAATCCGCGCTCCCATCGTTTGAAGAGTATACGGATGAGATTCGTGAATTGTGGACGTCGGGATGGTTGACGAACAACGGCACCAAACATCAACAACTCGAGCACGAGCTGATTGATTATTTAGGAGTCGAGCAACTTTCCCTATTCACGAACGGACACTTGGCGCTCGAGGCAGCAATCGAGGCGCTCGGATTGACAGGTGAAGTCATCACAACCCCGTTCACCTTTGCTTCGACGAGCCACGCCTTAATTCGCAAAGGATTGACACCCGTATACGGAGATATCCGTCCAGACGATTTTACGCTCGATGCCACAAAAATAGAGCGACTGATCACGACAAAAACCTCGGCCATCCTTCCCGTCCATGTGTACGGAAATGTATGTGACGTCGAACTGATCGAGGCGATTGCCAAACGTCACAACCTGAAAGTGATTTATGATGCGGCCCACACGTTCGGCGTCAATGTGAACGGGCGAGGAATCGGTACGTTCGGTGACATCTCGATGTTCAGTTTCCACGCCACGAAAGTGTTTCATACGATTGAAGGAGGCGCCTTGACGTACAATGATCCGGCGTTGAAAGCCCGTTTCGACCAGTTGAAGAACTTTGGCATCACTGGCCCTGAAACGGTGGAAGTACCGGGGGGCAACGCCAAGATGAATGAGTTTCAGGCTGCGATGGGGTTATGTAACTTGCGTCATATCGATGAGACGATCGCACGACGGAAACGCGTACGTGAGCAATATGACGCGTTGCTCAACAACGTCCGAGGGATTCGGATTCTGACACCTCAATCCGGAGTCGAAACAAACCATTCGTATTATCCCGTCATCTTGACAGCTGAAGAGAATCGACGGGATGAGTTGTATGACGCCTTGGCGAAGGAAGGTATCTTCACCCGGAAGTATTTCTATCCGCTCGTGACGGACTATGCGTGGAATCAGAACCGGTTTGCGAGTCGTCGTACTCCCATCGCCCGTGAGATTGCCGAGCGGGTACTGACACTCCCGCTTTATCCAGACCTGGCCTTAGAAGACGTGACACGGATTTGCATGGTGATTCAAGAAAGGATGATGAAACGATGAAAGGCATTATATTAGCAGGTGGAAACGGAACGCGCCTCTATCCGATGACAAAGGCCGTCTCCAAACAACTGTTACCGATTTACGATAAGCCGTTGATTTACTATCCGATGTCCGTCTTGATGCTTGCCGGCATTCGGGAAATCCTACTCATTTCGACCCCGCAAGACATCGGTGGGTACGAGCGACTGTTCGGAGACGGACATCAACTCGGCATCGACATCTCCTATAAAGTGCAGACGAAGCCGGTCGGACTGGCCGATGCCTTTATCCTAGGGGCGGACTTCATCGGTGATGACTCGGTCTGTCTCATCTTAGGGGATAACGTGTTTTATGGACCGGATTTGACGCGTTTCTTGAAGCACGCGCAAGCGAAAAAGCAAGGGGCGACCGTCTTCGGTTATCCGGTAAAAGATCCGCGCGCCTTTGGCGTCGTCGAGTTCGATGGTCAAAATCGGGTCGTCTCGATCGAAGAAAAACCAGCGGTCCCCAAATCGAATTATGCGGTTCCGGGCCTTTACTTCTACGACAATCAGGTCGTCGAATTCGCTAAACGGGTCGAGCCTTCTGCGAGAGGTGAACTTGAAATCACATCAATCAACAACATGTATCTCGAGCGCGGCGAGTTGAACGTTGTCCTGTTCGGCCGAGGGATGGCATGGCTCGATACCGGGACGCCAGAAGGCATGATTAAAGCGTCCGTGTTCGTCCAGACGGTCCAAGAGCGTCAAGGTTATTACATTGCTTGCCTCGAGGAGATTGCTTGGCGACGCGGATTCATCACACGAGACGAGTTGAAAGATATCGGTTTGACGCTCAAGATGACCGATTATGGACAATATCTCTTATCACTCGTCGAGGAAGGAGAGAAAACGGATGCGAACAATCCTAGTGACTGGCGGAGCCGGGTTCATCGGTTCAAATTTCATAAAACACTTTCGGGCAAAACATCCCACATACCGCATTCTTAACGTCGATGCGCTCACGTATGCAGGGAATCTGGAGAACCTGCAGGAGTTCGAATCGGATCCCCTTTACCATTTCGAGAAAGCCGATATTCGTGACCGAGAAGTGATGGAGCGGTTGTTCACGACGTATGAAGTCGACGAAGTCGTTCATTTCGCAGCAGAATCCCACGTGGATCGGAGCATCACCGAACCTGAACTGTTTTTGACGACAAACGTTCTCGGGACACAAGTGCTGCTCGATACGGCGATGCGTCATTGGAAAGTTTCCCCTGACGATAAGTACAGCCGGGTGTATCAGGAAGGTGTCTGTTTCGTGCACGTGTCGACGGACGAAGTATACGGTTCGCTCGGTGCGACCGGGTATTTCACGGAGGACTCGCCGATTGCCCCGAACAGCCCGTATTCGGCCTCGAAAGCAAGCTCCGATCTGCTCGTTCGAGCCTATTATGAGACATACGGGTTGCCGGTCAAGACGACGCGGTGCAGCAACAACTATGGGCCGTACCAGTTCCCGGAAAAGCTCATCCCGCTCATGATTCATAACTGTATGTCGAACTTGCCGTTACCGGTTTACGGGGACGGACAACAGATTCGGGATTGGCTGCATGTGAGCGATCACTGTGAAGCCATCGATGTCGTTCGAGAGAACGGAAGGTTCGGCGACGTTTACAACATCGGGGGGCATAATGAAAAGACGAACTTGGAACTCGTTCACATCATCATTAACGCGTTCGGACAGTCAGAGAAGTTGATTCAATTCGTGAAAGACCGTCCGGGACACGATCGACGTTATGCAATCGATGCGACCAAGATGGCCGACGAACTCGGGTGGATCCCACGATATCGGTTTGAAGATGGAATCGCCGAGACGATTCAGTGGTACGTGGAGCATCCCGAATGGATTGAGCGGGTCGTGTCCGGTGCGTATCAAGCCTACTACGACTCGATGTATTCTTCGTTCCGATAGGAGGGGGTTCCCATGTATGCACGTTTTATAAAACGTCCACAAGACATGTTCCTTGCGACGATCTCACTGCTCGCTTTAAGTCCCGTCCTCGTCACGATTGCCGGACTCATCAAATGGAAACTCGGAGGACCGGTGCTGTTCAAACAAAAACGTCCCGGGAAGGACGGGATCATCTTCGAGATGGTGAAGTTTCGGACGATGACCGATGAGCGGGATGAGCACGGGGAGCTGTTGCCGGACGAGGCGCGTTTGACTTCATTCGGGCAGACGCTTCGGTCGCTCAGTCTCGATGAGTTGCCGAGCCTGCTCAACATCGTCAAAGGGGACATCGCCATCGTCGGACCGCGCCCGCTTCTTGTCGAGTATTTACCGCGCTATAACGACGAGCAGCGCCGACGGCACGATGTCCGTCCCGGATTGACGGGACTTGCCCAAGTGAACGGCCGGAATCGGCTGTCGTGGCCGGACCGTTTTGCGCTCGACGTGACATACGTCGACAACGTCACATTTCTAAATGATTGGAAGATCATCTTGCAGACGGTCGGGAAAGTCGTGAAGAAGGACGGCATCTCGTCGGATACGGCGGCGACGATGGAGGCCTTTATGGGGAATGACACGAGCGGACCTTGAGTCGGCTCGTTTGCTTGTGTGCCGTTTCATCGGGGAAACGTCATCAGAACGTCACTCGAGTCTGTCAGGCAGACATGATATAACTAAATATGTGAATATTTGAACAAACGGAGGTCCATCAATGAAACAATTTTATCTATTACTCGTAGGACTTGTTCTGATCCTTTCTGCCTGCAGTCAAAGTGAGGCTGTCGATTCGAAGAAGTTGCATACATACACGCAGTATGAGCTCCCGCTCGAGGAGAAGGTCGCGCTTGGAAAAGGAGAGCATGAGATTGTGTTCGTCTTCGACTACAGCTGTCCGTGGTGCAAGAAGTGGATGGAGACGGTACTCCCGGAGATCGAGGAACGTTGGATCGACACGGGCGAAGCGACATTCAAAGGGCAACCGCTCGTCCTATTGAATGAACAGTCTCAGTTGCTCGCGAACGTGGACTACAACGTCGAACGACTCATCCCGGACCGTTATTATGAGGTGCAGCGTGCCATTGGGCTCGACTCCGGGACGGACGGGTTCGGGACGGAAGCCTATGCCCGGGAACTCGCGTCCGACTTCAACCTCAATGCGGACGAATTGCTTGAGAACCATGTCGATGTCGGCATCCAAAACTCACGTCTGTTCACGCGGGATTTCGGCGTTCAATACGTGCCGACGGTGTACGTCGACGGCATTCAGCTCATGGACGCGTTCAGCTTAGAAGAAATGGAACAAGTCATGGACGGCACGATTCAAGCAGGCGACGAAGTCGAACTACCGGAAGATTAAAACAACCCCTCGTCGTCGACGAGGGGTTGCGTCATCAATTCTCGGAAAACGGTTGGACGAAGAATCCGAACAGGTCGGTGTGATTGGCATCGGGATCCAGAGGAACGTCTGCTCAATTCCGAGGTCTTGCATTGTTTCGGTAACGACGTCACTGTCACATACTTTGTTGCTTGTCCTGTTTCTTTTCTCTGTCTTTGCGCCACTTCCAAACGAACAGACCGATGAGCGCGAGGACCGGGGCGGCGACCCAGGGGCGAGCTTCGATGATGGCGACGAGCTCGAAAATCGACAGCCATCCGCTAATCATGATCAAGATAAGCAGGAAAGTCTTAAGTCCACCTCGAATAGGAAACCAGTAGAACACGAAAAGCGAAATCAAAAAGAAAGCGAGCAATCCCATGCGGTTATTCCTTTCTAGCCTCATTTTGACTCATTATATCAGAGAATATTCACAGAGTGTTAGAGCCTTCCCTTGATCGGCGCTTTTCGTTACTGTTAGGAGAAGACTATTGAAGGAGGAACTATCGTGAAATTTGGAATTATCGGCCTTGGCTATGTCGGACTTGCCACCCTATGTGGACTAGCGAAGGCGGGGCATGAGGTCATCGGTGTCGAAAAAGATCAACCGAGACTGCTCCGTCTCATGAACGGGGACGTCCCGTTCCATGAACCGGGCATGGCGGACGTGTTACGCGACTATCCCGGGTCAATCACGTTCACAGACTCGATCGCCGACACAGAAACGGTCGACTACCTCGTGCTCGCTGTCGGTACGCCGAGCAAGAGTGACGGCAGTTGCGACTTGACGTTCGTCGACGCAGCTTTGTCTGAGGTGACGTCGAAACAAAAAATCATCATCCGGAGCACCGTTCCACCGGGGACGACCGATATGCTGTCCATCATGTATCCGGCCCACACGTTCGCCGTCGTGCCGGAATTTCTTCAAGAAGGTCGTGCTCTCGCCGACGTATTGAAACCGCACCGTGTCGTCATCGGCAGTGATAACCTCGAGATGAGTGAAGAACTCGCAGGCATCTACGGGCGTCTCGGCGTCCCGCTCGTCTGCACGTCCCCGATTGATGCTGAGTTCATCAAATATGCCTCGAACGCATTTCTCGCCACCAAAATCAGTTTTATTAACGACTTGGCGCGTCTTGCCGACAAGGCAGGAGCGGACATCACCACGATTGCCGATGGAATGGGTCTCGACCCGCGCATCGGGCGCTCCTTCTTGAACGCCGGCCTCGGCTACGGTGGCTCGTGCTTCCCGAAAGATATGCATGCGCTCTTGAACGTCGCCCATGAGAATGAACTCGACTTGCCGGTCATCAGCGCCGCCATGCACTCAAACGACGCGCAGATGGCGTACGTCGCTTCGAAAGTCGAGCACAAGAGCGGACTCAAGGTCGCGTTCCTCGGCCTCGCCTTCAAACCGGGGACGGACGACATGCGCGATGCGCCGTCTGTCACGCTTGCTAGCCACCTGGCGTTGCGTGAAGTCGAGATAATCGGCTACGACCCGCTCGCTAAGTGGGATTATCCGCAGGCGATGACGGTCGAAGCGGCACTCAAAGGAGCGGACGTCGCCATCCTCGTCACGGAATGGGATGAGCTCGTCAACTTGAAACCGGAAGCGTTCGACGGGATGCGGACGAAACGATTGATTGACGCACGTAACGCTTGGAAATACGCACGTGACCCTGGCACCGTCCAGTACGAAGGGGTCGGTCGGATGCAAAACAAGGCGAATACGCCGTCATCGATGTGACGAAAGGAGAGACCCCGCGGGGCCTCTCCTTTTTCACGCCTTCATCTGTTCTTTCGTCGGGCCCATGACGCCCGGCACCGTGAGTCCCGCCTGACGGAGGAGCACCGTCATCTGGCCGCGGTGATGCGTCTGGTGATCGATCATCATGCGCAGGACGGCGCCGCGCGGCTGCTTCGCACCATGGACGTCGACTTCTTCTAATAAATAGTCGTCCGAGAACTGTTCGGCCATCTGCGCGATCTCGTCGGCGTAACGCGCATATTGGTCGGCGATCGTTGTCGCGTCGGTCGGTCGCGTCAAACTTTTCAGTGCCGACAGCCGGAAGCCGAGCAAATTCGTGAAGTATCCGAGCGCGGTCGTCACGTGCCAACCAATCCAGCCGAGCGAGTTATGACCGGGGACGATTTCCTGACCGAGCGCCTCGTCCGTGACGGCGCGAAGCACGTCGAGCGTGCCGGTCGACGACTTGGCCCAATCCTGTAAAAAGTCTGCTTTTGTCCGATACATCGAATTCCTCCTTGAGCGTTCTATCACGAGTATACGACTTCGATTCACGATTATGAAACGTTCTGCGTCGTTTTCCCGTACACTAGGGTAGAAAGGGGGACGACTCCATGTGGGGCTTAGCAACTGCTGCACTCATTTTGTTTCTTCTTGGATTTGCCGTCCATCGGTTGGGCTGGCACTTCCTCATCTCTGGCTATAACACGATGAAGCGCGAGGACAAGGAACGCGTCAACATCGAGGCGGTGGCACGATTGATCGGCTTCATGTGTTATGGGATTGCAGCAATTTTTCTGATTATCGCCGCCATTCAAGGACTCGGGTTTGGACTCGACATTCCGCTCGAGCCGTTCTTCGTCTTGATGCTCGTCCTTGTCGTCGTGACGCTCTGGCGTGCCCAAAAATATGACGGAAACATCTATGACGAAAACGGGAAAGTCCGTCCTGGTGGCAAAAAACGGCTCATTCCGCTCGTCGTCGTGTTGACGCTTCTCGTGACGGTCGTCCCAGGCCTTTGGCTTTGGTTCAGCCAGCCGACCGAGGTGACGCTCACCGAGTCAGCGCTCATCATCGAAGGCAGCTACGGGGAGACGGTGCCCTATGATGAAATCGAGGCCGTGACGTTGACGTATGAGCCGAGTCTAGCCCGTCGCACGAACGGTGCCGCCACTGGATCGCGACTGACCGGACACTTCCGGACGACAGGCGGGGAGGACGTGCTCGTCTTCATCGACCGGGACATCGATGTGGTCGTTCGGATCGACTGGAGCGGTAAACCGATTTACGTGAATGTGGAGTTGCATGAGGCGACGGAACAATTGTATGAGGAGGTGCAGGCTAAATGACAAGACCTTGGTACACGCGGCATATGCCGTTCTTCTTTTTGACGTTTTTATTCGCGCCACTCGCGCTCCTCTTGCTCGTTTGGCGTTGGGAGAAGTTTGAGGGACATGAGCGGGGCATCAAGCTTTTCTTCGCCATCGGGATGACCGTGTTCATCGTGTTCGGTTTATTGCCCCGTGGTTCGCTTCCCATCATCTTGCCGGTCATCGGACTGTTGATCGCGTTGAAACTCGTCTTCAATCTCATCACACGAAAAACCGGCTGACATATGTCAACCGGTCGAACGGGGCCCTCGCCTAGGCGAGACGGCCTCTTTTTTCATCCACCCACGCTTCGAACGCGGTCGCGTCGAGGGCCGGGGCGTAATAATAACCTTGGCCGAGCTCGACGCCTTCGGCGAGGATGCGGTCCAAATCTTGTTTCGTCTCGATGCCTTCGGCGAGCGAGGTCAGTTCTTGTTCACTGGCGAAACGCGAGACAGCGCGGAGGAACGACGTGCTATCTCTTGCTTTCCCGCTGACGTACATGCGGTCGATTTTCACTTCCCGAATCGGTAAATGCCAGATCGCTTCGAACGAGGCGTAGCCGGTACCGAAGTCGTCGATGGAGAGGCAGTAGCCGAGTTCGGCGATCGCTTCGAGCCGTTCGAGTTCGTTCGTATGCGACATGATGTCGGCCGACTCGGTCAATTCGATCTTCAACCGATCCGGAAGCCATGGATACGTCTCAGTCAAGTCACGTAGCTTGGTGACGATCGACGGGTCAACGGAATGAGCGGACAAGTTATACGACAGCGAGATGTCAGCGAACGGGGTGTCGCGCCAGGCGACGAGCTGTTGGACGACCAAATTGAGGATGGAATGCGACAACCAAAGGATTTGATCGGACCGCTCGGCGATGCGGACGAACTCGTTCGGTGGCACGTAGCCGATATCCGGGTGCTCCCAGCGTGCGAGCGCCTCGGCCCCGACGACACGGCCCGTCTTCAACTCGACTTGTGGCTGATAGGCGATCGTGATATGGCCTTGCTCGATTGCATCCGGAAGCGCCTGTTCAATCAAGGCAGCCCATTGGAGCTGAGCGAGGATACTCGCGTCGTACCAAACGAACGGGGTCCGTGTCTCTTTGGCGTGCTGGAGCGCTTTTGTCGCCTCGAACAGACAGTCGTTATAGTTCGGTGTCGTATGCGTCCCACCGATTTGAAGATGGACGGTCTGGCGTTTTTGGTTGATCAACAGTTCGGTCGGGAACAGCTCCAGCAACTCGGTCTCGTCGACGTTACGAAGCCCTTTCACATACAGCATGAGCGTGTCGTCACGATAACGGCCAAACAAATGATGCGCATATTTCTCGAGTCGTTCCTCGACATGACGGGCGAACTCGGTCATGAGCAGGTCGGCGTATGTCGGATCATACCAATCGACGAGATGATGGAAATCATACAATTTGATCAACAAAAACGTGCCGTCGATGTCGTGTTTCTCCCACGCTTGAAGAAAACCGTACTCGTTGTAAAGTTCGGTGGCGAGGTCGAAGCGGACAAGCCGATCGACTTTGCGCTCGCGCTCGACACGCTCGGTCTCGTCTTCGAGAATAAGGTAGTAGGTGAGTGTCTCGCCGCGCTTAAGCGGGATGATTTTAACGTTCAAGAAACGGACGTGTTCGCCTTTTAAGTGGATGATAAATTGGGCACTCGTCCCGTTTTCCGTCACTCCGGTGAGCGCCTCGCGCAACAGGCGGCGTCCCGTGTCGGTGAACAGTTGATTGATTTCGTACAAGTTTCGTTCCCCGAAGAACTGACGGAACACGTCGTTGCGCTCGATGAAATTGTACGTGTCATCCATCAAGGCGATGGCGAGTCCCGTCTCGGAGAAGAGTGACGACCAGCGCTCATGATACCGGAGCAGGTCGTCCGATTGTGTCTCGAGCGTGTGCACCGTCGAGTGGACGCTCGTGGCAATCTCCCGTAATTCGTCCTCGATACTGCGGAAGTCATGGCTCGGAGGGAACGATTCCACGACCGGTTCTGTGCTCGGGTCGATGGCAAGGGCACGCGCTTTCAAATGCGCCAAATCGTGGGCGTACATCTTGCGGGTATAGTAGAGTGCCATTAAAAGCCCGGCCGATAACAAAAGCGTCATGATGAGGACGGCGATGGCGAGCGTGCCGTAACGATCGCGCTCGGTCATGAGCGTATCGTCTGCCGTCGATCGTACGGTTTGAAGGGCGGCGTACGAATCCTCATAAAAGATTGTCCCGTTGACATAACGGGCCTCGAGCGTCGAATTGGTTACTGTCACGCGACTAAGCGCGAGCGCACTCTCAATCAAATCTTCGACGGATTTGGTTTTCAAAGACGGATCGGTCGCGATGATATCCTCGATCAACCGGGCCTCATTCGCAATCGTCGTGACCTCGAAGTCGAGCCGTTCTTGGTTCGGCGTCTCGGCGAGCAGGTTCGTGACGCCCTCGACGAACGCCATCTGCATCCGCATGACAGTGTCAGTCAACTCGTAGGCTGTGTTTTCTTGGGCGGTCCGTTCAAGCCCTTGATAAAGCCAGCGTCGATTGATCGATTCGATGACGTCGAATGGTACTGCCTCGAATCGGCGTGATCCGTCTTCATTCAACGTGTCCTCGAGCTGTTCAGAGAAACGGAGCAGCGCGGCACGTTCGCGCTCATCGACACCGGTCTCGAAGTCATCGAGCAGCTGACTGTTGTATTGGAGCGCCCGCTCGCGGTACGGGGCTGATAACAGGGCCGTCGGTTGCTCAGAGTTTGTTTCGTATAGTTTGGCCGCGTGATGCAAGACGAGGTAGGACTCGACCCCGGCCAAGTCAGAGGCGTGGTTCAAGTCGCGCACCGTCTCGTCCACGGCGACATGTTTTTCATTCCAGTAATAGCTCAGTCCGAGCCCGAACAATAATACGCCGATGAGACAAGCGATGGCGAGTACCATCGTGTAAATCCGGTACGGAATTTTAGCGAATCGATTGCTTCCCATCGGATACCTCCTTTTTTCTCTTCCTATTCTATCTTTGGTGTTCGAGTCTTTCGAGGGAAATCCTGCCCCACGAAAAAAAACCCGACAAAGGTCGGGTCAATGAATGCGTCGAAGGTCACGGTCGCTTATAGCCGATGACGCGTGATTTCCAATATGGCTCTTTGCTGATCGTGTTGTAACCGAGTCCGTACGTCCCGGCGTGGATGAACGTGTCCGAATTGATCATGATGCCCATGTGAGACGGTCCGGCCGTGTACGTGTTCTCGAAGAAGACGAGATCCCCCGGTTGTGGGACAAACGATTTACTGAGCTGTGTTCCGAAATAAGACCCAGCCCAATACGTAGCCACGTTCGTACGTGGGACGCTGTAGCCAGCCTGATTGAAAGCGTAATAGATAAGTCCAGAGCAGTCGAACCCACCGTTGGCCGGGTTCGATGATGCCCAGATGTAAGGCGTGCCGACAAACTTCTTGGCGACGGCGATGGCTGCGAGACTCTTCGCTTGCCCGTCAGACGAGCTTGGCGGTGCCGTCACAGAACCTTTCGGCACAGATTTGACGTATGAAGCCGCGACGAAACCTGTCGTGTTGCCGATATAGATTTGATGCCACCCGTTCGACGTTTGAACGACACGGAGCGTCTGGCCGGCCGTGACGTTGCCGATGACGGCCGAACTCGTCGAGGCTGAGGCGCGGACGTTGAGCGATGGGGTATTGACGACATAGTCGAACGAGGCGTTGCCCGCACCGCCGTCTCCGGCGTTCGGTGTGACCGGCGCGCTCGGTGCCGTCGTCGTCTGTTTCAAATAGCCTGTGCTGACGTAGCCGCTCTTGCCGTTATACGTGACATACACCCACGTGCCACTTTGTTTCGTCGCTTTGACGGTCGTACCGTTCGGGATGTTTGTGACGAGGGCATAACCAATCCCCGGGCCTTTACGGACGTTCAAGTTGGCGGTCGTGACGAACGATTGGCTGATGCTCTCTTCTTTAATGACCGGCTTCGATGGTGCGACCGGAGCCGTCGGTTGACTCGGAGCAGGTGTCGGAGTCGAGGCCGTCTTCATTAAATATGTATTGGCGACAAATCCGGTCTTAGTGCCGTATTTGACGTGAGACCAACTGCCTTCGACGCTCAAAACAGTGACTGATTTACCTTTCGGGATTGTGACGAGCACGCTTGAGTTTGTCGACTTAGAAGCGCGAAGATTCAAGTTGGCGGTCGTCTGTGACGTCGTCGCTGTAGTTGGTGTGCTCGGTGTGGCTGGTTTGCTTGGTGTGGTCGGTTTGACGGAAGCGGTTTTCAAGTAGCCGTTATGAACCCAACCGGTCTTTCCACCGTAGCTCACTTTCGTCCAGGCACCACTCGTTTGAATCGGTTTGAGCGTTTTTCCTTTCGGAATGGTGAGAAGTATTTTGTGTGACGTGCCTGCGGCGAGGCGTAGGTTCAAGGCGGCTGTCGTGACTTGGGTCGAGTTTGACGAGACCTGGGTTGTGGCAGGTTTTACGCCGGTCGGGGTGTTCTCACTCAATTTGAGCGTCTGGCCGATGGCGATTCGGTCTGAGCTTAGTTTGTTGATGGTCTTCAAATCGGCAAGCGACACGTTGTGCTTTTGGCTGATCGACCAAAGCGTGTCACCGGCACGGACGACGTGTGTGCTGGCTGCTGCGACTTCGTCGGCCTGGGCGATGATGCTGACGGCGGCGATGGCGGCGAATGAGTACATGAGGCCGGACTTAGGGGACATGGGGTCACTTCCTTTTCTATTCGTTGAATTGACAATTATCGACAGGTAAAGCGATACAAGTTTATTGTAGGGTTTACATATACAGCAGGCAATGGTGAAAATGGCTCAATCCGTATATTTCATTGAAAATAAGGTCAATAATTTTAGGGCGTAGAAATAGGAAGTACTAAAGAAAGAGGGGAATTGAAAATTGACTTTCTGTTGAATTTTGGAAACCTATTTATATATCTTTTCGTGCTATCATGAATGAAAACGTGTGAACGGGAGTAGGGGAGTTTATGAACGAGGGGAACAATTCATCACAAATTTATCGAAAACATCAAGAGAAACTGTTCGAACTCGTAAGGGTGCCTGACGTGACAGAGGACGGGGTGCGGCGGACGCTTCATTACATGTGTGAAGTCGTCTCCGATATGCTCGACGTCGATACGGTCTCGATTTGGCACTTTGACGAAACGTACGCATCAATCAGTTGCCAAGTCGCTTATTCAAAAGCGAGCGGTCCGAGTGAACCGGCGTTGACGGTCGTGCGGGAAGACGCGCCCATCTATTTTGACGCCCTGCGGACGAACCGGGTATTGCCATTTGAAAACGTCCGGACCCATGAATGGGTGAAGGACTTGTATCAGCAGCATTTCGTGGAAGGGCAACATGTGTACTCGATGCTCGACGCTCCAATCTACGCGAATAGCCGGGCTAAAGGGGTCATCTGTTGCGAGACATACGCGCCGCGTCAATGGACGTTCGTCGAGGAGTTGATTGTCAGCACACTGTCCGACTTTATCGCTATCCTCTATCTTCGGCTCGATCGTCAAGCGATCGATGACCACCTCGCCAAGCTTGCCTACACGGATGAACAGACCGGACTCATGAACTTGAACGGCTTCATCGAACGCGTGGACCCATTACGGGAACAGACGCCACACCAGCTTGGCTCCTTGATTTATTTGCGGGCCGACGAGTTTCGTTCCGTCGAGACGGCGATCGGTATCGAGCGCTCGGACAAGATTGTCATCGAGTTATCGAGGCGGCTCCGACAAGTCGTCGACCCGACGTTACTGGCGCGCATCTCCCAGTCCGGCTTCCTGCTTTGGACGCCTTACGGGGACCGTATCAAAGTCAAAGAGTATGCTGATTATATTTGCGAGTCGGTGACGAGCGAGCCGTTTGCAGTCGGGGAGCTCGACGTCGTCTTGACGATGAGCGCATTTATTTCAATCGAAGACAAAGGTCGTTCGACGCTCGAGATGATGGACACGACACGGATCACAGCCAATGAGCGTCACGTACAACGTGGGGGGATTGCCTTTTACGAAGAAGAGATGAGCGAGAAGGCGACGGCACGCCTGACGCTTGAGATGAACCTCAGAAAAGGGCTCGCTTTGAACGAGTTTACGCTCTACTATCAGCCGAAGATCGAAGCTTCGACCGGTAAACTGAACGGATTTGAAGGACTGATGCGTTGGGTTCATCCGAAACACGGGTTGATCCCACCGCTTGACTTCATCCCGATCGCCGAATCGACCGGTGTCATTATCGAGCTCGAAGAGTGGGCGCTCGCCGAGGCATGCCGTCAGTTGAAAATTTGGCACGCTTCGGGGCGCATGTATCAACTGGCATTGAACTTGTCGGCCCGCCATTTCCTATCGGACGGTGTCGTCGAGAAGTTGGCCCAAATCGTCAAGGAGATGAACGTCTGTCCGAACTATTTGACGTTCGAGATCACAGAGAGTGTCGGCATGGAGAATCAGCAACATGTCATCGATCGCTTCATCGCCTTCCGGGAACAAGGTTTCTCGATCTCAATTGACGACTTCGGTACCGGGTTCTCGGCGTTCGTCTATTTGAAGCATTACCCGATCCATGAAATCAAGATTGACCGTCAGTTCATCCAAGTGACAGACAATGACCCGACCGGAAACGTCATCGTCCAGTCGATTATCGAGCTCGCCCGCGGACTCGAACTGAAGACGGTGTGCGAAGGCATCGAGACGCCTGAACAGCTCGATACGCTCCGTTCGCTCGGTTGTGACGAGATGCAAGGGTATTATTTTGCGCGTCCGCTCCCGATCGACGAACTCGAGATGTGGATTCATGAATATGAAACGACAAAGAAGGATTCGCTCCGTTGAGCGGATCCTTCTTTGTTATGCCGGCAACTCGATACGAATCGTCGTCCCGACACCGCGTTCACTCGTCACGGTGACGGTGCCGCCATGCGCTTTAATGATGTCCCGGGAAATGGCCATACCGAGCCCGCTCCCGAGCGAATCGGTCGTGTTCGTGCCTCGATAGTAACGTTCGAAGATGTACGGCAAATCCTTCGCGTCGATGCCGGTGCCGTCGTCTTGAATCGTGATCGTGTCGTGTTCGACGGTGACGCGGACCGCGACCGTCTCGTCATTATGGAGCAAGGCGTTATACAAGAAGTTGAGCAATGACCGCTTCATGAAGTGCCGGTCGATCGCCCGTGTGGCCGCGTCCTTGCTCGAGAATGAGACGTCCCGCGTAGAAAACCGAGCGTCGTTCAACACGTCGATCACGAGCTCACGGACGAACGCCTCGAGCCCGGTCGCGACGGTCTCGAGCGGGAAGTCACCGTGCTGAAGCCGCATCGTCAAATTGAAGTCGTCGATTAGTTCCTTCATATACATTGCCTGGCGTTCGATGACTTCGGCGTATTGGATTCGTTCCGCTTCCTCGAGGTCACGATCGTCGAGCAACTCCGCATACCCTTGGATCGAGGCGAGCGGCGTCTTCAAGTCGTGCGAGACGTTGCTCATCCACTCTTTTCGGTGTTTTTCGAGCTCTTCCCGTTCCGACTCGTACGTCGTCAACGTCTCGGACACGTCGTTCAAGTTGGCGAAGACAGGTCGATACATGCCGGGTCGTTTCGGTTCGACGGTCGAGAAATCACGTGCCTTCAACTGGGCGATCCGTTCGGTCAATCGATAGACAGGTTTCGTCAAAATCGAGGTGAAGGCGAGTCCGATCAGCGCCGCGACGGCGAGATCGACGATGAGCAAGATGAGCCCGGCCTTCGACAAGTAGGCGAGGACGGACTGGGGGTCGATCATCGTGACGATACGGCCCTCGGTTGCCTCGGGGAAGCCGACGAGATAGCTGTAATCCTCGAATTCGCCAATGAAATAGAGGACGAGGTCGTCGTCTTTGTATTTATAGATATGAATCAATTCAATCGGCGCGTACGCGTCCGGTGCCGTTTCGGGCGCATCGATTTCGCTGACGACACGGCCCGACTCGTCGAGCACTTGCAGGAACGCGTTATTCGTCTCGAGCGCGCGGACACCATCCGGACTGACGACCGGTTCACCGTCCTCGAGCGTCATATATTGGTTGAATGTGCGCGTGAACGTCTCGCCGGAGTTGCTCTCGACGTCGTCAATCCCGGTCCGCTGATTGATCAACAGTGTCACGAGGATGATCACGTTCAAGATGACGACGATCGCGACGATGGCCAAGATTGACACCAAATAGCTGCCGGTCAGTTTCCATTTCACAAGTGACCGCCTCCTATGCCCCGAACTTGTAGCCGAGCCCTTTGACCGTTTTGATGTAGGTCGGTTGGGACGGGTTCGGTTCGATTTTTTCTCGGAGTCGGCGCATGTGTACCATGACCGTGTTGTCGGCGCCATAAAAATCTTCACCCCACACTTGCGTGAACAGCGTTTCTTTACTGAGGATCCGGTTCGGGTTGCGCATGAAGCAGGCGAGCAGGCCGACTTCCTTGGCCGTCAGCTCGAGCCGAACCCCATCGCGATACACCTCGGTGCCGTCCGCATTCAACTGGAACGGGCCGACGACCGTTTCGGCGGGAAGTTCCGGCGCATCATAGAGCGAGACGCGGCGAAGTTGTGCCTTGACGCGGAAGGCGACTTCTTTCGGGCTGAACGGCTTCGTGATATAGTCGTCGCCACCGATAGCGAGGCCGAGGATCTTGTCGACCTCGTCGGACTTGGCCGACAAAAATAAGATCGGGATGTTCGACGTGTTCCGGATTTGCTGGCATAGTTCGTACCCTTCTCCGTCCGGCAACATGACGTCGAGGATGGCGAGATGAGGTGCGAACGCGGTGAACGCCGCGACCCCGTCTCGAATCGTGTGGGCCGTCCGAATCTCACGAAAGCCCTCTTTCTCTAACGCTTTTTGGATGAGCGTACATAAATCTCTCTCGTCGTCGACGATCAAGATGCGTGGTTGTTCCATATTCATCACCTCTCGCTCAAGCATAACACTTAAGGATTTCGTAAGGTACGCGTGATTTTCAGTTAAGGTACGTCCTTTATCGTTGTATTCAGAAAGAGGTGCTGAACAATGAATCCATTACTACAAGTTGATGCCATTAAAAAAACATACGTGACGGGGGGCAACGCTTTCCACGCGCTCGATGGGGTGTCGTTCACGATCGACCACGGCGAGTTCGTCGGAATCATGGGGCCGTCGGGAGCCGGGAAGTCGACGCTATTGAACGTGCTCGCGACGATTGATACGCCGACGGACGGGGACATCCTCGTCGACGGCGAGAATATCGCCAAGCTCGAAGAAGAGGCGCTCTCCGACTTCCGACGCGACCATCTCGGTTTCATCTTCCAAGACTATAACCTACTCGACTCGCTCACGGTCCGGGAGAACATCCTGCTCCCGCTCGCCGTCACGAAGACGCCGATTGATGAGACACGTTCACGCGTCGACGCGCTCGCACATCGGTTCGGGATTACGGCGATCCTCGACCAATACCCGTATCAAATCTCAGGCGGACAGAAACAGCGGACGGCGGTGTGCCGCGCACTCATTTCTAATCCGAAACTCATCTTTGCCGACGAACCGACGGGGGCGCTCGACTCGAAGTCGGCGACGGACCTGCTCCAGACGCTCGCCGGGCTGAACGAGGCCGAGACGACGATTATGATGGTGACGCACGACGCCTACGCGGCGAGTTTCTGTCGCCGGGTCCTCTACATCCAGGACGGCCGGTTATCGAAAGAACTGATTCGTGGCACGACGTCGCGCGATACGTTCTATCAGACGATTCTAGATGAGTTGAAGGGCGGTGCGTCTGATGACGCTGTTTGATTTGGCGAAGAAGAACGTCGCCCGTAACTTGTCGCGCTATGCCCTTTACGTCGGGACGACCATCTTCTCGATCATCATCTATTTCACGTTCGCGACGCTCAAGCATAGTGACGAGATCAGCGGCTTGGCGGAGACGTCGGGACAGATTCGAAGCTTGATGAGCGCCTCGACGTTCATCTTGCTCGTCTTCGTCGCCTTATTCATCGCCTACTCGAACGCCTTCTTTTTGAAAGGGCGTAAACGCGAGGTTGGACTCTATTCACTTCTCGGGGTGCGTAAAAAACAAATCGGGACGCTCCTGTTGTTCGAGAACCTTGTCATCGGGGCGGTGTCGCTCCTCGTCGGTGTCGGACTCGGTCTCCTCGGCTCGAACGCGCTGTTACAGCTGTTGCTCCGGTTGATGAACAGTGACTTGTCGATTGGTTTCACCGTTTCGACGTCGGCGCTGATCGAGACGATGCTCGTCTTCGTAGCGATTTTCTTGTTCACGTCGTTCCAGGGCTACCGGGTCATTTATCGCTTCAAATTGATCGAACTGTTCCATGCCGACAAAAAAGGCGAAGACGTCCCAAAAGCGAGCCCGATCATGGCACTCCTCGGCGTGCTCGTCCTCGGAGTGGCCTACTGGCTTGCGCTGCAAGATTTGGCGACGTCACCGCTTTGGGGATACCTTACGGCGGCGATGCCGCTCCTCATCATCGGTCTCACAATCGTCGGGTCGGGCCTGTTGTTCCATAGCGTCCTCATCTTTATTCTCGGTCGTTTGAAAGCGAACGAACGTTGGGCGTGGCGTCGCCTCAACTTGTTGACGACGTCACAGTTGTTATACCGGATCCGTGGGAACGCGAAGACGCTCACGCTCATCAGCATCATCAGTGCGACGGCAATCACGGCCGGCGGCGCGATTTTCAGCGTCTATTATTACGCGGAACAACAAGTCACATCTTACGCCCCGTATACGTTCGCCTGGCAAGGAGAGACGCGTGACATCGACGCCGACGTGCTCCATCAGGCGACGATTCTCGAGAAGACAGTCCGAGTCGCAGGAGAGATGGGGGAGCGCGAATACGGCGTTATCGACGAGTCGACATTCCGAGACGTCGCGACTGATATGGGCTGGGACACGCCAAAAATGCTAGCCTCTAATCAGGTCTATTTGATTGATCCGTTCTATGATGAGCGGTTCTCAGAACATCTGACCGAGGTCGAGCTTGACGGCGTGACGCATGAAGTCGCCTCTCGCTATGAGCAGACACCACTCAACGTCATGACGTTCGGCGGCTTACTCCTCGTGACGCCGGATGACGTGTTCACGGCACTGCCGGAAGAGGCGGCGACGTATCAGGCCGTCTCGGTCGCCGATTATAAAGAACAGTCAGCCTTGTCCGATTCGTTATCGATTGAGGCGAACTTCTCGAGCGCGACGGCGTTGTATAGCGAGGCGATGGCCGTACATGGTGCGCTGTTGTTCGTCGGTAGTTTCCTCGGACTCGTCTTCCTCGTCGCCACCGGCAGCATCATTTACTTCAAGACGATGACCGAGGCCGAGGAAGACCGGGCCAAATACGAGGTGCTACGGAAAGTCGGTATCTCAAAACGAGATGTGAAGCGGACGATTCGGCAACAGATTGCCGTCGTCTTCCTGGCGCCATTCTCGCTCGGAATCGTGCACGCCTCGGTCGCCCTCGTCGCGTTCTCGCGGTTGTTGGCGATGGATTTCACGGTGCCGGTGCTCGTCTGGATGGGTGTGTACAGCGCGATCTATGCGCTCTATTACGTGTTGACCGTACGACGGTTCACGAAACAAGTGATATAAAGGAGAGAACATCATGAAAAAAGGAATCATCGCGAGCCTCGCGCTCATCGTGGCCGTCATCGGTCTCGTCAATATCGATTGGCAACGGTTGGGGAAGGATCATGTCTATGTACAGGTTGGAGAGGTCACGGAAGTGGAAGAGACAACGCTCGATTCGGGTGACATCGTCCGCCGCTACGTTTATTCGGTGGAGGCGCTGACGAAGGACGGCGACCCGCAAACGGTCACGTTCACAGCTGCGAAAGAACTTCGGAGCGGAGCGTACTTGAAGCTATATGTTAAAAACAAGGACGAGGTCACGTCGTACGACGAAGTGTCGGTCGCGGACGTCCCAGAAGCGGCACGGGAGAAATTGTAAAGCATCCAAAAACAGCCCTTCCTGACGATTCAGGAAGGGCTGTCTCATGTCCGCTCATTCATGCGGCCGTTCGATGTTCAATTCTAGGTGGAGTATGTACGCCAATTCTTTATGGGCCAACTCGGAGAAGTTCGTCTTTTTGACGTGTGTCCGGGGCCGTAGTCCGCATTCCAATGCGATGTCGACGATTGTCCGAATCTGATTTTCCGTATAGAAGCGCTTGCGTCCTATCGTGAACGGGGTCGGTGGCAAGACGCCGTCGGTTTCCCATTTAATCAGCTGTTGCTGGCTACGGGGAATCCCGGCGACATGAAACGCACGGCTCAGTTCTTTTAGTGGATAGACGGTCAATGGGCGTTCGTTGTACAGAAGCGGCTTCGCGTGTTCAGGGCGATAATCATCCCAGTCGGTCGCATAAAACGTCAGGTCGGTATGGTCGAAGTCGAGTTGAGCGGAAGGAATAGAAGTGTCGAGTGCGAGGTCTAAGCTGTTCATCTAGAGTATCTCCTTCTTCAAGTCAAACTGGTCATTTCGAAAATGGCCTCCTCCGTATAGTACCCCATTTTCAAGCAATTAACTGTCAGTTTTTTCAAAGTGGGGAAATGAATTCGTGGGACTTTAGGCGTGTTTTCAAAATTCGGTTGACGCTTATTAAGATACCCTAATTGGTATGGGAATTCAAGAAATAAAGCCAATTTGTAACGATGAATGCGCCTTCATTCATAGTGGGTCTATAGTCGTTACGAAAAAGGGACAAGGAAAAATGAGCAAACATTCACCAACTTCGGTTAATAGGGGCGAAGGAGGTGAGACATATGGCAGTGTATCGAGAATACGCAAGCGTCTTTTATCTCGACACGAAGCGGCTCGTTGACGGCAAGGAGAAGCGTCAGCTCGTCCGGTTCGGTCCACTCGGTGCGCGGATGGAGACCGAGGAGATCAAGCAGTTCGGTGATCTATTGATTCCGCTTCTCGCGGTCGAATCCGCCGCATACGTCGTGTCGCGTGAATTCCACGTGACGTTCTAATTGGAGGAACCCCTGATGCGTGTACCGAAGCGTTCCGCCGGAGCCTTTTACGATGAGCGTGTGGTCACATGAGCTGGCCCGAACTCATCTCGAACCTCGGCTTCCCGATTGTCGTCTCGCTCTATCTGCTCCATCGGATTGAGACACGCCTCGAGCGCATGATCCAACTGCTCGAGCGCCTCGATTCGACCTATCCATCTGAATCGTAATCCATCCCCGAAAGGAGCCATTCCCCATGGCCGTATTGACTGAAAAGAAAGCCACGCTCGTCTTGACGACGCACCACGATTTGAACAGCTTGAAACCGACGAAGAAAACGCAACGCTTCGGTCCGATTCGGGCAACGCTCACGGCTGACAATGCCGAGGCGTTCGGACATCTCATGCTCGACTTGACCGAGCAAGAAGATTTCACCGTGTCGGTCGTTCGCGAATACGATCTCGTCTAATCACACCCACACCCAAGGAGGACTAACCCATGACTGAGACTAAAGTAGAAATCGCATTTTTGGATATGTTCAATAAAGTATCACGCTTCCGTTTGAATAACGTGAAACAGCCGGTCGATCCGTTAAAAGTTCAAGCGCTCGCCGACTTCATGGTCGCCAACGACCCGCTCGGCAAGAGCGTTGTCAAATGGACGGAAATCAAGATGATTGAAGGCACGCAAACCGTGCTGAACGTACAATAATGGCATGGAAGATGACTGATTGTTCAGTCATCTTTTTTTATTTTGGTCAATCTGCTTTACATTCCTCGATGGAAAGACGATATAGGAGGAAACGTTGCATTCGAGAGGGGAATATACATATGTCAGTGAAACAGAAATGGGAAGCGTTACGGGGTCGATTGGACGTCCGGCGCTTTCAATGGAAACCGAAATGGCGAAAGTCGAGCGCTCGTGAAGGGAAACGCGTGACAGGTAAGAACCTGACGATCCGACAAAAGCTTTGGGGTCTCGTCATCCTCGCGCTCCTCATGGTTGCGGGTGTCGGCGGTTACTCGCTCTTGTCGCTCGCCGACGCGAACCGGCAAGGCGATGACATCGTCAACAACTGGAATAAAGGACTCGACTATGCCCACGAACTGAACACGCTCGCTGCGAACTATCGGGCGCTCGAACTCGAACATATCGTGACCGAAGACGCGGCCGCGAAAGAAGAATTGATGACCGAGATGAAAGACATTCGGACGCGCATCAATGAGATCGCCCCGAAATATGAACAAACGGCGACGGGCGAGACGGACAAAGAGTTGTTCGCCAACTTCAGCCGCCAGTGGGAGATGTACCAGCGCGTGTCGGATAACATGCTGATCTTCAGCACGTCTGGCAACAACGGTATGGCTCGCTCGTATTATGACGCCCAGTCCCAATCGACATACGATAACTTCACGCAGCGCCTGACCGAGCTCGTCGACTACAATTCGGAAGGCTCGCAACGTGTCGGCACCGACATGGAACGTGAGTTTCAACAGTCGCTCATTACGCTACTCGCGGTGACGATCGGTGCGGTCGCGCTCTTGTTGTTCCTCGGTTTGAGCTTATTACGCTCAATCATCATACCGATGCGGACGCTTCAAACGAAGTTTGACGAACTGGCTTCGCAAGGCGGTGACTTGACGATGGCCATCCCGGTCACGTCGAACGATGAAATCGCCCAAGTGAGCCGCTCGTTCAACACGTTCCTCGCCACATTGCGCGACATCATGATTGACGTCGACAAAACAGCGAAAATCGTCCTCGTCTCGTCAAAAGAAGTGGCGACGGAAGTGACCGAACTGAGCCGGTACATGGAAGAAACGTCCGGCACGGTCGAGGAATTGACGGCCGGTATGGAAGAGACGGCCGCCTCCTCGCAAGAGATGAGTGCATCGACGACCGAGATGGGTAGTTCCATCGATTCCATCGTCGACTTGTCAAACGACAGTGCGACGACAGCGGGTGACGTCGAACGCCGCGCCCATGCGATGCGTGAACAAGCCGTCGCGTCGAAGACGGAAGCGAACGCCATCATCGAACAGAAACGGATCGAGTTAGACGAAGCAATTAAAGGTGCACAGTCGGTCGAACAGATTCGTGTCTTGACGAGCGCGATCCTCACGATCGCCGACCAGACGAACTTGCTCGCCTTGAACGCATCCATCGAGGCAGCGCGGGCCGGAGATGCCGGCCGCGGCTTCGCCGTCGTCGCTTCAGAGATTCGAAAACTCGCCGAGAACTCACGGCAGACCGTGAACGAGATTCAAGCGGTGTCGCACACGGTCATCGATTCGGTCGCACGACTCAATACGAGCTCGGCCGACATGCTGACGTTCCTCGATACGAAAGTGCTCGCCGACTATGACCGACTCGAGGAGTCGGCCACACAATACGAGTCGGACGCGACCGTATTCGGACAGACGGCCGAGACGTTCGAGGCGAACGCGCTCCAACTGCGTCATATGACCGACAGCATCCTCCACGTGATTCAAGAAGTCGCGACGACCGTGACGGAAGGGGCGGACGGGACACAGTCCATCTCGGAGAAAGTCCAACTGTCTGTCGAACGGTTCAACGACGTTCAAGTCCGGATGCAGGAAACCGAACAGCGCGCGGTCGATCTTTCGAACCGGGTATCGCAGTTCAAAATATGAAACGAGACCGCAACTCATCACACAGTTGCGGTCTTTTTCTGTGACAAAATGATGGAAGGGAAAGTGGGAAATGAGGTCAATGTCTAAAAAATAGGTCCAGAAGATTGGAAAACCGTTTCCGTCATCCGATAAAACCCATGTAGTTCCAAAAAAAGAGAGATAGAGGTGGAAGAGGACACGGTCCTCGAGAGATTATGAAGCGATTCAATCAACTGTCATTGACTCAAAAACTGTTTAGCGGCATCGGATTGATTTTACTGTTCGTCACGCTCGGCATGGGCTATAACCTATGGACGCTGCAAAATATGACGACCCAATATGAAGAGATGATCGGTCATGACGTCATGAAGATGAAGGCGGCCGATGACTTGTCGCTCGGCATGACGCGTCAAGCGTACGGGGTACGCGGATATATTCTCGTCCAAGAAGACGAACGGCGCGAACAAATCGAACGGGGTGGTAAAGAGAAGAAAGAAGCGCTCGAACAATTGCTCGCACTCGCGAAGACGGAAGCCGAGCGGAAAGAATTCGAGAGCATGCTCTCCTACGCGACCGGCTATGACGATTTGGCACAAGAAGTCATCGTCGCGGCCGATAATCAAGATCAGGACAACATCGACCGGCTCACGCTTCGCCTCATGCCTGATGTGACGGCATCCATCACAGCGACGGGCGAACAGCTACAAGCCGAGACGGAAGCAACAATTGTCGAGAAACAACGAGAGCTCGAACAGCTCGGTGGACAGGCGTTCCTTTATTCGACAGGGATTGCTATTCTCATCTTGTTGCTCACACTCGGGGCCGGTTATATGCTCCAGCGCATGGTCACGGTACCCCTCCGACAGTTATCCAATGAAGTCGGGATTGTGGCCGATGGCGATTTGACGCGTGCCGACCTCCAAGCACTCACACGGGACGAAATCGGTGAGCTCATGGTCGGTTTCAACCAGATGAAAGGCAACCTCCGTGAACTCATCGACGAAGTGAGCCGGAACGCCCAAGAGATCACGGCCCAGTCGGAAGAACTATATGCGAGCACGGAAGAGATGTCGTCGCAGACGGAAGAGACGACACGGATGATTGAACAAGTCGTCGGTCAGACCGTCAACCAGGCGGCAGCTGCCTCGAAGAGCGGACAGGCGGTCGCGGCGGCCGATGAAGGCGTCGAGCGGATCGCCACATCAATCGGGACAATCAGTCAAGACGTCCAGACGAGTCTAAAGCTCGCCGAACGCGGTGAACAGACGATTCAACAGGCGAAACAAGAAGTGCTCGCCCTCGAATCCGAGACGGTCGTCACCGGTCAATCGATCACGGCGTTGAAACAACAGTCGGACGAGATCGCCCTCATCACCGAGGTCATCCAGTCGATTACCGATCAGACGAATTTGCTCGCCTTGAACGCGGCCATCGAAGCGGCCCGGGCCGGCGAGCAAGGGAAAGGCTTCGCCGTCGTCGCCGAAGAAGTGCGGAAGCTTGCGGAACAGTCGAAACAATCGGCGTCCCAAATCGCCGGCTTGATCGAGTCGATTCAAACGCAATCGAACGCGGTGCTCGAACGTCACGCCATCAGTGCGCGTCGTGTCGAGACGAATACGGCACTGCTCGAGGAAGCGACGGCGTCGTTCCAACAAATCGTCGGGCAATTGCACGCCTCGGTCGAGAACACGGAACAAATCCGGGTCGCCTCAACGGAAATTGCGATGACGACGAAACAAGTCGCGACAGCAACAATCCATATGGCGAGTGACAGTGAAGGCACGGCCGAGACGATGCGTAGCGTCGGCGAGACGGCCGACGCCCAGCTCGCGATGATCCAAGAGTTGAACGGTGTCGCCGAGTCGCTCGGCAATATGACCGGAGACTTACAGACGCTCATCGGTCGCTTCCAAACATAAGACGGACCGTCCTTTCCTGTTTTAGGAGAGGACGGTTTTTGCGAGTTCCAAGGATTGAGCAGATAGGGTTAGGGGAATTGCCGAAGAGAGACAATATCTCAATACCAGTGAAAAGGGGACAGGTTTATGAAATATACAGTCATCACCGGGGCAAGTTCAGGGATTGGGTATGAGGCGGCGAAACAGTTCGCGAAGCAAGGAAAATCGCTCGTGCTCGTGGCGCGCCGCCACGACGAACTCGAGAAGTTGCGGAGTGAGATCAAATCGATTTCACCAAAGAGCGATGTCATCATCAAGGCGAAAGACTTGTCTTACAGCGAGAACGTTTATGCGTTGTATGAGTCACTCGCCGATCTCGACATCGAGACGTTGGTCAATAACGCCGGGTTCGGGGATTCGAATCTCGTGAAGGACGTCGAGGTCGGGAAGATGGAGAATATGATTCGCTTGAACGTCGAGGCGTTGACGGTACTGTCGAGCCTGTACGTCCGAGACTATCATAACGTTGAAGGGGCGACACTCGTGAACGTCGCGTCTGTTGTCGGGTATCATATCGCCAAAAAAGGTGTCACGTACAGCGCGTCGAAGTTCTTCGTCAGTGCGTATACGGAAGGACTCGCTCGCGAACTCATGAACGACGGGGACAAACTGCGGGCGAAAGTGCTCGCCCCGGCCGCGACGGAGACGGGCTTTGCGAACCGGGCCCGTGAAGAGGACGACTTCGACTATAGTCAAAACGTCGAGAAGTATCATACTGCTGAAGAGATGGCTGAGTTTTTAATGCAATTGCTTGAGAGTGATCAAGTCGTCGGAATCGTCAACCACGAGGACTACTCGTTCGAGTTGCGCGGACCGATTCATCCGTATATGTAATAAATGATTGGTTAGGTTTGAGTGCAAAAACGAGTTAAATCTGTTACATTAAATACATACAGTATGTATTGTAAGTATTTAATGTGGAGGTGTTTTTGTGCAAAAACTAAAAAGTAGTGAAAGAAAGTTAGTGAAACACGGAAATTCTGTTCATGTCTCAATTCCTATAAGTGAATTGCGGCATCTGAATTTAGAAGTAGGCGATACAGTTTCCGTAACTACGACAGATGAGGGCATTTTAATCAAACCGACTAATAAGATTGAAATTCCGTCCAACATGGATATCGCTCCGAACTTCTTTAAAGAAATGGAACAAATTATGAGTCAGCACGATGAGACATTTAAAGGATTAGTAGATCGTTGATTCAGTATGTAACGGAAACAGAAGTGATTGCAATCAATCGTTTAATGATTCTGAGGTATTCACCTGAAGAACCAATTGGTATAAAAGACAGAGGTTTATTAAGTTCGTCCGTTCAAAGAATGAACCACTCTGCGTTTGGTGAAGATGCTTATATTACTGTATTTGAAAAGGCGGCTGCCTTATTTCACTCATTGATTAACAACCATTGTTTTATTAATGCCAACAAACGCACTGTTTATGGAGCACTTCAATTGTTTTTAGCCCGTAACGGATTTGCGCTCGAATTAGAGTCGTCTCTTGCAATCGAATTATGTGTTCGAGTAGCGACAGAGCAAATGGATATTCAGCAGTTGGCCAATGATATAGAAATTAACTCATCACCACTTTGATTCATTTAACGACAACAGACAGCCCGAACTCTTTCAAAGAGTTCGGGCTGTCTGTTTACGTTTACGATGAACGCATCGAATCTCCGTAGCCCCCGGTCAAGCGGTGCGTGAGCCGGTGATACCAATAGCGGAGACGTAAGCGGTATACATACAGTCTGGACGTGTTCGGCAAGACAACGTTGTCGATATAATCCGCGAACATGGCACGGAACATACGGTCCTCGCTGTCGTCATACGTCGCGCTCCACATGCCGTGCTCTTCGACCTCGAGTAACATCGCAATCGTCTCGTCATCGAGTTGATGGTTGTCTTCTGGCAAGCGCTTGACGAGCATCTCGACCCGGTGGCTACAGATCGACGCGTAGAGCGAGTGGGCGCGCGGGTTGCGCGGGTTCGCGTTCAAGTACCCGATGGCCGCCTTGAGTAATTCGTCGTTCATCTCGAGCGGAATCTCATCGAACACTTGGAAGAATTCGAGCAGCATCGGCACGGTTTCTTCATTGAATCCGGCGAGTCGGATGTAATGCATCAGATGGAGGCCGGCCTCCCCATAAAACTTGCGGTTGAAGTAATGGACAGCAATGGCACGCTGGACCATCGGCACGTCCGGATAGCGTTCGACGGCGCGAAGGAAATGTTGCTCGGCCTCGAACATGAAATTCGTATCGTCGCTCAAAATGCCATGGAGGCAGTGAATCATGTAATGGTCGCCTTTTTCGCTCGCGGCTTCGAGTACGGCACGAGCCCGACCGAACTCGCCTTCACGAATGAGCGGATAAGCCCGCAGCGCCGGGAAGAACGGGTCCTCGGGGAAGTTCGTCTCACCGCGGACGATGAGCGACTCGATCGATTCAGCGTTATAATCGTCAATCAGTTCTTCAAGGAGCATCATCTCGAGGAAGGTGCGCTGAAAGTCGGGATGGTGTAAATCGATGGTGTGTTTCACAGAAGTCCCTCCCAAGTTCGTGAGTGTGGCTTCATTATACCGAGCATTCGGGCGAACGAGTAGATTTTTTTCAAGAAATGGGAAAAGAAAAGGGAAGGATTTGCGAAGAAATGGAGGAATGGAAATGGTCACGTTCACGGGCTATATCGTCGAGCTTGAGCCGACGCGGCTTCGGGTCGCACCGAACTTGGATGCTGAGCCGTTCGATGGGATCGTGTTTCACTGGGAAGGAGTACTTCGAGAGGAAGAGGTACCGCTCGCCGTCGGGCAACAGGTGCGCGTCGAACACGATGAGAAGATGACCCGCTCGCTACCGCCCCAGGCGACGGCGTATCGAATCGATGTGCTATGATGAGGCTGAGGTGAGACAAATGGGACAGTCGAATTTTTTGTGGATGGGCGTCGTCATCGCCATCAGTGCGCTGATCGTCTGGTTGTTGCAGGATGTAATGCCGTTTTGGATGTTGTCGATCATCCTGCTGTTGTTCGGGGCCGCGGTCGGCAACGTGCAGCGGCGCGCTCGAAAAGACACATGAAAAAGCACGTCATCATTCAGATGGCGTGCTTTCTTCGTCTTCCACCGGCTCGTCCGGGATATCCTCGGTTGCGTCAGTCACGTCCGACTTCTCCTCGGTGACGGGCGGTGGCGCCGGTTTGTCGTTCTTGTCTTGTTTCGGCTTTGTGTTCGGACTCGGTTTGTCTTGCTTATTGACCGGTGCCGGTGCTTCCGCTTCTTTATCCTGAGCGGCTGGTTTCTCTGGCTCGACGGGTTCCGCCGGTTCGGTCACAGGGACGTCGGGCTCGGTCGGTTGCTCCGTGACGGGAGGCGTCTCAGGTTCTTCGGCCGGTTGTTCCGGTTCGGCTGGTGTTTCCTCTTCGACCGGTGCCGGCTCTTCTGCGGGCTCTTCGGTTTCTGGTGGAGCTTCGGGAGCGGCTTCCGGTTCCGGTGTCGATTCAGGTTCTGGAGCCGGAGCTGGTTCGACCGGGTCTTCTCGTTTCGGGACCGGTGTGATCGGCGCGACCGGTGCGAGTTCAGCGGCCGGCGTACTGCGTTTTTTCGTCGGTGGTGGTGCTGGCGTGTCCGACTCGAGGAACGACAGTACGTCTTGTTCGAACAAGGCGACCGGGAGCGTCTTCGTCACCAAGTGCAGTCCAAGAACCCGTCCATTGGCCGTGACGATCGGGCTGCCGACGGCACGATTCGGTAAATCGAATTCCCGCTTATAGCTGTCTTCTTCGAACGTGAGCGTTCCTTCGATTTGTTCATCCGGCGCGAGTGTCAACACTGGTTCGTCCGGTCCGACAATCGCATGGCTGAACGAGAACGGTGTCGCTTTCACTTTTTCGATGCGGATGACGGCGATCGCGTCGGTCCGACCGATGACGGTCCCGTTTACTGCCTTGTCACCATGTTTCATCGTGACGCGAGTGATGCCGGCGACGTTATGTGCCGCCGTCAACACGTCTTGCGGACTAATTAAAAAACCGGTGCCTGTTCCAATCGTATATAAGCTATCTTGCAACGTCTCGAGGTCGACGGTGGTAGCCCCGTCGGCCGAGACCGTATCTTCGGTGATGTTCAAGTCGACTTTGTCGGCGAGCGATTCACTCGAGCGCGGAGTTTCGGTGAGATAAGCGTTCGTCAAAAAAGAGACGAAGGCGATGAGTGCGATCGCAATCGGGGCAGCAATCCATTTCAAACGACGAGTGCGATGGCCGCACGTCGGACAAACAGTGGTTTTCGAGCGGGATTTCGCTCCGCAGCGTGGACAAGTCACGGGATGACACCTTCCTTCATAAACATAGATGATATGCCTATTCCTCATATGAAGGAGGGGTAAACAAATATTTAACCGGGGCACATACAGGAAAGGTGAGTGGAATGAACTTTTTCAAAACGGGAAAGAACTAATGTAACGTTTCAGAAAGGGGAAACCGACATGCAGCCTTTTTGGACGACTCGTGCCTTTCGTAATGGGATTTGGGTGTTGCTCATCTTGACGATCGTGTTCATGGCCAAACAAGTCGAGTTCTTGTTTTATCCGATCGGTATCTTTTTCGCCACTGTCCTGACCCCGTTTTTATTCGCTGGCATCTTATTCTATTTGACGGTCGGTCTCGTCGATTGGTTGGAAGTGAAGTTCAAGCGCCGATCGCTCGCGATTTTGACGATGTTGCTCTCGTTGCTCCTATTGACTGTCGCTTTTGTCCTGACACTAGGTCCGCTCATCACACGACAATTGCTCGCACTGCTCGACACGTTCCCGCGCTTTGCCGAAGAGAGTTACCGTCAATTCCTGTTATTGTACGCTCGCCTCGAAGAGTACAGCTGGTTCCGTGAGTACGCCGAACAAAACGCGACGTCCGTCGAGACGTGGGTGCGCCAATTGGCCGATGCGCTTGGCGTCGTCATCGGTTCGGTCGCCGGGTCGCTCGGACGTTTGCTTGCTCTCGTGATTTCCGGGCTGTTCACGTTGTTCATCGCCTTGTTCTTGTACGTCTTTATGTTGATTGACGGCGGCAAGCTCGCAAGTGCGATCGTTCGCTGGATTCCACCGACGTATGAACAGGATGCCCGTCACATTCTGAATGACATGCACGAGACAATCAAACGCTACGTCCGGGCCCAGCTCATCGTCTGTACGTTCGTCGGTTTCTTCGCCACCATCGCCCTATGGCTGCTCGACGTGCCATTCTTTCTGCCGCTCGGGCTGTTCATCTTCGCAACGAATATCATCCCGTATTTCGGTCCGTTCCTCGGGGCCGCACCCGCCGTCTTAATCGCGTTCATCGATGAACCGGTCAAAGCCATCTACGTCATCATCGCCATCACCATCGTCCAACAACTTGACGCCAACGTCATCTCACCGCTCGTCCAAGGCAAGTCACTTCGGGTCCATCCCATCACCATCACGCTCGTCCTGCTTGTGGCGGGACGTCTCGCCGGGATTGTCGGCATGCTGCTCGCCGTCCCATTCTACGCTGTCCTAAAAGTCACGTTCCTCAATTTACAAAAATTATATGCGTTACGCAAACAGTCGAAGCTTCCCATCGAAAGGGGCGACTAATATGTCCTCGCGTCTTGCTGATACGTTCATGGAACTCGTACAAATCGACTCGGAATCTTATGCCGAAGGTCCGTTTTTAGAGGATTTGAAACAACGGTTCAATGCACTCGGCCTCGAACTCGACGAAGACGACTCGAAAGCACAGACCCGTCTCGGTTCAAACAATTTGATTGCCCGTCTCGACGGGGATCCGTCTATCGAACCGTTATTTTTATCAGCCCATATCGATACCGTCGCACCAGGGAAAGGCATCGTACCCGTGGTCCGGGACGGTGTCATCTACTCGCAAGGAGAGACGATTCTCGCAGCCGATGATAAGGCCGGAATTGCCATCATGCTCGAGGTCATCGAACGTTTGAACGAGACGAGAGTGCGGCACGGGCCGATTGAACTCGTGTTGACGCCGGGCGAGGAAGTGGGCTTGCTCGGAGCGAAAGCGCTCGACATGTCCGCACTTAAGGCGAAACATGGGCTCATCCTCGACAACGGTGGATCGGTCGGCGGCATCATCTTAAGTTCACCGAGTATGTTCAGCCTTCAGATTGAGATTCATGGAAAGGCGGCCCACGCTGGACTCGAACCGGAGAAAGGAATCTCGGCGCTCGTCATCGCGGCCGAGGCGATTCATCATATGAAGCTCGGACGTATCACCGATCAGACGACTGCGAACATCGGAACAATCTCGGGCGGTACCGGTAGCAATGTCGTCATGGAACACGTGACGCTCGTCGGTGAGGCGCGGTCACTCGATCACGATGCCTGCGTCGAGCAAGTTGCGCACATGGTCGAAACATTCGAACAAACGGCACAAAAATATGGCGGGACGCTCGACATCAAGCAAAAACAGATGATTCGGAGTTATCGGTTCGAGGAAGACGAACCGTTCGTCCTTCATGTGGCGGATGCGCTTCAGCGTGAGTCATTCCCCGTCCGCTTTGAGCATAGCGGCGGTGGGAGTGACGCAAATGTATTCAACGAGTTCGGGAAGGTTGCGCTGAATGTGTCGATTGGTTACGAAGCGATTCATACAATCGATGAGTCCATCCCCCTATCGGAACTAGAGGATAGTGTCACGTTCGTGCTCCGAGTCATCGAGACGATGCAGACGTTCCAATCGTGAGAGGAAGGGGTTGTGATGCGAAAAAGAATAAGTGATGTGGCAGTGATTCTCGCTGCCATTATCGTCATCGGGTTAGCCATCAATCTGTTTTTGGGACCTCACGATATCGCCGCAGGCGGCGTAACCGGGATTGGTATTCTCTTAGAAGAAGTACTCGACATCGATCGTTCGATTGTCGTATCCGTCCTGAACGGGGTCCTGCTCATCTTGGCGTTCATCTTTCTTGGCAAGAAAGTATTTTATAACACGTTGCTCGGCAGTCTGTTTTTACCGATTGTGCTCGCCGTCATCCCGAAATATATGGTCACGTCAGACCGATTCTTTTCGGTCGTGTTCGGCAGTATCTTATTTGCCGTCGCTGTCGCCATGCTGTATCGAATCGGCGCCTCGAGTGGTGGGACGACCATTCCGCCGCTCATCTTTCACAAATACACCGGGTTGAACACGGCAATCGGCTTCTTTTTGACCGATGCGCTCATCGTCTTCTCGAGCCTGTTTGTCTTCGGAATCGAGTCGTTTCTGTACGCCATCGCGTCAATTATTTTGACGTCGGCGGTCATGGCATATATCGAGCTCGGACTTGACCGGAAGAAAGCGATTTTCATTATGAGCGAGTCGCATCTCGATGACATCAAACAGGCGTTGTATCGTGACGTCGACCGAGGCATTACCGTGTTTGACGTGAGAGGAGGTTTTCAAGGAGAGAATCGGGAGATGTTGATGATTGTATTGACCCGGAATGAATACCAGACGGCACTCAAAACCATTAACGCCATCGATCAACATTCGTTCATGATCGTCTATAACGTCGCTGATGTTCACGGTCTCGGCTTCAGCTACCAACCGCGTGTCTAACTTTGGAAAGGGGAGCCCCTCATGAACTCCTTACTCGCCTTCACGATCGTCATGCTCATCTGGACGATTAGCGACTACGTCTCTAAGAAGACGAAAGCGCTCCTGTCGTCTCTATTCGTCGCCTCGGTCATTTTTCTCATCGGATTCAAATCCGGACTATTCCCGGAAGATTTATTGCCTTCATCATCGTTACTTGCACTCGGTCAGACGGTCGTCGGTCTCGTCATCGTCCACCTTGGGACGCTGATCAGTCTCGATGAGTTCAAACGACAATGGAAGACGTTCGTCATCGGGGTGTCCGCCGTCCTTGGGATTGCTGCTTTCCTGTATGGGATCGGCCAGTTTTTCCTTGATACGAATTATGTGTTGAGTGCCATCGCGGCCATCAGTGGCGGGACGATCTCCATCATTCTCGTCCAAGACGCCGCCGTCAACGCCGGGCTCGTCTCGGTCGCCGTCTTTCCGGTTTTGATTGCGGCGACGCAAGGGTTGATCGGTTTTCCACTTACGTCGATTATCTTACGGAAAGAGGCGCGGCGCATTCGGACGGCGCATCGGGATGGGACACTCGTCACACCTGAGGAACATGCGGTCGTCCATGACGAAACCGACGATTCGATTTTACCGGCACCGTTCCACACGACGGCTGGAACGCTGTTCGTCATGGGGGTTGTCGTCCTTATCTCGACCGTCTTGAGCGGGTGGACGAACGGTTACTTGAATACGTTCGTCATCGCCTTGATTCTCGGAATCGTGTTGCGTCGCTTCAAGATTTTGAAAGCGAACGCGTTGAACGGCATCGATGCCTATGGTCTCATCATGATTGCGATTCTTCTCATCATCTTCGGTCCGCTCGCGACGCTGTCACCGAGCGCCTTGTTCGATTTGATTGTGCCGATCACCATCTCGTTCATCCTCGGTGTGTCCGGACTACTATTGTTCGCACTCATCGTCGGACGCTTCCTCGGCTATTCGAAAGAGATGTCGATGGCGATTGGGTTGACGGCACTTTATGGATTCCCGGGGACGCTCATCTTGAGCGAGGAGGCGGCGAAGAGTATCGGGGAGACGGAAGAGGAGGTGCACATCATCGAGGATGAGATTTTACCGAAAATGATTGTCGCCGGGTTCTCGACGGTGACGATTACATCCGTGTTTATCACGGGGATACTTGCTGCTTTCATTTATTAAGAAGGAGGAGACGACATGGCATTATCAACCGAACTAGGCAAAATCAAGCAGCTTCATAATGCGGAGGCGGGGGTGCTCAGTCTTTACTTGAGCACCAAACCGAGTGAGCGTGACAAATGGGAGATTAACTTGAAAAACGAGTTGCGCCGGCTCGAGCAAGAAGTCGAAGCGAGCGGGGACGAATCGAAACGGAAAGCGTTCAAACAGCTCCGTGACCGGGCCGAGCGAGAAATTTTAGGGAACGAACATAAGTTGTTGCGCAGCATCGTCTTATTTGCGGAAGGGAATGACGGATTGTTCGAACTACACTTTCTACAGCTCGATGTCGACAACGATTTTCATTACGGGGACAAGCCGAAATTAGATCAAATCGAGAAGCTCGACGCTGAGTTCCCGAACACGGGCATCTTGCTTGCTCAGCTCGATAGCATTACGGTGTACGATACGAGACTCGGTGAAGTCGAGGACGTCGTCGTGTTCGATCTTGATTTAGACACTGACCAATGGAGACGATACCAAGGACGCGGTGCCGGCGGGAGAGCGTCGTCAAGCAGTCAAATTGATTCATTTGACAGCCGGAAAGAGAACCAAATCCATCAATTCTATCGGGACGTCGGCGGAGAGATTCGCTCGCTTCATAAGCATCACAAGTGGAGTGAAGTCGTCATCATCGGGCAAGATCGAAGCGCCAACTTGTTAAAAAATGAACTCGGGCTAGACGTCGAGCGGGTCGTGAACCGGAACTTAGGACATGCCGAGGAGGAAGAAGTATTGCGACGAGCGTTTGAAGCATGAACGAAGCGAGCGACTGCGTGTCGCTCGTTTTTCATTCGGCCCAACGGTTGTCTTGCGTGAAGGAGATTGTCAGCCATTTCTCATACGGTAAGAACGTGAGCGCATCTTCGATCTTTTGACGGATGCGGTCCTGTTCGGCGATTTTGTCATACTGATAATCTTTCGGGACAACGAGGTCAATCTCGATGAATAGCATGTTACCAGACTTGGTCGTTCGCACGTACGTTTTCAACACGTCATAGTGATGGGCGACTTGTAGGATGGTCAGTGTGATTTGTTTACTGTACGGCGTCTCCGTGTTCATCCCAATCAACTCTTTGATTGCAGTCCACATCTCGATGAGCGGCGTCTTGACGAGCCAGAGTGTGATGATAATCAGCATGACCGGGTCGACATACGGAGAAATCGCATCGAACGACAGCCAGACGAGCACTTGTGCGATCAAGTAGCCGACGAGAGCCCCACCGGTCAAGATGAAGCTGAGCCGCCATTGAACAATTTCAGCACTAACGAGACCAGAGCTCGCCTTCATCTGAAACGTTCGTAAGTAGCGGAAAATGCCGTACGTCAATGCGGCGCTGATGGCCAAATACACGAGAGCCCCACCGAGGACAAGTTCATTGCCGCCGGAGCGGACGTCATCGATAGCACCAAGGAAGGCGTCGACGATGACGTATAAGAGGACACCGTACTGGAACAAGATGATGAGCGGTTCAATCAAACTTTTTCCGAACGGGAACCGCTTGTCGGTCGTCAACATATAGACGCCGGCTCGAAGCGAAATCCAGCTCATGATGACGCTCAAAAACGAGTAGATGCCGTCAAATAAAATGAAAGCGGAAGACAGCCAATAACCGACAACGATGCCGGCGATAGCGAAAAAGAACGAGCAAATGACGGAGACGCGCAAGACGTAGCGCTCGAGTTGAGGGTCTTTTGGCATATGGGGCCTCCCTTTGAGTCGGACAAACGATAGCGACTACTCCTATTTTCCCGCTTCTACACAATCTTATGTTTCGAACATACAGTGTCGACAAAAAACACGCCTGACCTCATGTGTGAGGACAGGCGTGTATGAATTAAAGTGATTTGTAGCCGAGGAAGTGAGGTCGCCACTGCGGATCATGAATCGAGTTGATTTGCAGCATCTCGCCTCCGGCATGAATGAACGTCTCGTTGTCGAGCATGATGCCGATATGAGACGGTCCGTTGCGATACGTCCCGTGGAAGAAGATGATGTCGCCTCGTTTTCCGCTCGAGATGTTCGTCCGGCGATTCTTGAAATGGTTGCTATGCCAATAGCCGCTCACGTTCGTCCGTCCACCGATCTTACCGGCTTGGTTGCTCGCATAATGAATGAGCCCGGAACAGTCAAACCCACCATTGAGTGGAGACTGTGAACCCCATGTGTATGGTGTCCCGAGATGTTTGGCGGCAGCTGCAATCATGCGCTCGGTTTTCGTATTACCTCGTAAAGTCAACAACGGGTCTTGCTTGACCCGGATGGCCTGTTTCTTGACATAAACGGGTCGCCAGCTGTCTTGAATCAAATACGAATCGCCGTGAAGGGAGCGCGGATAGATTCGTCGATTCGCATCGAGGTAGCCGATCGGTTTTGTATCGTACGGATTCGCATAGAACGGTGTTTGTTTGACCGTATGGTAGTGGGCTTTGACGGAAACCGCCTTTTTTGCCACGGCTTTCGGTTTCGTTTTGGCAATATACGGGTTCAATACATATACTTTTTTACCGGATGCGAGACGGACTTGCCAAAAGTCGTCATCAATCGAGCGAAGGCCGACAAGCTTGGCACCGCGCGCTAACTTACCGGCTGGGCGAGTGTAGGCGATATCGCTCGAGAAGTAAGGCGTCTCACTGATTTGGGTATAGAACACGGTCCCGACCTTTGATTTCGGGAGCGGTTTATTCAGGCTCAAGTATGCCGTCGGGACGAAATAATACTTTGTCCCGATCATGACGCGTGTGTAATGTCCGCTCGTTCCATACGTCTCAATCAAGCGCCCACGATTGAAGTGAGTGATTTTCTTCGAAAACGTGGATGTAGTTTGGTACACGTCGACATCATTGAATTTAACATAACGTTTGCCCATCGCGTCATAGAGCGGGGGTTTCTTCGTGCTGGTCATACTTGTCAAGACGAATCGGTACTGCCCGCCCGTGAATACGCGCGTGTACTTGCCGTGCGTCCCGTAAATCGTCACAAGCGCGCCGCGTTTTAACGTTCCGACGGGTTTGAATGACTCGCTGTAAAGAGTGGTTGATTTGGTGATGTAGCGCTGGCCGGTCTTCAACGGGGCTGGTTTTTTCGTGCTCGTATGGCTCGTTTCAACAAATCGATATTGTCCGTTTACGAAGACACGGGAACGATTTCCAACCTGGCCGTAAATACTGATGCGTTGGCCTCGCTTGACGATGCCGACTCGAGTCGTCTGAGTCGCATCTGCGTACAAAGACGTATCTTTTGCGATGTACCGTTCCGTCGTTTTGACGGGGCGACTTGAAAGCGCACGCGCCGGTACATAGCGATAGTGTTCACCCGATTGGATGCGGAAATATCCGTTCGTTTGTCCAAAAACGGTGATGGTTTGTCCGAGTGGCAATTGACCCACGATGGGACCCGTACGCGGCGATGCATACAAGTCAGCATTCGATTTCACATAACGTGTCTCCTCAAGAAGCGGAGGCGCCGTATCGGCAAGCGCAGCACGTTGGACGAATCGAGCCGTCTCGCCGACGACGCGTAAAAGTTCGGCCTCGTCCCCTAAATCGTAGACGCTCACGGTCGCACCGTATGATAAAAATTCGACTGCATTCCCTGCTTCATCAAGTAGGTCCGTTTCAGAGATGACGGTTTTGGTGACCGATTCGACGAGGACCTCGTTCGGGACGTACCCGCTTTGTTCACCTACTGATATGTGGGCATGGGTATCGGACCGATCGAGAACGGTGACGGCTGTGCCTTTCAGTAACGTGACCAAGCTGTCGCTGTCTTCAATCGACACGAGGAGAGGTGTGTCGACCTTGATTAAGCGTGTGGTCGCTTCTGCAGAGACGGAAGCCACCAGTAATAAACTAAATAAGACAAGCAAACTGAATAAACGTTGATACATGATGTAGCCACCTCAGGTCTATAGTTTTCATTTATTATTATATCGACTCAGAAAAGGAAAATGTTAGAAAATGAAGTGGGATATTGTATCTTCTCTCCGATTTAGCATGCTAGAATAACAAAAAGCATTCGGAAAGTAGGGGAGTAATGAAATTTGTAGTCTTATTTGGTCCACAAGCCGTCGGCAAGATGACAGTCGGGCAAGAGCTCGCACGAATCACCGACTTAAAGCTGTTTCATAACCATATGACGATTGACCTCGTCAGTCCGTTCTTTAGTTATGGGACGGAAGAAGGACGCCGCCTCGTCCAACTGTTTCGCCATGAGCTGTTTGAAGCAGTCGCAAAAAGTGACTTGGACGGAATGATTTTCACGTTCGTCTGGGCGTTTGATTTAGAAGAGGATTGGGCGTATATCAAACAAGTGACCGATTTGTTCGAGACGAACGGGGCCGACATCTATTACGTCGAGCTCGAGGCGGACATCGAGGAGCGCCTCATCCGCAACCAAACGGAGAACCGGCTGACACATAAGCCGACGAAGCGGGACATCGCCTGGTCGGAAGGCGAATTGAAGCAGACGTCGACGCTGTACCGCTTGAACTCACAGGACGGGGAGCTCGACGTCGACAACTATTTGCGCATCAACAACACACATCTCGATGCGGCGACGGTCGCCGAACGAATCAAACATCACTTCCAGCTATAACGAAAACGAGCCCCGTAAAGGAGCTCGTTTTTGTTATGCCCACCAATCGGGGCGTTGATAGGATGTGAGTAGTTCTTTCTCGATGAGACGTTCGTCGAGGTAAGACGTGACGCTCGGGAGCACGGGATCGAGATTGGCCGGGTGGACCATCACTTCAATCGAGTCGCCCGGTTGAATCGAGTTGAGCGTCGCTCGTGATACGCCGTCACCGTAGAACAGGTCACTGAACCGTTCGGTCACCCACAAATCCCGGCGTGCGTCGAGTGTCGTTAAGGCCCGAAACGTCGTGCCATATTCTTCGGCGAGACGGACGATGACGTCTTGAATCGCCGGCCAGCCATGGACGTGATGATGACTGTCGAGGTGGTGGAGCGGAAGACCCGTCGCACGGAACGCCTCGATTTGGGCTTTCCATTCGAGATAGACAAGTTCCGGGTCTGGCGCCGCTTCGGTCAGAAAACGGTTCGTGTAGCGGAACGTGCCGTCTTCTTTCGTGAGCGGTGTGCTCGTCTCGGCGAGCGGCCGGCCCCACGTCAAGGCGAGATGTACCCCAACGTGTAGGGAAGGGTATTGCCTCGCGAGCACCACGGCCTCTTCAACGGCGTGACCGTTCATGATCATCGTCGCTGAATTGACGATGCCATGGACATGGCTCTCGATGATGCCGCTGTTCACCCCGGTCGTCAGTCCGAAATCGTCAGCGTTGATCAAGACAAACGTCTTATGCATTTTGGACGAGACCGAGCGCTTGATCGAGCACTTGGTCACCTTTCATGAGGCCGTATGCCATGTTGTCGATGACGGCGACCGGTACCGACACGGACGACTTGATTTTGCTTTCAAGATAGCGGACTTGTGGACCGATCAAGATGACGTCCACGTTCGTTTGTTCTTTCAAACGTGATTCCGGGATAGCGTCAATTGTCGCCTCTAAGCCACGGTTTGCGGCTTCAGTACGCATTTTTTCTACAAGGATCGATGTCGACATGCCTGCTGAACAGACGAGTAAGATGTTCATTTCGTTTCCTCCAATCGATTGAGTCGAGTGATCATGTCAATCATCTCGATGGCGAGTTCTTTGACGGTCATCGCCGTCATGAGGTGATCTTGGGCGTGGACGAGCAAGACGCTCATGTCGCTCGCTGTGCCGCGAGCTTCTTCTTGCAGCAGCTCGGTCTGCATCTTATGTGCTTCGAGAAACGCCGCATCGGCTTCCTTCATTTTTGCTTCCGCGGTTTCCACTTCACCGCGCTTGGCGGCAGCGATCGCCTCGAACGCCGACGAGCGGGCGTTGCCGGCGTGCAAGATGATCATGAATGATAGTTGTTGCATCGTTTCAGTTTTCAAGAAATTTTCTCTCCTTCGTTGACTTCAGCTTTATTCTTATTGATTTCGGCTGTCATCGCCTTGGCTCCTGCCATGACGAACGGGATATACATCGCCGTCGCGATCGTCAAGTTGACGAGTTGGAGCAAGACGCCGCGGACGCTACCGCCGGTGACGAGATAGCCGCTGATGATCGGTGGCGTCGTCCATGGTACGATGGCGACCGTCTTCGGTACCATACCGGTCGTCAAGGCGACGTACGACACGATGGTGAGCGTGACCGGGACTAAGATGAACGGGATCAACATGACCGGATTCAACACGATTGGGAGACCGAAGATGACTGGTTCGTTAATGTTGAACAGTCCAGCCGGTGCCGATAATTTCGCGACTTGGTGGTACGGGTGATTGCGCTGCTTCCGGACGACGATGAAGATAGCGAGCAGGAGTGCGAACGTCGTACCTGATCCGCCCATGAAGACGAACGTATCGAGGAACGGCTTTGTGACTGTGAACGGTACGTCATATGCCGACGCACCTGCTTGGAACGCGGCCAAGTTTTGCTCGATGAGCGGCAGATAAATCGGCTCGATGACCGAACCGATGATGTTCGTGCCGTGCAACCCGAAGAACCAAAGGATATGGTTCAAGAACGCGATGACGAGACCGGCCGCGAGCGAATCGCCGAACCCTTGGAGCGGTTGTTGGATGACTTTGAAGATGACTTCAAAAATACTGAGTTCGATTTGAAGCGTCATGAACAGCTGTACAGCGGCGACGAGCGTCAAGATGAGCATGGATGGGATGAGCGCCTGGAACGAACGGGTGACCCCGCCCGGCACACCGTCCGGCATCTTGATTGTCAATTTCGTGTTGATGAGATAACGGAACAGCTCGGTGACGACGATGGAGACGATGATGGCGACGAACAGTCCTTGCGCGCCGAGCCAAGCGAAGTTCAGCCCCCAGTCCTCGGTGACCGGAACGAGCATGATGTACGACGCGACCGAGAGGATCCCGGCAGCGAGTCCGTCGACCCCATACGACCGGGCCAAGTTATACCCGATCGAGAAGGCGACTAACAGCCCTAATATGGCGAACGAGGCGGTCCAAATGTTGCCGCCGAGTCCTTGCCAGTTGCCTTCACCGAAGGCGTTGTTCATCATGTCGACGAAGTCGAGCGAGAGGCCACCTAAGTTGATGGCAGGGAAGTTGTTGATGAGGACAGCGAGCGAGCCGACGATGATGAGCGGCATGACCGATACGAATCCGTCGCGGATGGCGACCAAGTGACGCTGGGAGCCGATGCGCCCAGCGATTTCGATAAATTTGTTCACGAATAAACCTCCTTCTGGAATTGTGGTAAGTACGCTTCATGTGCATCGAATAGCTCACGAAGAAGCGGATCGATTTTTTTCTCATCTTGGATGAGCGGGTTCATCAAGCAGGCGAGATAGGCGTCATGGTATGAACCCGAGATCGCCGCTTGAATCGCAAGTTGTTCAAACGTCTTCAAATTGGTAATGAGTCCTTTGATCGGGAGCGGGAGCGACCCGATGGCGATTGGACGCGGTCCCGACTTCGTGATGACGGCGTTCACTTCGATGACCGCGTCGTCTGGTAAATCGCGGATTGTGCCTCGATTCAGCGTGTTTACGGTTTGGATATCACCACGGTCGTTATAGATCGAGTCCATCAAGTTGCAGGCAGCGTCCGAATAATAGGCACCCCCGCGTTTTTCGAGCTCGTCCGGCTTCACGTCGAGCTCGATGTCCTTGTACTTCTCGAACAGTTGCGACTCGACTTGTTGAACGACCTCGGCCCGTGTCCCGTTCTGTTCGTATGCCGCTAAGTCTTTCGCGAGCACGTCCTTCGTCTGGAAGTAGTACTGGTGATACGGGTTCGGCAACATGCGGAGCGACTTCAAGAACGATTCGCTCCAACCGAGTCCGACGATGTTCGCGGGTGAATAATCCGTACCAGCGTTCAGTGACGCGAGCACATGGTCCGTGCGGTCAACCCCATCGACCCAGACGTGACGGCCGAACACGAAATGGTTTAATCCGATAAATTCGATCGCGACGTGTTCGACCGGTGTGTCTAAAATCTCAGCGACCGAGTTGCGCATATTGAACGGGATGTTGCAGACACCGATGACCTTGTTGTGCGCTGAATGGTTTAACACGGCTTCGGTGACGATGCCGGCCGGGTTCGTGAAGTTGACGAGCCAGGCGTCCGGGCAAATCTCGGCCATCTCATTGGCGAGTTCGATTAAGACGGGGATGGTTCGGAACGCTTTGAACAAGCCGCCGGCACCGTTCGTCTCTTGCCCGATAAAGCCGTGCTTGAGCGGGATACGTTCATCCAAGGCACGAGCTTTCAAACCGCCGACGCGAATCTGTGTCGAAACGAAGTCCGCGCCGTGCAGTGCCTCTTTTCGATTCAGTGTCCAACTGAGCGAGATGTCCGCTCCAGATTTTTGAATCATCCGTTCGGCGAGACGGCCGACGATGTCTAATTTTTCCCTCCCTTCCTCGATGTCGACGAGGACGATCTCCCGAACCGGGAACGTCGCTTGCCGCTGAATGAATCCTTCAATGATTTCGGGGGTATAACTCGAACCTCCACCGATGATGACAACCTTGACTGCCATAGTGCCAACTCCTCCTTTTGTGAAAGCGATTTCTTTTTGTTGTAACAAATATAACAAATGATACAACTTGTCGCAATATAAAAAGTACAAATAATACAAATTGTTTTTTGTATTTGCATTTGTATGTTTCCTGTATCACAATAAAGGAAAGAAGGATGATAGAAGGGGTGACAGCATGTCGCAATCGACGCTTCAAACCGCAATTAAAGAAGAGTTACTAGCCCGCATCAAGAGCGGCCATTATACAGAAGGGGAGAAATTCCCGACCGAGTACGCCTTATGCGAAGAATTCGATGTCAGCCGGACGACCGTACGCGGCGCTCTTAATCAGTTGACGACCGAAGGGTATCTCGTCCGCCAACAAGGGCGCGGCACGTTCGTCGCCGGAAAAAAAGTGCGACAGACGTTGTCGCACACGCCGAACAATTACGCGGCCCAGCTCGCCGTCCAAGGGAAACGTGGGCAAGTATCGCTCATCGAGTTGTCCGTCGTCTCGGCGAACGCGCAGCTCGCGAACGTGTTCACGCTCGACGAACAAGCGCCGATTCAAAAGATCGAGCGAATCCGTCACGCCGACGGGGAGCCGACACAGTACGAGGTGTCGTTCATCCCGTGGCAGATCGCGCCCGGTATCACGAAAGACCAGGCCGAGCACTCGCTCTTCCAAACGCTGTCGCAAGTGCACGACGTTCACGTCGCCAAGACGACCGAGTCACTCGAGATCGCACTCGCCGATGAGCGGGTAAGCAACTTACTCGACTGTCCGCTCGGCACGCCGTGCTTCTATATCGAGACGGTGACCGAGGATGTATCAGGGATAACAATTGAGTATTCACGGTCTTATTTTAGAGGGGATAAAACGAGCTTCGTCATCGAGCGGAGTTACTCCTGAAAAACACGCCGAGATTGGCGTGTTTTTTTCAGGTATTTACAAAAAGAGCCTTATATACATTCGAGGTTAGAATGTGTACAAGGCTCTTCATATTTGACTTGAATAAATAGGTTGAACAGATAGATGATTCATGTAGACAAGATTATTTCTTTCTTCGAACAAAATTACTCACAAATCAGGTATGAAATGAAATCAGTTTTCAAAGAGTTCAGCTTTCTCTTCTTTTGTAAGACCGCTGAAAAACTTCTTATGAATTTTCAAGCGTTTTTCTTTTATCGGGAACAGCTTTTCGAACCACGTGACGGCCATTGGCGTATGTTCTGGTTGAGCGTTGATTGTCGTTAAAAATCGTTCATATTCCTCGATGATTTCTTCAGTGATCGAGGAGAAGTCTTTGTTTCGGCTCACGTAGTCAGCTTCGGCAAGATCTCTTGCGGTGATGCTTGGTGAAATCGTTTTGACAACCCCATACTCGGACGGCATTCTTTTTTCATCTACAGAGACAAAATAGTAAATGTAATTTGGAAGGCGGAACAATCCTTTTTTTGTGTCTTTCGGTTGCGCGACATAGAGCCAAGCCCCTTTATCAGCATGGCAGTTCCAGTCAGGTTCATGGATGGCGACGAGCATTTTGTCATATGTTTTCACGATGCACCTCTGAGAAGGTATTTGTTTTATCATTTCGATTATAAAAGATATGATGAGAAGTAACTAGGGAAAGGCGGGATACGGTGCTATTCAAAAAGAAAACAGCAGAAGCGGCGGCAGGATCGAAACGGTTTCACGTCAAGTTGACGGAACAGTTGCCAGAATTCGGACAAATCACCATCATCGTCGACACGGCGACTGGCGTGAACTACGTCCAGACATGGGTCGGGACAGGTGGCGGTATTACGCCGTTGCTGGATCCAAACGGGGACGTCGTGGTCGACGACGTGTCAACAGATTGAGAAAGGATTGAAGACGCATGCACATCATCGAATTCAAAGACGTGAGTCACAACGACATCTTACATAACATCACCGGTTACTTTCGTGAAGGACGCATCACGACGTTTGTCGGACCGAGCGGAGCCGGGAAGACGACATGTTTGAAACATATTAACGGGCTGTTGTCGCCGGATGCGGGTGACATCTATTTCAAAGGTGAGAACATTCGAGACATCGACATCATCGCGCTCCGGAAACAGATCGGGATGGCATTTCAAAGCGCCCCGATGATTGACGGGACCGTATATGACAATTTGAATTTGCCGAAAGCGATCTTCGGCGAGGCACTCGACCGAGGCAAGGCCGAGGAGTTGCTCCGTAGTGTCGACTTGAACGACGCGATGCTCGATAAAGCCGTTAAGACGTTGTCGGGTGGGGAACGGAGTCGGGTCGCGATTGCCCGGACGCTCGTCAATAAGCCGGATGTGTTGCTGTTAGATGAGATTACGGCGAGCCTCGACTATCGGACGATGAAAGAAATCGAGCGGCTCATTCTCAAGCTCCAAAAAAACTTTGGCGTCACCGTCATTTGGATCACTCATGACCTCGATCAAGCACGGCGGGTCAGTGACGACATGTGGTTTTTACGTAACGGGGAATTGATCGAGTTCGGGGACGCATCGTTCATCGACACGTCGGACAATCCGATGATCGGGCGCTTCGTCAGGGGGGAAGAGCTATGACGTTCGTTGAATTGATGACGTCGCTCATTTTCGTGGCGATTCCGCTCGGACTGGCGATTTATTTAAAACTCGGACTCGAACGAGACATCGTCATCGCGACGGTGCGATCGATCGTCCAACTGCTCATCATCGGTTACATCTTGACGTTTGTCTTCGAGAGCGATAGCCCGGTCTTCATGTTGCTTATGATTCTCTTGATGATCGGGGCGGCGACGCAAAACATCATCAAGAAAGGCGATGGGATTCCGGGGATCACGGGCATCATCGTTCTCACGCTCGTCACGGTCGAGGCGTTGACGATGGGCCTCATGCTTGGGCTCGGTATCATCCCGTTCGAGCCGGAGAAAGTCATCCCAATCAGTGGGATGGTCATCGGCAACTGTATGGTGTTGTCCCTCTTATTTTTGAACAAGTTTAAAGACGAGGTCGAGCGGAGTGACGAAGTCATCGAGCTGATCTTGTCGATGGGCGGGGCACCGAAAATCGCAATCGAGCGGAGTTTAAAGAACGCTATCCGGACGAGCATGATTCCGACTGTCGAGGCGCAGAAGACGATGGGGCTCGTTCAACTCCCGGGTATGATGAGTGGACTCATCATCGGGGGGTCCGATCCGATGGAAGCGGTGCTGTACCAACTGCTCATCCTGTTCCTCATTTTAACGACGGCGACGATTTCAGCCGTCATGGTCGGCTACCTGGCATATCCACGTCTGTTCAACCAAAAACTGCAGTTTATCGGATTGACGTATCGGAAGGAGGAAACGACATGATTACAGGCATTCATCACGTACAAATGACAATCCCAAAAGGTGAAGAGGCGCGAGCGCGGGCGTTTTACTGCGGAGTGCTCGGACTTCGTGAAATCGACAAGCCGGAGTCGCTTCAAGGTCGAGGTGGATTTTGGCTCGAAGTCGGCGACCAAAGCGTCCATGTCGGTACCGAGGACGGAGTCGACCGAATGAAGACGAAAGCACACGTCGCCTATGCGGTGACGGATTTAGCGAAGTGGGGACGAAAACTCGAAGCAGAAGGAATCGAGCGGATTGAAGGGATTCCAATCCCTGGTTTCAATCGGTTTGAGTTCCGCGACCCGTTTGGCAACCGAGTCGAGATGATTCAGGCGATATGAGAAAAGGGAGCGCCCAGTGGGTGCTCCCTTTGTCGGCTTATGAGAGGCCGAACTGTTCCGTCGTTACTGTGCAGGCGTGCCTTGATGAAACCGCAGCTTCCAAATGCCGTCAATCTTGACCCAAATCGAGCTGCGGAGAGCGGCGCGACCGCTTTGATGGTTTTCCGTCCGATACGTAGCCAAAACGACATCATCACTTATGACCTCGAGGTTGAAGTCGGAGAGTGTGATGTCAACCTCTCCAAGATCCATCGTATTCGTGTCATCTGCTTTGTATAAGACGCGACCGGAGCTCCCGATTTCAAAAAAGTCTTCGGTCAACAGTTCACGCAACCGCTCTGGCGACGTCCGGACGGCAGTCGTCAACAACAGCCGTTCTTTCTCTTCGATCAATGGTGCGAGCATGCACGTCACTCCTTTCTAACAATGTTAGCCGTGTACCGTATTCATTTTCCCGACATTCATGACGATGACACCGAGCACTATGACGATGAGTCCGATGCTGTTGACGGTCGACAATACCTCTCCATAGACGAATACCCCAATCAGGCCCGTCGCGACCGTACCGAGTCCGGCCCAGACGCTATAGGCGATGCTGAGTGGGATCGTCTTCAAGACGAAGCCCATGAGCGTGAACGAGATGGCGAAACTCACCAAGAGAATCACGCTCGGCCACAAGTTCGTGAAGCCGTCCGACAGCTTCAGCATCGACGTGCCGAGCACTTCGAACGAAATCGAAAATAGTAAAAGTATATACCCTTTCACGCGTGTCCCTCCTTCATACTTTCATCAAGACGAGCCCGACGATGACAAGTCCAATGCCAATGACGGTCTGAATTCGGACTTGCTCCTTAAAGACGAGAAAACCGATCAACGCCGTCGCGGCCGTGCCGACCCCGCTCCAAAACGCGTAGGCGAAGCTGAGCGGGATGGATAGGAGGGCGAGTGACAACAAGTAAAACGCGGTCACATAGCCGAGAGCGACACCGAGGATTGGCAGTCGGTTCGTCGACGTCGCGTTCAGTTTTAACATGCTCGACCCGAACACTTCCGAGACGATGGCCCCAATCAAATAGACGAAGCCCATGTTAACTCGTTCCTTTCGACAACGCGTCGCACTTGTCACGAATGATACAAGCAGCCCGGTCTTTGAACGAGTCGCTATAGCCGTACGTCAGTGCGAACCAAAATCCGTCGCACAAGAGACGTAACTCGAGCACGCGGTCGGGGTCGCCTCCGTCAGCGGCAAATTGTTCGTCCCATCGCAGCGAGGCGTCCGCCCACAGTTTACCGCTCAGCTTGTCTTCTTGCGACGAGAGGAAGACGGCCGTCAATCCTGCATCGTCTGTTTTCATATAGTCGAGGGTCGCGAGGGCGTAGGCGCGTGTGAACGGATAAGGCCCTTCCGTCAGATGTTGACTGATCCGTGCTTCAAACTCTGCGATGGCCATCTCATTCATCTGTCGAAGTAGATTACTTTTGCTTTCGAAATGGTAAAGCACACCGCCTTTTGTGATACCGGCCCGTTTTGCCAATCGCTCCATCGATAGATGTTGAATGCCATCTTGTTGGATGATGGCAGCGGCGGTCCGTAATAGGGCTTGTTTCTTACTCATCGATTTTCCTCCTTACTATACTGAACGGTCAGTACAGTCAATGTAGCAAACTTATGTATGGGTTGTCGACAGAAGAAGTGAATGGGATAATTAGGAAAAAGGAGGGGGTTGGATGACGCAACGTCGTTATGCACCACTCTACACCACGCTCGCGCTTTTTTTGCTAACACCGCTAACGCTGTTCACATTGAACGGCCGCGTCTTTCCGAATTTAGACTTGATGACGGCAATCTGGGTGTACCTTGCTTTGGACCTTGCGTTACTCGCCACACTCATCTGGGGCCTATTCTCAAAAGACAAATTTGTAAAAGTGTTCAGCCTCGTAGCGAACATCGGGTTGATCATGCCGTTATCGATTTGGATTTTCCTGTTGCTCCTCGAGAATGGAATTTCGGAAGCATGAGGGGTGATAAACCAAACGTGCCATTTTTGATGCGGCCTGTCCCGTTCTTCATCTTGTTTGCTCTCTGCGGACCGCTCGCGTTGGCACTCGTCGTCATCTACTGGCGCGATCTGCCGGAAGATATTCGGGGGCCTCATCTGATGATTGCGATCATCTTTTCGCTATTTTTCATCGTGAAACTGCTTCCGGACGGCCTCCTGCAAATCATCCTCTTCTCATTCACATACACGTTCGTATTATTTCTCACCTACAGTATTCTCGGGAGAAAGCGAAATCAGAAAAACTGAACGCTACCCCTGCAGAAAGTGGTCTCGCATCACTTTCTTTTAATTTTGCATTAGATAGTGGGAAAAAGATTTCCAATCCCTTTTTGTAAATTTGGCATTGCACATCCTTTTTTTGTTTGTTATGCTTCTCAATGAAAACGACAATGATAATCATTATCAGTAATAAGGCGCCGATTTCTCTACATAGAACAGAATCGTGAAACGGTTGCGGGCTCACTGAGAAGGTCGTCATTCAAAAACAGATACATAGGGAGATGGAAAGAATGGGGAAATGGAAAGTAGCAGTCATGCTCACATCACTCGTCTTTACGCTAGCCGCATGCGGTAGCACGGACGAAACGAAAGACGCAGGAAACGCAGAAGCGGAAGCGACACCGAAGACGGTCGAGATCACGGACGCTCACGGCAAAATCGAAGTACCGGTCAATCCGGAGAAGGTCGTCGCGCTCGACAACCGAACGTTCGAGACGTTAGCGGAGTGGGACGTCGAACTCGCTGCAGCGCCGGTCGGCTTGATGCCAGCTGAATCACCATACGTCAAAGACGAAGACATCGTCGACGTCGGCATGCACTTTGAGCCGAACTTAGAAGCCATCGCTGGAGTCGACCCAGACGTCGTCATCGTCGGTCAACGTTTCGCCGACTACTACGAGGACATCAAAAAGTTGGTCCCTGAGGCGGCCGTCATCGACTTGAACATTGAACTTCCGGAAGATTCAGGCACACCAGGTGAGATTTTAGTCCAAGGACTTGAAGACACGACGCTCACGCTCGGTCAAATTTTTGACAAGAACGAAGAAGCGAAAGACATGGTCGCTGACCTTGACCAGTCAATCGAAGACGCGAAAACGGCATATGACGGCAAAGCGACGATTATGTCGGTCATCGTCTCAGGCGGAGACATCGGATTCTCAGCGCCAATCAGTGGTCGCGTATTCGGACCGATGTACGACATCTTCGGTTGGGTGCCAGCGCTAGAAGTTGAGAAAAAATCAGGTGATCACCAAGGGGACGAAGTATCGGTCGAAGCGATTGCTGAAAGCAATCCGGATTGGTTATTCGTACTCGATCGTGATGCACCGCTCGGAGACGCGGAAGGCGCAGTTCCGGCTGAAGACGTCATCGATAACGCACCAGCGCTTCAAAAGACGACAGCCGTGACGAAAGACCAAATCGTCTACGCACCGAAAGACACATACTTGAACGAATCGATTCAAACGTACTCAGAATTCTTTGAGAGCGTCGCAGCAGCGCTCGCGAAGTAACGAGGCCACGTTGTGCAGAATTCAATACTAGACAGGGTTGAGACCAGTGCTCAACCCTCCTTTTCTAACGTTTGGACGAAGTCGTTCATCTTCGCGTTGCTCGTCGTCTTGACGCTTGCGATTGTATCGCTGTTCACCGGCGTATACGACATCAGTAAAGCGGACGGCTTCGATATGTTTTGGATTACGCGTGTCCCGCGTACGGTCGCGCTCATGTTGACGGGTGCCGCGATGGCGATGGCGGGGCTCGTCATGCAGTTGATCACGCAAAACCGATTGGTCGAACCAACGACGACCGGGACGCTCGAATGGGCGGGTCTCGGGTTACTGACTGTCTATCTCCTCGTCCCGGCACCGTCGCTCATGATGCGTATGACGGGGGCAATCGTGTTCTCGTTCGTCGGGACGATGGTGTTCTTCTGGTTCTTACGCTCGGTCAAACTGCGCTCGTCCTTGATCGTCCCGATCATCGGACTCATGCTCGGAGCGGTCATCTCGGCGATATCGACGTTTCTCGGATTATTCTTCCGAGCGAGCCAGACGCTCGAGGGCTGGTTCGTTGGCTCCTTTGCCTCGGTCCAAGTCGGCCGCTACGAGTATTTATGGCTTATCATCATCGCGACGTTCTTCATTTTCTTGTTGGCGAACCGGTTGACGCTCGTCGGGCTCGGGGAAGATGTCGCGACGAGTCTTGGCGTCAACTATAACTTGTTGATGATGATTGCGACAGGATTGATTGCACTGTCGGTCGGGGTTGTCGCGACCGTCATCGGGAATCTGCCGTTTCTCGGTTTGATTGTCCCGAACCTCGTCTCGATGTTCCGTGGGGACGATCTCCGCAGCAACTTGCCGTGGGTATGTGTCATCGGGATGGGTGCGATTCTCGTCAGCGACTTGATTTCTCGGACGATTATCGCGCCGTTCGAATTGCCGGTGTCGCTTATTCTTGGGACGGTCGGCTCGGTCGTCTTTATCGCGATCTTGCTTAGACAACGGAAGACAGGAGGGGTTCGATGAGTACGGTCATGGAGAGAGAAGCTTACGAAGTGGACGTTCATCCGCTGAACGGGAAAGAACGGAGTGCGTCTGCGTTTCGCTCAAAAAAAGAAGAACGGCGCTATTGGATGTTCCTGATCACGTTCATCATCGGTGGACTCATTTGCGCGCTTGGACTGCTTGTCTACAACAACCCGGTTCCGTTCGATTCCCCTTCATTTTTACCGGTCGTCGAGCGGCGTGTCGTCGCCGTCGTCACGATGGTGATTGCCGCCCTCTGTCAAAGTCTCGCGACCGTCGCGTTTCATTCGGTGACGAACAACCGCATCATCACACCATCCTTGCTCGGATTTGATGCGCTCTACTCGACGATTCAGACGAGCATGATTTTCTTTTTCGGTGCTGGGGCTTTGGTCGGCTTCAGCGGGACAGGGGCGTTCTTGAGTCAAGTCGCTGTCATGGTGCTCATGAGCCTTTTATTGTACGGCTGGTTATTATCGGGGAAATACGCCAACCTGCAACTGATGCTCCTCATCGGAATCATTATCGGAACGGGGCTGAATTCGGTGTCGACGTTCATGCGCCGCATGCTCGCACCGTCTGAGTTCGATCTCCTGCAGGCGCGCCTCTTCGGGTCAGTGACGAATGCGGATGCCGCCTACTTCCCGATTGTGATTCCGATCGTCATCATCGTTGGCGTCTTGCTGTACGTGTTCTCAAATCAGTTGAATATCGTCGCACTCGGGAAAGACGTGGCGACGTCGTTCGGGGTGAACCATCGGCGGAGCGTCATCTATACACTCATTTTGATTTCACTCCTCATGTCGGTATCGACGGCATTGATTGGGCCGCTCACGTTTTTCGGTTTCTTGGTGGCGACCCTCAGTTATCAGGTCGCCTCCACGTATGATCATAAATACGTGTTCCCGATGGCGTTCGCACTTGGTTTCTTCGTTCTGACGAGCGCGTATTTCTTTATGTACCATATTTTCAATGCACCGAGTGTCGTGTCCGTCATCATCGAGTTGTTTGGCGGCGTGATTTTCTTAGCGGTGATTTTAAGGAAGAGGTCGCTATGATACAAATCGAACAAGTGAAAAAATCATATACGGACGACGTCCACATTGGACCGATCAATCTCACGATCCCAAAAGCCGGCTTTACCTCGTTGATTGGTCCGAACGGGGCCGGTAAATCGACGACGCTCATGATGATCGGCCGTCTGCTCAATTTAGACGAAGGTCAGATTCAAGTCGCCGGGATGGACGTGTCGAGTACGAAGTCGAAAGACTTGGCGAAGATTATCACGATTTTGCGCCAAGAGAACCATTTCGTGACGCGTCTCACCGTCCGGCAGCTCGCGGGGTTCGGCCGTTTCCCTTATTCGAAGGGACGGTTGACGCAAGAGGACGAGCGCATCATCTCAAAATATATCGATTTCCTCGACTTGACTGAGCTCGAGCATCGTTATCTCGATGAACTGTCGGGTGGACAACGCCAACGGGCATATGTTGCGATGGTGCTCTGTCAGGAGACAGAGTACGTGTTGCTCGATGAGCCACTCAATAACTTAGACATCGCTCGCTCGGTCCAGATGATGGAATACTTGCGACACGTCGCCGATGAATTCGGACGGACGATTGTCACGGTGCTCCATGACATCAACTTTGCGGCGAAATATTCTGACCGTATCTGTGCGATGAAGAACGGGAACATCGCGGCATTCGGGACGGTCGAAGAAATTATGGACGCAGACATCCTGTCCGACATTTTCGAGACGAAACTTGAAATCATTCAAGGTCCATATGGGCCGATTGCAGTCTATTAAAGGGAGGACGGAATTCGATGCAGATTTACTGGACACCGATTCTAAAGGTTGAGGAGGAAGCTCGGGATACATATACGTTCAAACTTGAACTCCCGGCAGACTTCACGTGGGAAGAAGGGGCGCACACACACTTCGCGCTCGAAGGCTTCAACAAAGAAGATAAACCGAACCGGACCTTGATTCGGCATATGTCGATTTCGACCCTTCCACATGAAGGAATGATTGGGATCACGACACGCGTCAAGCCGGAGTGCTCAACATTCAAGTCGATGTTGCGAGACATGAACATCGGGGACAAGGTCGCCATCTTCAAGACGCATTCGAACGTGCCGTTGAAGCGCGTTGGAAAGAACGTCTATCTGCTGTCGGCCGGCGTCGGACTTGCAACGTTTCGTCCGCTCGTACTCGCGTATTTGGCGAACGGAGAAGGCGTTCCGCATCTTCACTCGTTGAACGTCGACTCATCGAAGGATTACTTGTTTAGCGATGTGTTCGAATCGACGGATAGCTTTACGGCTGAGTTCGTCGACAATCGTCCGGACTATTACCAGCAGGTCGAGATGCTCGCCACGGACAAGGACGGCTTGTTCTATGTCGTCGGCAGCGATGACTTTTTGCATGAGACGATTGCTCTGTTGCGCCGGAACGGCGTCACTCCAAATCAAATCATCCTCGACAAGCACGACTTTCAAGTTGAAGACTTTTTAAAAGTGTGAAGCGTCAAAAAGGTGTATACAAAAACCGCTCTTTCGATTTTAATTTCGAAAGAGCGGTTTTGTATCGATTTATTCTACTAGTTGGTTCAAAAGCGCGATCATGTCTTCGCGTACGAATGATCCAAGTGATTCACTGAATGACTTCGTCATATGGTTACTATCGCTGTAACCGACAATATTCCCTACTACAGGACGGCAGACGTCATCTTCACAGATGTAATCTGAATAATCATAGTAGTATACATTGGACGGTTTATCTTCTAGTCGTTCCCAATCACTCACGGCGGGAAGTGTTTTTTCACGTTCCACGCTACACTCTTCAGCGTCACGCCCAAATTCAGCCAGACATTCCGGAACCTTTCGATCAAAGAAAGGAGTGTCTCGTATAGCGAAGACGGGAATGTTATTTGATTCCAAGGCACGGAATTGTTCGACGTAACCTGCTGGTACTTCTTTGCTATTCTTTTGACCGATATCTGCCGTTGTGACGACTAAATCAACATCTGCTTCGACAATCGCATCAATAATGTTCTTGTTCCATTCATTACATTCTGGATAGTCGCTACGACTCTCCGTACTGAGTCGGCAAGCGCTTTTCGTCATGTTCATCAGCAGGATGTTTTCTTCTTCGATGAACGTATCGAGTGCAGGATGCCAGTGACTAGAATGAGAACCACCGACAAGTGCTACCTTGTATTCAGGGTTTTCAGTATCCCCATACTCACAAGTGACGACGTCTGTTTCAGGGACACCGATATGACACCCATCAAAAAATGGGATGGGACGATCGTTCGTAATCTCAGAGTCAAATGGAATATACGGACGTTCTGGCGTATCCTGATAGGCCTCAGTAAACACAAGCGCGCCTGGATAATCTGGAGACGAGGCTAGCACAAGTTGTTCTTGCTGTTCCGCCTCGATTTTCAATTGCCAAGCAAAATTGAGTGCGAGAACAGGGAGCATGAAGGCGAGCAATGCCCCGATGACTTTTGGATGATAGTTCGTTTTCGTCTTGATTTTGCGAATCGGTCGCTCGACAATCGAAGTTGTCACATAAGAGAGCGCGAGTGACAACAAGATGATGAGGATCCCATCCACGATCGACACACGTTCTACTCCAAAGATGGCGTAATAGAACATGAGCAACGGCCAATGCCATAAATAAAAACCGTAAGACAAACCACCTAGCTTAGCGAGTGGCTTCGAACCAAGGAAACGTTGGACGCCATAAGTGCCACCGTTCTCACCGGCAACTAGAATCATAACAGCTGCCATCGTCGGCCATAATGCGACATAGCCAGGGAACACGCCGCCAACGTCTAACACGACGCCGACAGACACAAGTGCAAGGAAACCGAACCAACCCACAACTGTCGAAACCAGAGGGGATAAGCGGATTTTTGTAATGGTTAAGAATAGAATTCCACCTAGTGAGAACTCCCATACACGTGCGAATGTGTCAAAATAGGCCCAAGGCTGATTGTATTGGGTCATCCAAATGGAGTAAGCAAGTGAAGGAATGAACACGGCCACAAAAATTTTCAATAGCGTAGGCTTGATATCTGTCGTTTGCGTGCGCTTTACCCAATAAATAGCAAGCGTGATGAGGAAGAACCAAATCACATAAAATTGCGCTTGAATGGACATCGCCCAAAAGTGTTGGACAGGGCTCTTATCATTGGCTGAATCTAAATAGTCAACGGCACTAAACGCAAGCTCCCAGTTTTGAAAATATAGTGCAGAGGCCAACAGTTCCTGTACGGTCTGATCCCATCGTATGGTCGGGAGGACCACATAACTGATAACCGTCACGACGGCTAACACAAAAAAGGCTGCCGGAAACAGACGTTTAAATAAGCCGAATAAATAATCAAAAAAGTTAACGGTGCCGAGACGACGATAGCGCGATACGAGTGAGGCAGTTATTAAAAATCCTGAAACGACGAAAAAAACATCGACGCCTCCGGAAACTCGGCCTAACCATATGTGATAGACAGCTACAAGAAAAGCTGCTACCGCGCGAAGACCCTCAATTTCAGGTCGAAACTTTTTTGGTCCCTGAGGCGCAAGGGGTTTTGTTTGCGAAGATTGTGTGTCCATAGTGACTCCTTTATTCTAAAATTAATCGTTGATTTTTCACTATTTACCATAATAGCACATTCCCACAATTCGACAATGATTGCGCCTAAATCGTTATCATTTAGAAATATATATGACGATAAATAGATTCATTGGTTATGTCTGGATTTTGGTATTCACTTCACATTGCTCAAAAAATCGTAAAAAGATATCGCGACCGTTTGGGGTCCCAATCGACTCGGGATGGAACTGGACGCCGTACGTCGGGTGCGTGGGATGCTCGAGCGCCATGATGATCCCGTCACGCGTTCGGGCCGTCACGTTGAGTTCCGTCTCCAAGACGACGAGTGAATGGTATCGCATGACTTCGTAAGGATTCCCGTCAAACAAGACGCTCGGTGTCGTCTTGATCACGGACGTTTTCCCGTGCATGACTTGTTCGGCCCGGCCGACCGTGCCACCAAACGCTTCGGCGATGACTTGATGACCGAGACAGACCCCAAGAATCGGGATGTCACCAGATAGTTCACGAACGACAGCGAGTGAGACCCCCGCGTCCATCGGGCCACCTGGACCTGGAGAAATGATGATTCCTGAGGGAGCGAGCGCACGAATCGCGTCGACTGTCAGTTCGTCATTGCGGACGACCGACACGTCACTGAGCCGGGCGACATCTTGATATACGTTATATGTGAACGAATCGTAGTTGTCGATGAGTAAAATCATGCGAACACCTCCAGGAGTGATTTGGCTTTATGCAACGTCTCTTCATATTCCGAGACGGGGTCCGAGTCGAAGACGATGCCGGCTCCGGCTTGGACGTAGGCTGTTTGTTCTTGGACGACCATCGTTCGGATGGCGAGAGCGAAATCATAACCGCCACGGATATCGAGATAGCCGACGGCTCCGGCATACACTTCGCGTTTGACCGTCTCGAGCTCATCAATGAGCTGCATCGCCCGGATTTTCGGCGCTCCGGAGACGGTCCCGGCTGGAAGACAGGCACGCAAGGCGTCAATCGGATTCAAATCGTCACGAAGTTCGCCTTCGACCTCAGAGACGAGATGCATAACGTTTTTGAAGCGCTCGATTTCCATCTGTTTCGGGATTGTGACCGAACCGACCTTGGCGACACGGCCGATATCGTTACGGCCGAGATCTAAGAGCATCCGATGCTCGGCGAGTTCTTTCTCATCTTGAATGAGCTCGGAGGCATGCCGGACATCCTCCTCGACCGTCTTGCCGCGAGGACGGGTTCCGGCAATCGGATTTGTCGACACTCGATTTCCCTCGACACGGACGAGACTTTCCGGAGATGCCCCGAGAACGATCGCTTCACCTAGGTCGATATAAAATAGGTAAGGGCTCGGGTTTTGTTTCCGGAGCGTTCGATAGAAATGGAACGGGTCCCCGGTGAACGTCGCATCGATGCGTTGTGATAAGACGAGCTGAAACACTTCGCCTGCTAAAATGGCTTCTTTCGCCTGTAAGACGCGCTCGACGAACTCATCTTTGCTGGTCAATATTCGTTCACTCGTACGGACGACGGGTGCGAGCTCGTGCGTCTTTGCCGTCTCGAGGGATTGTTGGACATGTTGAAGTCGTTCCGTGGCATCGTCATCCCCGGTGTCGATCACGATGACCCGTTCTTCGACATGATCATACAGAACGACTGTCTCGTAACGCTGGAACAAGGCATCCGGCAAACCACGAGTCTCGCTCGGAGTGTTCGGGATTGGTTCATAGACGCGCTGCATGTCATAGCCGATATAGCCGACGGCACCACCGATGAACGGATAAGGCGCGTCCGGCGTGTCTCGTGTGATCAGTTCTGACAACAAGGCGAGCGGGTCGTCCGTGTGTCTCGTACCGGATGCATCGGTCACTTCGTTGCCGTTGGCGCGAATCGTCTCGACCGGATTTGAGGCGATAATGGAGTAACGGCCGTGCCTGCCTTCTGCGCGGCTCTCGAGTAAGACTTTTCGCTCGCCTGCTAAACGGTGAAAGATTGCCACCGGTGTCAGTTCGTCGCCGTTGATGATGAGTTGTTTCATATAAATAACCTCCTTATAATTTAAATGAAAAGGGGAAACGATGATGCACATCTTAAAACCGAATCAGTTTTCAGGAGATGCGCTCACTGAGCATATCGAGCTAGAAGAAGAATTAAGTCCGTTTCTGGATCGATCGGATGAGTTGAATCAAGCGTATTTCGATGCTGTGATACGAAACGCGAAGGGGTTGTTCGACACCTTGTTTCCAAAGGGTGAGGCCTTTACGCTCGTGTATCATGTTTATGGCGGTCACCCCGGCAACACCGGTATGTTCCGATTGATTCGCGACAAATCTCTCCGCTTTCAGACGACGGTGATTCGTTCCGAAGAAGAGGAGGAGACGCTTTGGACGTATATCGTGCCGATTACAGATCGAAGCCAACTCCATACGCCTCGTTTGTTGGAGGCGATTTGTCACCAAGACTTTCAATCGTTAAGACCACGACTGCGTGGCTGGGCAACGTCGTATCCTGCCGTATCAGACAGACGGGCATGTCTTATTCGTTTATGATGACCGTGGTGCCTATATCCGCGCCACGTCGCCAATGCACCTCCAAACGCTCAAACAAAAAATCCCCCGCCCGACATGTCTAAAAAAGACATGAAGGACGGGGGACCCGTGGTGCCACCTTCGTTGGGGAAATCCCCCCACTCATCGCGAACCATCATTCGCTATCCTCGGTAACGGGAGGACCCGTCAGAGCCTACGTATCGGTCTGAACGCTCAAAAGCCCATTCACGCAAGGTACGTCACCGGTTCGCATCGACCACCGGCTTTCTGAAGACGTTCCTTCGCGCTACTCTTCTTTCTCATCGCGAGTTCGTATGAATGTTATCGTTACTTTAACGGGATGAAGCAGGAATGTCAATATCGAAACAGGGAATTGTTGTGAGTGAGAAGAATAAATGTGGAGATCGCCGCATTGCAAATCGGATCGGATGGCCTCGTCACGAGGTGGGCGACTCTGATAGACGAGTATGTTATGATGGACGCGAAAGGTAGGTATATCAATGGAAACACTTAATTTGAAACAGCTTTCTGACAACCGGGCCGAACTACAAACAAAGGGCGACCTTGACGCGATGCGTGGCATCATGCACGATGAGTTTCGCTACGTCGATTCGAGCGGACGTCAGTTTGATAAAGAAACATTTTTAGATCAGTTCGTTGACCCGGCGTCGGTCCAGTGGATTTCGCAGGACACGGTCACGTTTGACGAGACGGTTTCAGGCGAGATCGCCCTCATCCAACTATTGCTTGAAGAACGCTTCATTCTTGGTACGAACGCCTATGAAGGCCGGTTTTGGGTGTTGCACGTCTATGTGAAAGAAAATGACACGTGGCTCTGGCAAGGTGGACAAGCGACGATGATCAACGAACTATAATATGCTCTCCAAATGGCGATTATCTGATTAAAGTTAGATTTCGAATCTGATTTTAAAAGGTAATTTAAATTTGGAGTTTTTTATTTTTTGAAACATTTTTTAAAAAAAGGTAAAAGTATTGATTTAAATCATATACTATTTATTGAAAAGAAATATAATAAACGAGATAACGTTTTGTTATGGAGATAGGAGGCAACGAGAGTGAAAAAAATAATCATTCTCTTATGTGTGTTTTGGGGTTGGAATACGTATGTATCGGCTGAAGATACGCTGATTGTTGAACGAGAAATAGGAGAACCTCTTGCGGGTGAAGAAATACTTTATGAAGGCATTGATCGTGTCATCGTATCCATTCCTGCCCCTTCTATCTCTACGAAAACGAATATAGAACAGTTAGATGAAGTGTTAGACGTTTCGGAAGACGGTGTCATCAAGCGCGAAGGGGTAGTGAGTCGCTATCAACCTTACATCGGTTCTCTAAACATCTCACCAGTTTGGTCGAATCATCGCGGAGAAGGTGTGACTGTCGCGATCATCGATGATGGAATCGATGTGAATCACCCAGAGTTTCGGGGTAGAATCGTTTCGCCTTACGACGCGACGAGAGATGTCTATCGAATGGTAGATAAAGGTGTACATGGAACGCATGTGGCTGGAATAATCGGTTCAACCTTTGATGATCAAGGAAACGTCGGAGTCGCCCCGAACGTGAGTTTGATGCCGATTGATGTGTTTGAAGGTGATGACTCTTCCATCTCAGATGTGTTAAAAGGAATTCACCATGCTGTATTAAATGGTGCCCGGGTTGTCAATATGAGTTTTGGTACGTATGAACGAAATGCCGCTCTCGAATCTGCTATTCGTGACGCAAGACGTCAAGGGCTGGTATTTGTGGGAGCAGCAGGTAATGAAGATACGGATGAACGCTTCTACCCGGCTGCATACAGTGACGTGCTGGCTGTAGGAGCTGTAACTGTGGATGACCAAATTACAGACTTTACGAACTATGGCACGTTTATCGATGTCGTTGCCCCGGGCGAAGATATTTATTCAACGTTACCGAACGGACGCTACGGATTTATGTCAGGCACGTCGATGGCCACACCGATTGCTTCAGGAATAGCCGCACTACTCATCTCGAAAGAGCCGAAATTATCACCTGGCATGGTATATGCAAGGTTGAAAGCAACCGCGGTTGATTTAGGAGAACCGGGCAAAGATGTACTTTACGGTTACGGCAGAGTGACAGGGAAGGCAACTAATTTCGCGTTGTCTGATTTTAATCTTTTGCGAGACATCACGCCACCGGCCAAGCCGTCATTAGGTAAACTAACGAACAAGAGTACTGCCATTACTGGGAAATCAGAAAGCGGAGGCACCGTTCAAATCTTCTATCGTGGGAAGATGTATACGCACTCCGCCAACAATGGCTCTTACCGAATGAATGTATCAAAATTGAAAGTCGGCTCACAAGTGACGATTGTTGCCCGTGACAAAGCATTCAATCCGTCCATTCCTATTACGCGAACTGTGTTTGGCGTATTCGATAAACCGAGCTTCCAGTCCGTATCTTCCACTTCGTCAAGCATTCGAGGAAGCGGTAAAAAATACGCAACTGTGCAAGCGTTCGTTGGCAATAAACCAATTAGCCGTGTTGTACGAATTAAAGGTAACGGACAGTTCGCAATCTCGATCCCGAAACAACAAAAAGGAAAAGTCATCGTGGTGAAAATGAAATCACCGCTCTACTTATCTGAGAGTTACTCACTTGTAGTCCGGTAATCAAAAAGCGGTGATGGCGTTTATTCCGACATCTGCTGACTACACAGTCAAAAACAAATCATAAAACGTACACGTAAGATGACTCCTGATAGACAGTGAGTCATCTTTTTCAATGATCATTTTTGATCAAATCCTCCAGTCATGTACATAATTGGAGGCGAGTGAAAACAATTGCGAAAGTAAAGAAATATTTAGAAAATAAAAATAAAAAATCAAAAAAATAATAAAAGAGTTATTTTTTATTTATGCTATATTTATCATGTAAGCAAATTTTTTGGGGAGGTAGATTTATGAAGAAAAAATGGATGGTCACTTCGCTTGGCGCGACACTCTTGTTTTCAACAATTTCGCCAACGATGTCAGCTCCGGTCGAGGCCAGTCAAGTCAAGTCATCGGTTATTTCTCTAGGTTCTACATACGCTTATGGGGGGAAACTTGTATTGCCAAAAACATACAAGTCTCAACCTGTTCGTTGGTACAAGTCAAAATTCAATGCGAAGTTAATTAATCAACCGCAAGTGATCAACGGATACATCGTGAAATCGAAAAAGCCAGTTTCGATTAAAGTGACAGTGGATAACTATCCAATCAGTTTTGTGAATCGAGTCGTGAAGGTGAACGTCGAACAAGGGGAAACGGCACAACTTCCAACTCGATTGAAAGCAAAATTTGCGAAGGGTACATATTTCGTCAATGTGAATTGGGGTCAGGTTGATACGTCAAAAGAAGGCGTTCAAACGGTGACGGGGACGTACACACGAAATAACACGACCATCACGATCGAAGCACAAGTCAACGTGAAACCGATGAAGACGTTCAAAGTAAACATTATGCATACGAATGATACACACGGACGTGTTGAGGCGTTCCCGAAACGGATGACGGCAATCAAGGAATATCGTGCCACTCATCCTGATGCATTGCTTCTCGATGCAGGTGATGTCTTCTCGGGTACACTTTACTTCAATGAGTACAAAGGACTTGTCGATGCTAAGTTAATGAACTATGCCGACTATGACTTGATGACGCTCGGTAACCATGAGTTTGATTTAGGCGGAGATGAGGATGGGAACCTCGAACTTCATAACTTCGTGAAAGTACTGAAGACGCCAATCGTATCGTCAAACGTTGATTTTTCAAAAGATGACTTGTTGTCAAATCTTTACCGCGATCAAATTGCAGAAGATGCAAAAGGCGGTAAAATTTATAAAACTTACGTCAAGGAAGTAAAAGGCGAGGACATCGGATTTATCGGATTGACGACGATGGACACAGCTGTAATCGCAAGCCCAGGTTCGGTTCAATTCTTGAACTATATCGAAAGTGCCAAAGCTGCGGTTGCAGAATTGGAAGCGGCAGGCGTCAACAAGATTGTCGCGTTATCGCACCTTGGTTATAACGATGATCCAAAAGTAGACAACGACTTATTGCTTGCTAAACATGTAGAGGGTCTTGACGTCATCATCGGCGGTCATTCACACGATGAGTTGAAACAGCCTGTCATCGTAAATGAAGACACGGAACCGACGGCCATCGTACAAGCATCAGAATACGGAAAACGTTTAGGGACACTTGAAGTCGAGTTTGATAAAAAAGGAAAACTCGTCGTCGTTCATGAAGAAATCAATGGAGTCGCTACCGTCGTCAAGCCGTTCGGACAGTTGGTGAACTTGGAAGGCGCGATTGCAGAAGATGCTGGAGCGAAGAAAATCATCGCCCCATATAAAGCACAAATTGACGCGATTATGAAACAAGAGATTGGTGCGAACGCAACGGAGCCATTGGCTACTCACGACGAGAACAATGTCCGTCTCGTGCGTAAACAAGAGACTGGAATCGGTAACTTGATTGCGGACGGTATGTTAGCTAAGGCGAAAGAACTCAACCCAGAGGTATCGGTCGCCTTCACGAACGGCGGCGGGATTCGTGCGCCAATCGATGCGGGCGCGATCACAGTAGGCGAAGTCATCACGACATTGCCGTTTGGTAATACGTTGGCGACGGTAACGTTGTCAGGGGAAGAACTCAAGGAAGTGCTCGAACGATCGGTATCGAACGCACCAAATGAACTAGGTGCTTTCCTCTCTGTCGCTGGAATGCGTTTTGAGTATGATAGTTCGCTTCCGACTGGTGCACGTGTCACGAAAGTGGAAATTAACGAAGCCGGTACGTTTGTCGAACTAGATGCTGCTAAGACGTATACAGTGGCAACGAACGCGTTCACAGCAAAAGGTGGAGACGAGTTCAAGACACTCGAAAAAGCATATGCTGAGGGACGTGTGACTGACCTTGGTCTTTCGGATTGGGAAAACTTCCGGGATCATCTTGTCAGCATTGGCGAAGTGACACCGAAAGTTGAAGGACGCGTAGTCGATACAAAAACACCGTAATGCTTTAGTACCGAAGAAGCCCCTTTTCATAGTAAGGGGCTTTTTATATTGCAATTAGATTAGCCTTGCCGATGCGCACCAAGTGATGCATACGGATTACGACAATCATTATATCCAATCTATGGAGAGGATATAAAAGTGAACAGGCAAACGTTTTATATGATGTATGAACGGGCATACGACGAAGGTACAAATCATTTAAACGAAGCGAAGGAGGCATTCGACTGATGAAACCGACGGATCCATTGACTTACAGACGTGGGTATCTCGTATATGAGAAGAGGATGGCTCCTGTTTCAATACCTGAGGCTTTATCACATTGGAACGTTCACGATATGAAGGACTATGTTCTTATATACGATCCATGCGTCCCATTTGACGTGATTGTGGACAATGAAGTGTTTTTATTAGGAACAGCCTGGCATGTCCATGGTAAACCTGTCGCGGAAGTGCTGCGGTCTTCTTATGAGACGAGCGAAGACGGGCTGTTCGATGAGCTTGATTTTGTCGCTGGACGATACTTACTGTTTTATCGCTCCGGTGCTGACGATTCTTTACATGTCACACAGGATGCTTTCGGGATGAAAAGTGTGTTTTATTCTGCGGACAAACGATGTCTCAGTTCCCACTACTCGTTATTACGAGAAGTGACGGGTTGCAAAGAACCGTTTGAAGACGTCTTGTCTCTATTAAAACGAAAGATCACCAACAATATGATTCCCGGTCATTTCACACCAGACCGCAACGTTCATATGTTGACCCCTAACCAGACGATGAATTTGAACTCGTTTTCATGGCGGCGCATCTTCCCGAGAGAAGCATATGAACCCATTTCGGTTGAAGAGGCGGTCGAAGCGATTGACGGTGCTGTCAGTCAGTTACTTCACCAAATCGATCAGCGCCTACTCGTCCCGATCACTGCGGGGCTAGATAGTCGCTCCACGCTTGCGCTGTTGCGTTGTGAGTCGAGCCATCAGTACTTCACTTACGGTAAAGCGTCGGTCCGGTCACTCGGTAATGATTTGCGCATTGCCCGGGAAATTGCTCGGCAGTTCCGAATGCCTCATACCACGTTGCATCTACGTGGGGACTTTGGCAAAACAAATGAAGAAAAAGAATTCATGTCACACCTTCGGAAAGTGACGATTCGAAGACATTCGTTCGAAGTGGCGTGGCAGTATTACCACCACTTTGATGATGACTATTTACATATCCGATCGAACGGATATGAGGTGGCACGTCGATATTATCGACAAGCGTTCGCCTTAACGGAAGACTTGTCTGTTGAAGGGATGGCCCGGACTTTTTCGCGTTTCGCGATCACTGACGAGACGGTATTCGATTTGTCTAGGCAGTTCATCCAACAGTCGCAATTGGCTGAACATCTAAACTATGATCCATATGATTTATATTACTGGGAACACCGGATGGGCACGTGGCATGCTTCACTACTGCTTGAGAGTGATCTCGCCCACGACTCGTTCATTTTGATTAATTCCCGTTACGTGTTGAAGCACCTGTTAAGTGTTCCGACTGACGCACAAGAACAAGGGCTCGTGCAAAAACGCTTGATTGAACGATATGCACCACATTTACTCGACTTCGCCATCAATTGATTGAACGGAATACATCAATTGATGATACGCGTCCTGCTCGCTAAGTGGAACGGATAGTCGAGACATGTCTCGTAATATATGATGTTTCTCGTACGAATTAGTCTCCGCGTAACGTAATAGGATATTCCATTGGGCGCTTATTTTTTTGCGTAACATGGTTGTGAGAGCCCCTCGACTCGAAGACAGTAACGAGTACAACTCTTGAATGACAGTTAGACGGTCCGTGACCGCGAATAAATACGTCGGTTGTTGACGCGACAATGAGTGTTGGCGGCGATGTCGAAAATACACGGCACGAGTTGGTGCGATTCGAATCTGAAATGATCGGTGTGCGAATAACGTGGAAAAATAGACAACGTCTTCTGCGCTTCGTAAATGGTGTTTGAAGGCGACCGTCTGAGCTGCTTCGGTCGGAATGAGTTTACACGTCGTCATCGTCAAAACACGATGAAGTCGGCTAAGTGCAACATCAAAGGAAGGTCGTTCCCCCGCTTCAACGGAACGGATGTCTTGTTCGATGGGGCTCTCATGGATTGCTCCGTTCGGAAGAACGTCGGTCAAGTGAGCGATGGTGATCCCGAGCAACGAAGCGTGGTTCAATAAGTCCTCGAGATATGTCGGTGAGAGTGTGTCATCGGCATCGACGAACGTCAAAAATTGAAACGAGGCTTTCGACATGCCTGTATTTCGCGCATGACTCGCTGAAGCGACGGGACTGTATAACAGACGGAGCGGTAACGTCTCATAAGCACGAGCTATTTCACATGTTCCATCATCAGGACCGTTTACGACTAATATGACTTCAAACAATGTAGAGTCCAGTGTTTGGGATGACAAACTGGTTAACATGTTAGAAATATGTTCTCGACTTTGATACGCCGGTAAAATGACACTGACACCGAATGGACGATGGAGAGATCGCCGCAAATCATGTTTTGACTCATTCATCATCATCACCTTGCAACTGAAGGGCTGCTGCTAACGCGGCATGGAGGTGGGCCTCGGTCGCTTGTTGTTTGGAGATTTCCCGACGCAAGTTTCGAATGACTTGACGATGGTTCGTCAAACGGTGTTGTAATTGCTCATTTTCAAGTTGAAGGTGCAAGTGGTCGCTCTCTAATTTTTCTTGGGCGATTAGAAGGTCATCAATCGTGTGACGCAATGAGCGGAGCTCCAATGACAAGTTTTTTGAGTTCATAATAGCCTCCTCGTTCCTTGATGGAAATTTGCTTCACTGTATAAAATTTGCTACGATACGAAAGATAATGTAAAAAAATTCGAATGTGACGTAAAAGGAGAATTCATAGACAGATGAATTATAAAAAAATTCTCAACGATTTGACAGAACACGTAGCCTGGGCGCAAAGCGAAACGCGTCGCGTGAAGGATATGAGCCATCTAGATTCTGAATCATTGAAGCGAATCAAACGGTTGCCACGACTTGATTATTCGTTGGACCAATTTAGAAAACGTAAAGAACGGGCTCCTAAGAAGTTGGAAATCGTACAAAAATATCATAATGCCAGCAATCGACATTACCTCACTCAGTTCAAACAGTCTATGGCGCTCATCGGTGAAAGTAACGGATCCCGCTATTATAAAGGATTGACGAAACCGAATGTCGCAATCGTTTGCTCTGAGTTTATGTATGAGTTTTATAAAGATGCAATGAACCTTCATTACGTCACTCCGACAAATGCGGAAGACATTTTCGCTGAACCGATCGACTTCTTCCTCATTCTAACATCTTGGAAAGGACTATATGAGGACGAATGGCGTGGGATTTCAAATCCAGACTCCGAAAAACGGGAAGCACTCTATCGCATTATCGACCATGCAAAATCACGTAATGTGCCTGTTGTCATGCAATCGACAGAAGATCCGAGTAACTACTCTCGCTTTATCGGGATTGCTCAACGGAGCGATGTCATCTTTACTGGAGATGAAGGGAAAATCTCGGAGTATCAATTAGATTGCGGTCATGATCGCATCGGGGTGCTTGAGTTTGGGGTAAACCCGAAATTACACAACCCAATCGGTACGCGGTCTGTCGAGAAAATTGACGGTGCGTTGTTCGCCGGTAGTTGGATGGAGAAGTATGGCGAGCGGACTGAAGATATTATGAAGTTGTTAAACGGCGTTTTATTAGCGGATAAACAACTCGATATTATCGACCGGAACTATTCGCTTAACGATCCACGTTACCACTTCCCTGAAGAGTTTGCTCCGTACGTAGCGCCAAGCGTAAATTACGTTGAATTGCAGAAGCTGAGCAAGAGCTATGACTGGGTGTTAAACGTCAACAGCATCAAATATAGTCCGACGATGTGTGCCCGCCGTGTCTATGAATCCCAGGCACTCGGTAATTTGATTTTGTCGAACTATAGTGTTGCCGTGAATAACTATTTCCCGAATATCTTTATTGCGACAAATGAGGCGGATGCGGAGTCGATCATGTCTATGTTCACTGCGGATGAACGCTATGAGCATCAAATGCATGGCGTTAGAAATGTGATGTCGCAACATACCGTATATCATCGTCTTCAGACTATCTGGAGCGCTTTAGGTCATGAAGAAGCGCAACTTGAAAAATCTGTACTCGTCGTCGGTAGTGGCCAAAACAAATTGGTGCAACAAGATTTCGAGCAACAATCGTATTCAAATAAGACGTTTGTCCGCGAAGAAGAAGTGACAGCAGAGCTAGTCGCTGCCTATGATATGGTCACGTATTTTAATGATCAATTTGCGTATGGACCTTACTATTTAGAAGATTTAGTGAATGGCTTCAAATATACGGACGTCGATTTCATCACGCAAGTCGTGTATAAAGAAGGCCATGAATGGAACGAAGGAATCGAACATGTGTACACGGATTCGTTCACGAGTCGCTACACGACACTCTATTGGACGGCGTCCGTACCTTATGACGTGATTTCGGGCCAAGAGAAGAATCATGATTTAAAAGGCTATGCCGTGGATCGTTTTAATTTGGAACGACGGATTGCTCAAGATGAGTCTGAACAAGAAATTCGTACAGACTATAAGATGACGGTCGTCATTCCGGTCTACAATAACGGAAAATACTTATACAATAAGTGTTTCTTAAGTTTAAAACGTAGCTCCATGTTTAAAGATATGGAAATCATTATCGTTGATGATGGATCATCTGACATTGAAACGATTCGTCAAATTCGTCACATCGAAGACAATTATGCGAATGTCACGACGCATTTGTATGAGATGGGTGGTAGCGGCAGTGCGTCAAGACCACGTAACAAAGGTGTCGAGATGTCGACGACCGACTACATCGTGTTCCTGGATCCTGACAATGAAGCAACGGAAGACGGTTACGCTTTCCTCTATCAACTGATGGAGCAAGACCCAGACCTCGACTTTGCAACCGGTCACATGAAAAAATTAGCGGAGAAAGAATCGCCAATCATGTTACCTAAGTCGTATCAGCAAGATCAACTTGTGTTGAATGATCCTCGCCAATACCTACTGGATCATAATTTCAGCGTACAGAGTATCCAGGCGATGGTAATTCGGAAATCATTCATCGAAGCGCATCAACTTGAGCAAGTTGTAGGGGCGGTTGGTCAAGATTCGTTATTCTTTACGGAAATGATGCTCAAAGCCAAAAAAGTCTTGTTGGTGAATAAAGTGATTCATGATTACTATGCTGCAGTGAGCGGGTCGACCGTGAATGCGATTACCACCAAATATTTTGAAAAGTGTCTGTTGCGTGAAGAAGCACGGGCGAAAGTATTCAAGGAAGAACATGTGCTTGACGCCTTCAACAGTCATCGTTTCGAAGTGTTCTTTGAACTTTGGTATTTGCGCCACTTGAAGCGGAGTAATCTACAAGACTTCAAGCACAATGTCACGATCTTGTATAAAATCTATGAATTGTTCCACCCAGAGACATTGAAAAACGAAAAGGTAGCCACATTTGTCGAATTGTATGAGAAGAACAACTTAGAACAATTGGCGAAACAATTTGGACCTGAGCAATGAATATGGAGGAACGAGCAATGAATGAACAGAATGATGTGTCAACCTTACAGCGTGAAAACCAACAGTTGCGTGAAGAGAAAGTGACAGTCGAGATGGAAAAAGAAGTGATTTTCAATCACTATGAAGAATTATTGAAACGCTATGAAACATTATCCGCGCTGTCTCAATATATGGCGAAAGAGCTTTCTGAAATTGCGCCACGTTATGAAGCGTTGAACAAATCCAAACTAACCAAAGTGACCCGGAAGTATTGGGAATTGAGACGGAAATTGCGTCGGAAGTGACTCGGGTCGTTGTGTGACAGGATAGACATGACTTTGTTATTAGTTTGTAGTTGCTTCTAAATATGGCGCGGAGTATAATTGCTATTGTTTTAACGAAGAGAAAAAAATAGTATATGAAGCAATTCATTAAAAATGAACAGTACTTTGGAGGTAACGACAATGAAAGTTTGTACGATCGGATTAGGATATATTGGACTCCCAACATCAGCAGTATTTGCACAATATGGAGTAGACGTCGTTGGTGTGGATATCCATCAATCGGTTGTCGATAAATTGAACCGTGGAGAAATTCACATCGAAGAGCCTGGTCTTGGAGATGTTGTTAAATCTGTGGTCGAAAACGGTAAATTCCGTGCTTCAATGGAACCGGAAAAAGCGGATGCTTTTATCATTGCGGTACCAACACCAAACAATGATGACGAGCATAAATCATGTGATTTAACGTATGTCCTAGATGCGACAAAACGTGTCTTACCTCATGTAGAGAAGGGGAACGTCATCATTGTCGAATCGACAATCGCTCCACGTACGATGGATGACTTTGTGAAGCCACTCGTAGAAGAAGCAGGGTTTGTAGTCGGAGAAGATATTTATCTTGTTCACTGCCCAGAACGCGTTCTTCCAGGCCAAATCCTTCATGAACTTGTTCATAACAACCGTATCGTCGGTGGATTGACGCCAGCATGTGCCGAAGCAGGAGCTCGTGTATACGGCACATTTGTTGAAGGTGAAATCATTAAAACAGATGCTAAAACGGCAGAAATGTCGAAGTTGATGGAAAATACGTTCCGCGACGTCAACATCGCCCTTGCGAATGAACTCGCTAAAGTATGTAACGCCCTCGACATTAACGTTCTCGACGTGATTGAAATGGCGAACAAACATCCACGCGTTAATCTTCATAGCCCAGGACCAGGTGTTGGTGGACACTGTCTCGCTGTAGATCCGTACTTCATCGTAGCGAAACAACCTGAACTTGCGAAAATCATCAAATTGTCACGCGATACGAACGTATCGATGCCTGCATACGTTGTTGAAAACGTTCAAAAACTTGTTGGCGACTCGAAAGATGCCAAGGTTGCTGCTTTCGGCGTAACGTACAAAGGTAACGTGGATGACATGCGTGAAAGTCCTGCGGTCGAGATTATCGAATTGATGCTCGAACAAGGAATGAATGTCGCTGTGCATGATCCGCACGTAGAAGTTTCATCATCGAAGCACTTTGATCTCGTTTCAAAAGAAGCTGCGTTACAAGATGCAGACATCGTCCTCATCTTAGTCGATCACAATGAATTCAAAGAATTGAACTTTGCTGAGTTGACATCAATGATGCGTCGCCCAATGATTTTTGATACACGAAATATTGTTAAAGCCGACCAAGATGAACAAGTCGATGTCGTGAATTACGGCAACCTCTATTCTTTTGTGAAAAAGGCTAATCTCACTGTCTGAGAGGTGGGCTTATGTTAAAAGCTCCTAAGCAAATATATTCTGAAATTCGGGAGAGTCTCTATTTAATATTGAGACTCTCTATGTATGAAACAAAAAGTATGTATTCGATGCAATACTTAGGGTTTCTTTGGGAATTAGTGACACCGATTCTTCAAATCTCGGTCTACTGGTTTGTGTTTGGTTTTGGTATCCGAGAAGGAAGAGATATAGATGGTGTCGCGTTCTTACCATGGTTGGTCAGCGGAATCATTGTATGGTTTTTTATCAGCCCAGCAATTACGACAACTGCCCGTTCCGTGTACTCGCGGATCGGGCTCGTTTCTAAAATGAGCTTCCCCCTCAGTACGATTCCGGCATACGTTTTATTATCGTTGCTCTATCGACACTTCGGGATGATTCTTGTCAGTTTCGTTTTGCTTGCCTTCTTTGGTTACTACCCAGGATTGCATACGTTCTGGTTGATTTATTTGTTAATTAGCGCTGTCGCCTTGCTTTACGCGCTCGCACTGTTGACATCAGCTTTAACAACGATCATTCGCGATTTGCAAAACTTGCTCATGTCCGTTATGCGTATGATGCTTTATTTAACACCGATTTTTTGGTTACCTACGGGTTGGGTTCAACAAGTACTTCAATTGAATCCCCTTTATTACCTCGTAGAAGGCTATCGCTCCATGTTTTTAGGCACGGATTGGATTGTGGAAAATTGGGAATGGGGCTTCTACTATTGGGGCATCGTCCTCATTTTGTTCTTCGTAGGCTCGAATGTGCATATGCGTTTCCGTCGTTACTTTATCGATTACATTTAAGGAGGGTATCTGATGACGTCACAAGTGAAATTTGAAAATGTTTCTAAGCGCTATACCCTCTATCGAAAACAGAGTGATAAATTAAAAGAGATTTTTACAGGGAAGACGAATGGCACACAATTTTACGCGCTTCGAAACGTTAGCTTTGAGGTTCCTCCTGGTGAGGTCGTTGGGATCATTGGAATTAACGGTTCAGGTAAGTCTACCATGTCCAATTTGTTAGCAGATGTCATGCCTCCGACACACGGACAAATCACATTGCGCGGGAAAACCGCACTGATTGCGATTTCGTCTGGTCTAAACGGTCAACTCACCGGCATGGAGAATATTGAGCTGAAAGGCTTGATGCTCGGGATGAGTAAAGAGCAAATTGCAGCATTGACACCTGAAATCATCGATTTTGCCGATATCGGGGAATTCATTCATCAGCCTGTAAAAACCTATTCAAGCGGAATGAAATCACGTCTCGGATTTGCCATCTCGATTAATATCGATCCTGACATTTTAGTCATTGATGAGGCTTTATCTGTCGGTGACCAAACGTTTACTGACAAATGTTTAACAAAAATGAATGAATTTAAAGACCAAGGGAAGACGATTTTCTTTATCAGTCATTCCGTTTCTCAAGTAAAACAGTTTTGTACACAGGCTCTATGGTTAGAGTATGGAGAAATTCGTGAATATGGTCCTGTCGAAGAAATTGTCGGAGAATATAACAAGTTCTTAAAATGGTATCGTCAATTAACCAAGTCCCAACAAAATCAATATAAAGAAAGTAAATTGACGCAACGTACGACAATCGTCGACTCGAATGATTTAGGTGAAACGATTGTATTACCAAGAACTCAACAAACAAAGGAGATGACGGGATGATTAAGGTAATGACTGTTTTTGGAACACGTCCTGAAGCAATCAAGATGGCCCCACTCGTACTTGAATTGAAGAAACGTGAAGGGGTAGAGCCGATTGTTGTGGTAACAGCACAGCATCGACAAATGCTTGATCAAGTCTTAAACTTATTTAAAATCACACCGGATTACGATTTGGATATCATGAAGGACAAACAAACGTTGTTTGACGTGACGACACGGGTCCTTCATGGGATGGACAATGTCATCAAAGAAGCAAAACCGGACATCGTGCTCGTGCATGGTGACACGACGACGACATTTGCGACTTCACTCGCGGCCTTTTACAATCAAACGGCTGTCGGGCATGTCGAAGCAGGTCTTCGGACTTACAACTTATACTCTCCGTTCCCAGAAGAAGCGAACCGACAGCTAACGGGTGTATTGGCAAATCTTCATTTCGCGCCGACCGATGTTTCAGCGGGTAACTTAATTTCTGAAGGTAAGCAACAGGACATGATTTACGTGACCGGGAACACGGCGATCGATGCGTTGAACACAACGGTAAATGATTCGTACACGAACCCGATCCTTGATGAGATCACTGCACAAGGACGTCGTCTTGTCTTGTTGACGGCCCACCGTCGTGAAAACCTCGGAGAGCCGATGCGCAATATGTTCCGTGCCGTGCGTCGTCTCATTGAAAAATATGATGATATCGAAGTGGTCTATCCGGTCCACATGAACCCAGTTGTTCGTGAACTAGCGAATGAGATTCTTCACGACCTAGACCGCGTGCAATTGATCGAGCCACTCGACGTCTTCGACTTCCACAACTTTGCGGCGAAATCACATTTGATTTTAACCGATTCAGGCGGAGTTCAAGAAGAAGCCCCATCACTCGGCGTACCGGTCCTCGTTCTACGTGACACGACGGAACGACCAGAAGGTGTTGCAGCAGGTACGCTTAAGCTCGCAGGTACCGAGGAAGAAACCATTTTTGGATTAGCAGACGAATTGCTATCTGATGAGAAGAAGCATCACGATATGTCGATCGCTTCAAACCCATACGGAGATGGACAAGCTTCAGCACGCATTGTTGATGCGATTTTGACGCACTTCAATAAATAAGTCCTCTCATGAAGGAGTAATCACTATGATGATTCGTAAACGATATATCCGTCCAGCTATTTACCACTATTTTCCGATGGGTGATAAAGACATGATGCACGCAACGGAAGAACAGTACCGGACAAAAATCAGTTTTCGCGATTACGAGGCATCTTCCTCGTTGTACGTTCAAATGTTCGATCAAAAATTTGACGTGCCACCGAGTAAAATTTATCGTCCTGATGCAAAATTGATGGATGCCAATCGTTTACTCGTGGAAGGCAGTTTTGAAGCGAATCTTCCGATTGGAACGCGCATTGAAGTCTACTATATGCAATACAACAAAACGAAACGGATTGTGAACTTGAAGAAACGGTACAATTTGAAGAGCGATACATTCTCATTCCGAGAGGAAATCGAATTGGAAAAAGGTGCTGAGTTCTTTAAACTCGCATTCAAGTTTTATTTGACCGACTCATCGTATGAAGAGCCATATATCGTGATGAATGACGCATGGCTCTCCTTGTTCGCAGATGAACCATTAGATGAGAAGGATGAGGAAGACGAGGAGGACGACGCACATGTTATTTAGTTCATCGGTATTTCTGTTTTATTTCTTACCGATTGTGCTTGGTTTGTACTTCGTGTCTCCCCGTTTTTTAAAGAACTTCGTATTGCTCGCGGCAAGCTTGTTCTTCTATGCATGGGGCGAGCCAAGGTTCGTCATGATTATGCTCGTCTCCATTTTGATGAACTATATGTTCGGGCTTTGGGTCGATCGATACCGACATGACGCCAAGCGTTTAAAAGCGACGATGGTTGCGATGGTCTTAGGAAATATCGGTATGCTTGGCGTCTTTAAATATGCCAGTTTTTTCGTGGAAAACACGAATTCGCTGTTCGGTCTGAATTTGAATGATCCAGAAATCCCGTTACCAATCGGGATTTCATTCTTTACGTTCCAAGCGATGAGTTACGTCATCGATGTGTATCGGAAAGACGGAAAAGTTCAAAAGAATCCACTAGACTTGGCGCTCTATATCGCATTATTCCCGCAGTTGATTGCCGGCCCGATTGTTCGTTATCAAACAGTGGCCGATGAAATCAATGATCGTCGCGAAACGTTGGACGATTTCGTTTCGGGCATTCAACGGTTCGTCATTGGACTCGGTAAGAAAATGATTTTAGCAAATAGTTGTGGCTATGTAGCAGACCAAGTGTTCAATAGCCCAGCAGGCGAAATTTCAACGACGTTAGCATGGATTGGTATTATCGCATATTCGTTACAAATATACTTTGATTTCTCGGGTTATTCAGATATGGCAATCGGACTTGGCCGGATGTTTGGTTTTCACTTTCTTGAAAACTTCAATTATCCGTACATCTCAAAATCAGTCTCAGAGTTTTGGAGAAGATGGCACATTTCACTCGGAAGTTGGTTCCGGGACTATGTCTATATTCCGTTGGGTGGAAATCGTTCCGGCCCGTGGAAGACTTATCGTAACTTAGCGATTGTGTGGACGCTTACTGGAGTATGGCACGGTGCAAGTTGGACGTTCGTCGCTTGGGGTGCCTACTATGGGATTTTCATCATGCTTGAACGAGCATTTCTCGGGAAATGGTTGGCACGGATTCCAGCTGCCTTGGCGCATCTATTTACATTGTTTGTAGTTGTCATCGGTTGGGTATTCTTCAGAGCAGACAATTTCCCATACGCCATCGAGTATTTGCAAACGATGTTCGCGTTAAATAACACGCCGTTGTTTGATTCGACGTCTCAGTTTTATTTAATGCAGTATGGAGCTGTATTGTTAATCGCTATGATTGCGGCTACACCGATTCCGAAATGGCTGACGATGAAGGTTCTAAAATATGAGGTCGAATCTACGAATGTCTCGTATCGAATCTTTACAGGTTTGATTCGAGCAGCAGGGATTTCTCTTTTATTCGTCATCTCCATTTCATTTATCGTGTCCAGTACCTTCAATCCGTTTATTTACTTCCGTTTTTAATCAAAGAGGAGTGCTGATATGCCAAACTTAAAATTATCTGATGACAGAGGCCGGAGTCCTAAAGCGAGAAAAGGTCAAAAATCATCTACGGTGATCAATCTATTGATTATGATGATTTTTCTTGGCACCCTTTTGTTAGGTCTTGCCGTGTATACATTAGGAGATGACCGTGAAATCTCTCACGTCGAAGGCCGTGAATTGGCTCAAAAACCAGACTTTTCTTTTACTAGTCTCTTTGAAGGTGACTATACGGAGCAATTTGAAACGTATACGAACGACCAAGTGTTTCAACGCGATCGTTGGGTATATATTAACGGTTTTGTGAGGAAAAATGGATTGCTTCAGCCGCTGAGTAACGGCATCTATGGTCTTCCAAGTGGCATGTTGCTTGAACCGGCTGAGAAAGTTCAGAATTTCGATGGGTTCAAAGAACCGTTCGGTCAATTTTCAAATGACATGAAACAAGCAGAGGTACCAGTCTGGTTCGCATCAGCTCCTAGTAAGGCATCTTTTGCGGATGCACAAGGACTGATTCCGAGTCATATCCCTTCGTACAATGATGAATCGCGAAAGGTCATGCATGGGGTTTTAGATGAAGTCGGGATTGAAGTGATTGATTTGTATGATTCATTAAAGGAAAACGATATAGAAGATGTTTACTTTAAAACAGATCATCACTGGTCAATCAATGGAGCCTATGTAGGATATGAGCAAATTATGTCCACGCTTCAACAAGAGTTTCCGGAATTAGAGACGTTACCGAAAGAACATTGGGAGTCAAAAAGCATGACCACTCCTTATTATGGGACGTACGCGCGAAAAGCTTCGCTTCCTTACGTGAAATCAGCAGATTATTTAGAGTACTGGGAGCCGACGGAAGGGTTTAATTCGCAAGTGTGCATGAGTTTTGAGTCATGCAACCGCGAAGTGATCGATCGAAATGAATTGAAAAAGACAGATCCGTTTGAAGATTACTATGGTGTGTTCATGGGTGGAAATTACAGCCACTTAAAAATCGAGCAAAAAAGTAAAACGAATGATCGTCATATCGTTGTCCTAAAAGATTCTTACGCCAATCCATTGCTCGGGTTGTTAGCGGAGTCCGTTGGAGAAATTACCGTGTTTGATGTGCGGTATACAAAGGATATCGATATTTCAGAATATATCGTTGAAGAAGACGTAGATGGTGTCATGTTCATGCACAATGACGTCATTAGTGGACTAGCTGAAGATTATTCGAATAGTTTTTAATGTTCACAACGTGCCAATCATCCACGCGATGATTGGCCTTTTTTTATGAAGACCAGCTATACTAACAGGTAGGCAGGTGAATCAAGTGAAACGACGACATGCAGACGGCACGTATCGTTACGTCCTCGTTCTCGGTGCGAAAGTAAATGGGATTCAACCGTCCCGTGCTTTATTGCACCGGATTGAAGCGGCGGCTGCGTATGCGAACAAGCATCCACACATCGAGCTGATTGCTTCCGGCGGACAAGGACCCGACGAAGGGATGGCCGAGGCGCGCGTCATTGAACGAGAGTTAATGAAACGTGGCGTTGATGAGGCGCGAATCCATGTGGAAGCAGACTCGACATCGACGTACGAGAATTTTTTGTTCAGCCGTTCGATTTGGGATGGAGAGCCTGGGTTGACGATTGTTACGAACGACTTTCACGTCAGGCGAGCCCAACTCGTCGGTAAGCTGTATTTTGGACTTGCGACCGATGCGCTCTATGCGAAGACGCCGGCGGCAACGAAATGGAAGTACGTCGTTCGGGAACAGCTGGCCTATGTAAAATTGTTCATCAACTATACGCGCTGGAAATGGCGGCCATGACAAAAGGGACTTCGTGATGAAGTCCCTTTTTCGTGTGATCACGTACCGATAATCATTCCACCGATGACGCCGACGATGACGAGCGCCCAAGGCGGCATTTTCCAATACGCGATCATGGCGAACAAGAAAGCTGCGAAGACGAAGTCGACCGCACCATTCACTGTGCTCGTGAAAATCGGCTGATAGAAGGCAGCGATCAAAATCCCAACGACGGCAGCGTTGACCCCGATGAGTGCACCGGCGACTTTCGGGTTGCGACGGAGCGCATCCCAAAACGGCAAGGCGCCGAGAATCAACAGGAACGCCGGCAAGAAGATCGCGAACGTGGCGAGCAGTCCGCCCGGGACGCCGTTGATGACGGTCCCGAGATAGGATGCGAACGTGAAGAGTGGTCCTGGTACGGCTTGAGCGGCCCCGTAACCGGCGAGAAACGCCTCTTCGCTCAAGAAGCCGGCCGGCACGAGTTCACGCTCGAGGAGCGGCAAGACGACGTGGCCACCGCCGAAGACGAGGGCCCCGGCGCGGTAAAAGCTGTCGAACATGGCAATCGATTGATGTTCGATTGTCTCCCGTAAAATCGGCGAGATGACGAGGAGCGCACCGAACAGACCGAGGAGCGTCGCCCCGAGCCGTTTCGAGAGCGGGAACGAAGCTGATTTGACGTCGAGATTTTGTGGTTTGAACAGCAAGAACCCGGCCAGACCCGCTAGCAAGATGACGAGCACTTGACTATAGGTTGTCTGCCACAACAAGACCCCTGCGAGCGCGAAAAACGCGATCGTCCGTGTCTTTGCGTCCGGTGTCAGTTTGCCGGCCATGCCGAGAATGGCATGGGCGACGATCGCGACGGCGACGACTTTCAGTCCATACAGCCAGCCCGCGTCCGAGACGTCAAAACCAGATACGAGCAAAGCGAACAAGATGAGTGCGATGACGGACGGTGACGTGAAGCCGATGAACGAGGTGATGCCACCAAGAATGCCACCGCGGACGATCCCGATACCAATCCCGACCTGGCTGCTGGCCGGGCCCGGCAAGAACTGACAAAGGGCGACGAGGTCGGCGTAGGCACGCTCGTCCATCCACTTGCGGCGACGAACGTATTCTTCATGGAAGTAGCCGAGGTGGGCGACCGGTCCGCCGAACGAGGTCAGGCCGAGCCGGGTCGATACGAATAAAATCTCAAGTAACGTCTTAAACGTTACACGTTGGTTAGACATGTGATTCACTCCTTAATTTCCTTGAACAGTTCATACGCTTTTTGACGGGCTTCAGCCAACACACGGATCCCTTTTTCCGTCGTCGTGTAGTTTTTGCGGATATGTCCATCGACGAGTTCATTCGTTCGGACGAGCAGGCCGTCCTGTTCCATGCTGTGTAAAATCGGATAGAGCGTGCCGGCACTGATCGAGTAGCCATGCTCTCGAAGTTCTTCGACCATCCACGCCCCATATACCGGATGGTCGGCAGCATGGTGCAAAATATGAATGTGAATGAAACCGAGGAACAACTTTCGAAGGACGCGGTCTTCCACGTTCATCATCTCCTTAAAATCGGTTTTCGATATCGGTTTTCGTAATCATGTTAACAAGAGGGAACAAATGATGCAACCCGCGAGGTGTCCTTTACAGAAACTTAATGTGCGCATATTCTGAAGAATTAAATCGGGAAATCTAGGGAATATATCCAAAATGGGGTAAACTTAAGGACATAATCCATCGCGAGGAGGAGTTACCGTGCTGAACCAGGATAAATGCCATGAATCTCTATTACGTCATTTGCCCCAAGGCTATGTCGAGTTCAAGGTTCTTTACGATGAGTCGAATCGCCCTGTCGATTATGTGTTCGTGGATGTGAACGAGTCATTTGAACGGATTATGCAGTCAAATCGGCGACGATTTATCGGTGGGCGGGTCACAGAGATTTTAAAAGACTTTGAATATAGTGAGCGGGAGTGGATTGATCAAATCGCGAAATCGATAACGAGTGATGAATCGATTTCCTTTGAACATTATTCGCGTCGCAATCAAGCCTGGTTTGAGCTGAGCATCTTCAGTGAAAGAGCCGATTATATCTCCGTGATTTTTCACGATATTACGTCATATAAACAAGAAAACAATGCGTTGAAACAACTCGTGAACGTGTCACAACGCTTCATCTCGAGTGGGCGCGATTTATTGATGAACCAACAGTTTTTAGATCAAATTCGTGAGTTCACTGGCGCTAAGGCGGTCGCCCTCAATTTAATGAATCCAGACGGGAAAACGTATTCGACCGTCGCCTTGAGCGGATTGAACGAGACGGTTGAGCGGAGCTTAGATGTGTTAGGGTTTCATCCGGTAGGGAAAAAATGGGGTGTGTATCCCGAGCATATTCGATTGAATGAAGCGGTCAATCCGATTGTATACGATCAGATTGAAGCGTTGACAGAAGGGATTTTACCGAGGCGGCTCGTCAAAAATCTCGTTCGCATTTTTGATCTTGGTCAAGTTATCATCTTTAAGATTGAAAAGGACGACGTCTTTTATGGCGACTTGACGATTGTCATGAATGCGAACCGTCAGGCGAATCGTCTTGGTTTGGTCGAACTTTACATTCACCATATCCTCGCACAGATGACACCAGACCATGATCCAGAAGAAGTGAAAGAATCGATGTTCAACGGATTCGCCACGGTCGATTTGGAATGCATCATGTCGTTGAGCACTCGAGATGTCTTGTATTTGAACAAAACATGGGAGCGGGTGCTCGGGCATTCGCTTGAAGAGTTAGAGAACATGAAGTTCCTCAGTCTTGTTCATCCCGATGATCGGGAGAAAACCGAGGCTGCGTTTGATGAATTATCACAAACAGGCGAACTGTTCCGTTTCGTCAATCGCTATCGGACGATTGACGAAGATTATCGCTCCATTGAGTGGCATTGCAAAGTTCAAGGGAACTATATTTATGCGGTTGCCAAGGATGTGACGGAGCGGGTTCAACTCGAGCAAAAACTTGCCGACCGAGACCGGCTGCTCACAAAGTTGTCTGATCAAATCCCAGGGGCCATTTATCAGTTTGAATTGAAGCAAGATGGCTCTTTTTCGTTCCCATTCTTTAGTCGAGGTTTCGAAGAAATGATTGGCATTTCGTCCGAAGAAGTGAAAGCTGACGCAAACACAGTATTTGCGAAGATGCACCCGGAGGACTATCCATATGTCATGGCGAGTATCGACGAGTCTTATCGCAACTTAACGATTTGGGATGCCGAGTTTCGAATCGTCACCGACGAAGGACGCACGGTTTGGATTTTAGGCTCTTCACGACCTGAACAGTTAGCAGAAGGTCACGTCCTTTGGCACGGATACATTGGTGATGTGACAGATAAAAAGAAATATGAGATGGAAATCGAATATTTAAGTTATCATGACCAATTGACTGGCGTAAAAAATCGTCGCTATTTTGAAGAGGCGCTTTTGACTTATGATACCGAAGAATTTTATCCGCTCGCGTTGATTATCGTCGATATTAACGGTCTCAAGCTCACAAATGATGCTTTCGGTCATCTCGTCGGCGATCGACTCTTAATTGAAGCGTCAGAGGTTTTAAAGAATGAGGTACGGAATCAAGACACGATCGCGCGGATCGGTGGTGACGAGTTCGTTATCATTTTGCCAAATACGGAACTCCATGAGGCGAAGTATTTGTCAGAACGATTGAGCCGTTTGTTATTGGCACGCTCGATTGAAGGGTTACCCATCTCGGCCTCGTTCGGTCAAGCCGTGAAACTGGATGACTCGCTCCCGATGACCGAAGTGTTCAATTTTGCCGAAGATACGATGTATCATCATAAAGTATCGGAGAAACAAAGCCGGCGCCACCACTCGATTCAGTTGATCATGCGGACGCTCTATGAGAAAATCCCGCGTGAGGAAGCGCACTCGCAACGAGTGGCGGAGCTTGCCGGTAAGCTTGGGGAAGCGATGCATTTATCGAGCTCCGAAGTAAACGAGTTGAAAACGGCGGCGATCTTACACGATATCGGAAAAGTTGCCATCAGTAACGATATCCTGGACAAGTCGACCGCTTTGACAGAAGCGGAGTGGCTTGAGATTAAACGTCACCCCGAAGTCAGTTATAATATTTTGAACACGGTTCCTGAGTATGGGACTTTGTCACAAATCGTTTTGGCTCATCATGAGCGATGGGACGGAAAAGGGTATCCGAAAGGAATTCGCGGGACGGATATTCCACTCGCCTCACGCATTATTTCAATCGCCGATACGTTCGACGTTATGGTGACGGGTCGACCGTACCGGCAAGCGAAGACGCTTGACGAAGCGCTAGCTGTGATTGAAGAGGAAGCGGGTCGTCAATTCGATCCTCAACTCGTGGAAGTCTTTTTCCAAAAGGTCGTTCCAACGTTACAACATTAAAAGATGAGACGCTCTGATCGAGTGTCTCATCTTTTTTGATGTCATGTGAGCGGTCGTTTTTTCAATACGATGACCGTTACCGTTAATACGACGAACGTCATACTGATCATCATGAGAACGGATCGGATTGGAAAATGGTCTTCATACATTTGCGCGACCCCATAGTTGAACCAGTACGTCGGCAAGAAGCGTCCGACGACTTGGAGCGTATCGGGTAGCCACGTCAGGCTGATAAAAGCGCCCCCCGTGATGGCAGCGGCCATCGTCACCGACGTTTGCCAAATATTCGCTTTCTCTCGATTCGTCGCCAAGATGGCGATGAGTGAACCGATGGCGAGGCAGACGAATAAATAGACGATGAACAACAGGGTGAGGACAGGCAGGTGGGCGAGAATGTCTTGTCGATAAAGTACGGCGCTGAAAGCGAGCAGCATGAGCACGTAGAGCAGTCCGACGGCGCAAAACGACAAGAACAGCGAACCGATGTAACGCCGTGGTGTGACCGGGGCCGCGAATAGACGCGAGTAAATCTTTTCGTCCCGGTCGTCGGCGACGAACAAAGGGATAAACTGTAAGAACGCCGACATCATGACGAACGATAAGAGACCGAGGAACGCCTGCGTCCGCGCCGTCGTCGCCACGCTCTGTTGGAACGGCTCACTCGAGAGGGTATAGCCGTTCTCGGTCTCGCGTTCGGCGAGTTCGGTGAAACGTTCCTCGTCAAACTCACTTGCGATCAATAGTTGTCGCTCACGGGACAGATATGAATTGAGTGCCTGCTCGATCAAGGCGGCGTCACTTCCCTCGGTCGCGCTGAAAGATAATCGCGGCGTCTCACCATTCAAGAGCGCCTCGGTGAATCCGTCCGGGATCATTAGGACGACATCCTGTCCTTGGAGTAACGCCTCATCCGCCTCGTCCGTATCAAGCGGGGTCACCGAACCGAATCGTCCTGCTTCTTCAATCACGCGACCAGCGAGTGTCCCGCCGTCCCGGTCGAGAATGCCGATCGAGGCGTTCAAGGCGGACGTCGAGTTGAGGAAAGACAGGATGAGCGCAAATCCGAACATGGAGACGAACGTGAACACCCAGAGCCCTTTTTTCCGGAGCATGCGTTTGGCGACATGCCTAAATAGCACCACGGCGATTTCCCCCTTTCCATAGCAACAGACTGAGGGCGGCTAAGACGAACAAATGGATGGCGAGCCAGCCGAGGCTCTGCCAAAACACGGCCGTGTCACCACCGCGTAGGAGCACCTGAAGTATCCCTTCCCGCATGAAGATTGGCATAAAGACGTACTGGGCCCATGGCGCGACGCTCAGTGTCACTTGGTCGAAACCGGGGACGTAGCCGCCGGAGAGAATCATGATGATGGCGACGAACCCGTTGACGATCGCGTCTTTCGTCGCGCGCGAGATACGGGGCAAGCTCGATATGAAGAAACCGAACGCGGTGCCATATAAAGCGAGGGCGAGCCAAGATAGGAACAATAGACTGAAGTGAACGTAGTCGAGTGAGAAGCTACGATACACGAAGTGACTGAACCAAAACACGAGCACGAGTTGCAGGAAGATGAGGGTGTACCGGCTTAAGCTTCGGGCCAGGCGATACTCGATCCGTTTGACGGGGGCGGCTTGAATCCGAAGATAGCTCCCGGTCATCGGCTGCTCCTCGCTAAGCATGCCCGTGATATAGAAAGCACCGAATAGCGCCGTCATGATGGAAATCGTGACGGTGAAATATTCGAGCGACGTCGGGGTTCGTCCTGACAAGTCGACGCTCTCGCTGTCGATGAACGTCTCAGGCGTGAACGGGGAGGAGACGCCCGCCTCGGCGAGCGTGATTTGCTGATTGGCAACGTCCGTGTATTGTCGAAGAATAGCTTCGATGACATCGAACTCGATCGTTGACGGTTCCTCGTAAAGAAGACGGACATCGGGACCGTCCAAATGGAGGATGACGTCGGCGTCACCATCGTTCACGCCGGTCTCGGCAGCGGCGATGCTATCGTACGGGACGAGATTGATGAATGCTTTGATGTCGTCGTCGGCGAGGAACGTCTCGAGCGGCACCCGGTAATCGTCGGTCGACTGCTCGACGTAAGCGACGTCCGTGACCGGGAGTGAGAAGTTGCTGTTGAAGATGGCTGACAGCATCGTGCCGAGTCCAAAGATGAGAATAATCGGGAAGATGAGCATCCAAAACAGGGTCGAGCGGTCACGCAGTTGTTGTTTTACATCGAATTTGATGAACGTCCAAAGTTTCATCGCGCTCACTCCCTCAGCGTCTTACCGGTCAGGGCCAGGAAGACGGTGTTGAGTGACGGGCGGTCGACCGTGATCGAGGTGAAACGGATCTGCTCGTCGTGAAGCACGTCAAGGAGTGGGGCGAGTGGGGTATCTTTCTCGAGCGACACGTCAAGAAAAGGTTCATCGTAATCGACTTTCTTCACCCGATCAAGCGACTCGAGTCGTTCCAAGAGGCCAGGGGTGAGGGCGTCGACTTTAATCCGAGCCGTCTCAAGCGTCATGACTTGATCTTTCAGTTCATCTTGCGTCCCCTCCGCGATAATCCGTCCCTCATCGACGATGGCGACACGGTCGCAGAGCATCTCGACTTCCTCCATATAATGGGACGTATAGATGATTGTCGCCCCGCGTCGATTCAACTCGCGGATATTCTCGAGGATCGTGTTACGTGACTGCGGGTCGATGGCGACGGTCGGCTCATCCATAAAGATGAGTTCTGGTTCATGGACGATGCCGCAGGCGATGTTGAGACGACGAAGGAGCCCCCCGGATAGTTCCGGCGGACGTTTCTTTTGGTGCGGGGTGAGTTCGACGAAGTCGAGGGCGGCCACGGTCTTTTGTTTCGCCTCGGCCGGCTTGAAGCCGTACAGTTCGGCGAAAAATTGGATGTTCTCGAAGACGGTCAGCTGATCGTACACGGAGACGTGCTGCGGGACGATGCCGACGCGTCGTTTGATCGTCAGTTCATCCTTTGGCATCGAATGATCGAAAATACGGATGGTGCCGCTGTCGGCAGGATATAAGTTCAGCATGACCGAGATGGCGGTCGTCTTGCCGGCCCCGTTCGGTCCGAGCAGACCAAATAGTTCGCCGGATTCGACGTGAAGTGAAAAGTCGTTTAAGGCAATCGTCTCACCGAACCGTTTCGTGACATGGTCGAGGGCGATGATGGACACGTTGACGCAACTCCTTTCAATTCAAGAACGTGAAATAGCGTACAAGGTTTTCTTCCCGTTTGCAGGAACTTCCGAACCCGTTGCCGAATGAAATGTAATAGTCGAATTATTCAGACAATTAATGGGAGTCGAAGTGAGGGATCGTGATGAAAAAGTGGCAGTTCAATAAAGAAGAGTCGAGTGAGAAGTTTCCAGATGAAATGGCGTGGGCGTTGTTTTGTACGGTCGAGCCAAAGCGGATGGACACGACACTCCCGTTCTATTATGACGAATCGGTGTTCCGCTTCTCGAACGGAACGGAGTCGTTCTACTTCAAAATCTCACCGAGTTATCATGAGTTCGAAGTGAACGTCAAAGACGCGTCGGGCGAGTTGCTTTACTATCAGTTGCTGCGAACGGTCGGGAAAGTGGAAGTGCTCGAAGATCGACGTGACCACGGCGAGCTGTTGATCGTCATGAACGAAGATCGGAATCGTACGGTGACGACGATTGAACTGACCGTCCGTCCCCGGTTCCGGGTGCTCGTCAAAGAGCACTATGTTTGAGTTTTCCTCAGAGTGGTACATCAATTAGACATGATATCACGAGGAGGAGATTTAGATGAAAGACGGACTCAACAAAAAAGTCGATGGTTTGATTGATAAAGCGGCAGGAAAAGCGAAAGAAGCGGTCGGCAAAGCGTCGGACAATCAATCGCTCAAACGTGAAGGGCAAAAAGATCAAGTGAAGGGGACGGCCAAAGAGAAGACGGGTCAAGCCCAACAAAATCTTGAAAGTCTGAAAGACGAACGCCGCTAAGCAAAGGGAAATCGCAATCCATGCGACTTCCCTTTTTTCATTTGGTCAAAAGACTTGGACGTGAATCGTCGATTCTAATGCGTTCTTAAGGTGAGACAGCAAGGTGGGTAACTGACAAAAACGAAAGAAGTAAAAGCTAAACTAGCGTATCCTTTAGTGAATTGTAGGTATATCATTTTATCGGGGAATTGGTCTGGAGTGAAAAGGAGAAACGAAATGAATTACGAGTTATTAGAAACAAGAACTCACGCCATTGCTTCCCGGATTCAACAGTTGGGTGGAGATGTTCAGGAAGTTGTAGTTGAAAACCCCATTTCTGAAGAGCAAATTTTTCAAATGGAGAAACGGCTTGGAGTCCAGTTGCCCGAGAGTTTTAAACGTGTTTTACAAGAGTTTTCTGGGGGATTCAGCTTTTATTGGTCTCTGCCTGAGGATTTAGTCACCCCACACGAGTTTAGAGATTCGGTTAGTAGCAACTTTCATTGGAGTATAGAAAGCCTTCCGCGATTGGAAGAAGAACGAAAAGAGTGGGTCAATCAAGTGTTTCCAAATGCGGAAGATAAGTACGACAAAATTTGGCACAACAAGCTCGTCTTTTGTGAAGTCGGAAATGGAGATTACATTGCCTTTGACTTAATAGACAGTCTCGATGAAGCTCCAATTATCTATTTGAGTCATGACGATGGAGAAGGCCATGGCTATCGATTAGCAAACACTTTCATTGAACTCATTGAAAGTTGGTCAAGCTTAGGATTTGTAGGATGTGAAGATAATCAGTGGCTCCCTTTTACAATGAATTCAACAAGCGGCATTCTAGCTGAGGGGGAGACTGCCAACCGATTTAAAAATTGGTTAGGACTAAATTTTTAAAATAAAACAGAGCATTGAATGGATTTCTTCAATGCTCTGTTATTATAATTTTGAAATATCGATTTAAGTTTCATTACCCAGCCCTTACTTATACAGTAAATACTCTTTCCGAATCGGTAAGAACGCATCGCGCTCGGCATCGACTTTCGCCATGATCGCCTCGAGCGACTCGCCGGCGAGGATCATATCTTTCACATAGGCGTTGCCGGTCAGCTTCGTGATGAAGTCGTTGACGAGGAACTCGAAGTCGTCCGGATACAAGTCGTGCGCCGTCTTGACCATGGCGATGCCGGTCTTGACCGCTTCGAACTTCGTCGGCTCGGTGACGTACACTTCGACGCCGTGCGACAGTTTGCCCGCGTTCTTCGAGAACGTCGGTGTGAACGAGGCAGCGCGGAACGTGACGCCTGGAAGCTCGAGTCCGTTTAACGTCTTGGCGTAGTCATGCGCCTTCACGTACGGGGCACCAATCAATTGGAACGGCTTCGTCGTGCCGCGCCCTTCCGACAGGTTCGTCCCTTCGAACAGACCGGTCGCCGGATAGACGTTGACCGTGTCCGTCGTCGGCATGTTCGGTGACGGCATGACGAACGGGAGTCCCGTATCCTCGTACAGCATCGAGCGCTTCCAGCCCTTCATCTTGACGACTTCGAGGTCGGCTTGCAGTTGGTACTCTTTGTTGAACAAGCGTGCCAGCTCACCGACGGTCATCCCGTGCTTGAGTGGAATCGGATAGAGGCCGATGAAGCTCGAATAGGCCGGGTCGAGCACCGGTCCTTCGACGCGGAGCCCGCCTTGCGGGTTCGGCCGGTCGAGGACGACGAACGGAATATCATTTTCGGCCGCTGCTTCCATCGCGTACGCCATCGTGTAGATGTACGTGTAGAAGCGGGTCCCGACGTCTTGAATGTCAAAGACGAGCACGTCGACGTCCTTGAGCATCTCAGCCGTCGGTTTCTTCGTCGCGCCGTACAGGCTATACACCGGAAGCCCTGTCACTTCGTCGATGTACGAGCTAATCGTCGATCCGGCTTGGGCATCACCGCGGACGCCGTGTTCTGGTCCGTACAGTGCCGTCAGTTCGAAATCATCCGAGTTGTGGAACAAGTCGACGATGCTCGTCATATTGGCATCGATCCCGGTCGGATTCGTGATCAGTCCGACCCGCTTTCCAGCCAAGAGCTCAGGACTGTCCATCAAGCGGTCGACCCCGAGCTCGACTTTCGGCTTCTTTGGGACGGACTTGGCATCGGCATCGAGTAACATGACAGATGATGTGACGAGTGTGAGGGCGGCTAGACCACCGATCCATTTCTTCATAACAATTCCTCCTTTATGAATGTAAGCGCTTTACCACTTACTCGAAAGTGTACCATTTTGTATTTTTAATTCAATTATATGTGATAAAAATAGGAAATTATATTTCTTAATTTGATTCATTGTACCTAAAAAGCCACCGGATTTTTCCGATGGCTTTCACATGATGCTTGCAGGTCATGATGAACGGCTGATGAACAACAACCGTTTCGAGGCGACGAAGAGCGTCACGGCAATCAATAAGATACCGCTGACGAGTGGCCAAACGAGTAAATTTTCGCCCATGAGCACTTCGGCCGATAACGAGCCGAGCCGCCATGGCATCCAATCCCATTCGAGCCAGCCGAGAAGAAGCGACATGATGAAGTGGAGGGCGAGCGTGATGACGAGGGCGACGAGGCCGCTCTCGAGCAACGCCGCGAACAAGAAGAAAATCGACAGCTGGACGACGAAATGGAGCATGAGCAGTCCGGTCGCGACCAAGAAGTCGGTGACGTCAAACGATTCGAACAAAACGATCGTGTAGTAGGCGGCACTCAATTGGGCGAGAGCGACGGCGATGACGGCAAGTAGCGAATAATGTCCCAATTTGCTGAGGACGATTCGTGTCGCCGGAATGTTGAGTGACTTGAGCCAGGCGAGCGTGCCGAGCGACCGTTCGTGGCTGAACGTATGCATCGCGGACAAGAGGACGACGAGCAGTCCGATTTGCCGCAACTGTTCGCTCGCCGACATGAGTACTTCTTCCGGTGATGGAGTCGGGATCTCGATGACTGCGCCGTCCGGCAAGTTGCCGCCCGAAGCCAAGATGTCCGGAAGGAAGTAGAGCGTGAGCGGCTGCATCGCCGCAAGCAACATCAAGGCGATTGGCACCCAAATCATCCGCTTATTGCGCCATGACTCTCTCCACTCTTGTTTGAAGATGGCCGTTTTCATCAGGCGTTCACCTCCAAGAACAGTGACTCGAGCGATGGATGCCCGACATGGAGCGATTGGAGCCGGAGACCACGTTCGAGGAGCATTTGGAGCAGGGCCCGTTCCGTCACGTCTTTTGTATCCGTCTCGAGCTCCCACGTCGTCCCGGAGCGGGTGACGTGATTGACGCCTGGGAGCGTCCGCCACTCGTCTTCCGTCACGATATCATTGAACAGACGGACTTGGATCGACGACTTTGAACCGAGCAAATCGGTCACGGTCCCTTCCATGAGGAGACGACCTTGCCGGAGCAGGAGCACCCAGTCGCTCGCTTCCTCGGCGTCGGGGAGCACATGCGTCGAATAGAGGATCATCCGCTCCCGCTTCAAATCACTTAATAAATCGAGCACTTCCCGGCGTCCGCGCGGGTCGAGCGCTGAGACAGGTTCATCGAGCAGTAACAGCTCCGGGTCATGCACGAGCGCCTGGGCGATGCCGAGCCGTTGCCGCATGCCGCCTGACAAGTGTGCCGCCGGTCGATCGACGGGCTCGAGTCCGACCCGCTTCAGCAGCTTGACCGGATCGATACCCGTCACCCCGGTCAACTCGGCCGCGTAACGAATCGTCTCGACCGGGGTGAGCGACGGATAGAGCGCCGGGCGCTGCGGCAGATAACCGATGCGGATGGCATCGTGCCCGACAATCTGTCCGGACGTCGGCGTCGTCACTCGGGCAATCATGTTGAGCAGTGTCGTCTTTCCGGCCCCGTTCTCACCGAGGAGCGATGTGCAGCCGGGTCGAAGCGAGAAACTGACGTCGTCGAGCGCGGTGAAAGAACCGAATTGTTTCGTCAGTTGCTTGACGTTCATCGCTTCGTCCGTCCCCATAGGAAGTAGACAATCGGTCCGAGGATGTTGATGAACAGGATGACGAGGAGCCACACCCACTTCGGTCCGTTCGTCTCTTGTCGCTTCAGCAAATCAATCAAGGCGACGACGAGCAAAATGAGTTGCAGCACGAGCAGCGGCAATAAAATGAGCAATAAATTTGAATCATTGGCAATATCCAATGGTGTTCCTCCTTCATAAATGAGTTCACTATCCCATTCCACACTTAGGACCTGTCTCCTGTATGGAATAGAAAAAAGCCCTTTCTCGGCTGAGAAAGGGTGACAATCATTTGACGATGATGACCGGCGCGAGTGCGCGTTTGGCCAGCTTATGGCTGACACTGCCGAGCACGAACTCCTGGAACGTGTTCAATCCGCGGGAGCCGACGACGACATACTCATACGGTTGATGGTTCGCGTATTTGACGAGCTCGACGTCTGGTTCGCCACGAAGTTCGATATATTCATAGTCGAGCCCAGCCGCGACGACTTGGTCGAAGAGCGGTTGTAACATCAATTTGCGCTTCGCTTCGAGATCGATTTTCCCGGTCGAGTTGAGCGCGGCTTCTTTCGATTCTTTGGCGCTGATGACATGGACGATGTCGATTGATGCATCTGATGCCTTGGCGAGCTGGATTGCTTTCTCAAGTGCCCGCTTCGAGTGGGCAGATCCGTCTGCCGCTAAAAATACCTTTCCCATAAAAACGTCCTCCTCTTTCACACGATCTACTTGTAGTATATGCGATTTTATAGAAGCATGGATATAAAAAGGGAGTGAACGCAAATGTCCACTCCCGTAAAAACGACATCAATGGCCGGCGTTTGCTTCTTGTTGCTTCAAGTGAAGCGCGAGCGTATTGAGCAGTTTCTCTGAATCTTTGTTCAAGTACAACAGTTCCGGCTCGATTCCGACTTCACGATATTTGAAGACGACTTTATCGATGGCACCGATGGCCGAGTCATCCCAAAGATGGGTGTTCGAGAAGTCGATCGTGACGTGTTTGACACCAGCTTCGGCGTCTTCAGTCACATCGAACTGATTGACGAACTCAGACGTCGAGGCGAAGAAGAGCTGACCGTTCACGATGTAACGAGCACGATCGGCGTCTACACTGCGATCAAGTTCGACTTTCGAAATTTTTGCGGCGAAAAGGATCGCTGCCGTCAAAATCCCGGCGAACACACCGAGTGACAAGTCGTGGGTGATGACCGTCACGAGCACGGTGACGAGCATGACGACCGTATCCGATTTTTGAGCGGTGCGCATCGCTTTGAGCGAGCCCCAGTCAAACGTCGCATACGAGACGAAGAACATGACGCCGACGAGGGCGCCGACCGGGATGAGCATCAAAATGTCGCTCATTGTCATGATCATGAGGAACAACGCGAGTCCAGCGACGAACGTCGACAGACGCCCGCGGGCACCGGATGAAACGTTGATGACCGATTGGCCGATCATCGCACAACCTGGCATCCCGCCGAAGAAACCGGCGATGATGTTCGAAATTCCTTGCCCGCGTGACTCGCGGTTTTTATTTGAATCTGTTCCTGTCATATCATCGACGATTTGGGCCGTGAGCAGTGACTCGATCAATCCGACGAAGGCGAGGGAGATCGAGTAGGGAAGGATGATCATCAACGTGTCAAACGTCAACGGGACGTTCGGGAATAAAAATTCCGGTAGCGTTGCTGAAATCGTTCCCATGTCACCGATGTTTTTCGTATCGAGACCGAGTGTGATGGCGAGCACCGTCATGACGACGATGGCGACGAGCGGGGCTGGAATCGCTTTTGTGACGCGCGGGAATAAGAAGATAATCGCGAGTGATGCAGCGACGATGGCCCAGATGATCCAGCTCTCGCCTTCAAAGTTTGACAATTGTGCTTGGAAGATCAAAATCGCGAGCGCATTGACGAACCCGACCATGACGGCGCGCGGAATGAACTTCATCAACCGGGCGATGCCGAGATAGCCGAGTGCGATTTGAATGATTCCCGTCAAAATACCGGCCGCGAGCAAGTACTCAAGGCCGTGGTCTGCTACGAGCGAGACGATGACGAGGGCCATCGCGCCGGTCGCGGCCGAGATCATGGCCGGACGACCACCGGCAATCGAGATGACCATGGCGATGATGAATGACGCGTACAACCCGACCATCGGATTGACTCCAGCGATGAGTGAGAACGCAATCGCCTCAGGGATGAGCGCGAGCGCGACGACGATCCCCGCAAGGACGTCAGCCCGGACGTTGCCGAGCCAATCTTGTTTAATCGTATTCAATTTTTCCAAAAGAACACACCTCTCTATATATTTTTTGACTTTGATCTCCGAGTCTCACGAAGATCAAACCCCGCATTATATGAAAGAAATGGTTCGACCGATACATGTTTTCACAACGTGTTTCATCATACCGGATTTTTTCTGAAAAGACAATTGCCTCGAATGAAAAACTATGGTAATTTCATAACGTAAAGGTTATATAACGTTTTTGTTATACAGAGAAGGAGAATGACGATGCATACGGTAGATGATTTAAGTAAAGTGCTCAAAGTGCTCGCCGACCCGACCCGCTTGACGATGCTCAAGCAGATGCAGGGCGGGGAGCAGTGTGCCTGCAGTTTTGTCGACTGTTTTGACATCTCGCAACCGGCCATCAGCCGTCATTTGAAGATGATGCGGCAAGCGGGACTGTTGTTGGAACGCCGCGACAAGCAGTGGATTCACTATCGGTTGAATGAGACGAGCCCGTTCTATGCGATCGTCGTCGATCTGCTCGACAAGATCGAGACGGTCGATGCGAGTTGTGACTGTGACACCGAGTGCGCGATTTAAGGAGGAGTCAACGATGAAGCTTGAAGTATTCGAACCAGCCATGTGCTGCCCGACGGGACTATGTGGTCCGTCGATTGATCCCGAACTGACGCGGATCGCCACCATCCATTACGTATTAAAACAACGCGGCTTTGATGTAGCCCGTTATAACCTCGCCTCCGAGCCGAATCGCTTCGTCGAGAACGCCCGTGTCCAAGCTGAAATCGCGAACGGACTCGAGACACTCCCGCTCACCGTCATCGACGGTGAAATCGTCAAACGGGGCGCCTATATGACGAACGAAGAAATCGCCCGATTGACGGAACTCCCGGTCGAGGCGTTCGCTGCGCAAGACGGCGAGAAACCGAAAGTGCGCATCACGCTCAAAAAATAAGGAGGCGCGTCATGATGAATCGCTTTGACTTCACGACAATCGATCCGTCCCGTTACGTATTTTTGACCGGGAAAGGCGGTGTCGGCAAAACATCGACGGCCTCGAGCCTCGCGTTGACGCTCGCTGACCGCGGCAAGCGCGTCCTGCTCGTCTCGACCGACCCGGCGAGCAATCTGCAAGACGTGTTCGAGATGGAACTCGACGAGACACCGCGCCTCGTCCCGGAAACAGGGCTCGCGATTGCCAACTTTGACCCGGAAGAGGCGGCGAAACAATACATGGAGCGTATGGTCGGCCCGTATCGCGGTGTGCTCCCGGACGTGGCCATCCAGTCGATGGAAGAGCAACTATCGGGTGCCTGTACGGTCGAGATCGCCGCGTTCGACCAGTTCACCGAGCTATTGACATCCGAGTCGGCACGTGAGACGTACGATCATGTCATCTTTGACACGGCGCCGACTGGTCACACGCTGCGGTTATTGACGCTGCCGAGTGCGTGGGATGAATTTTTAGAGACGAACACGACTGGTGCGTCTTGCCTCGGTCCGCTCGCTGGTTTAGCTGACAAGCAACTACAATATAAACGGGCCGTCGAAACGCTCACCAACGGCAACGAGACGACGTTATTGCTCGTCGCTCGTCCCGAGACGTCGACGCTTGTCGAGGCGGCACGTGCCGCGACCGAACTTCACGCGATTGGGATTGAACAGATGCAACTCGTCATCAACGGTGTCGTCGCTTCAGACGAAGCGACGGACCGCTACACGAAACGGTTCATCGAGCGTCAACAACAAGCGCTCCGTGAACTCCCGGAAGGCGTCGCCTCGCTCGAGACGTTCACGCTGTCATATGCGTACGAGAATCTCGTCGGTGTCCCGGCGCTCCGACGCTGGGTGAACGGGGAGACGGCCACCGTCCCGGATACACGTTATGACACGAGTCATTATGGCTCGATTGACCGACTCGTCGATGAAATCGAGATGGATGGACCGAGCGTCATCATGACGATGGGGAAAGGCGGGGTCGGCAAGACGACGCTCGCTTCGCTCGTGGCCGTCGCGCTCAGTGAGCGAGGACATGCCGTCCATTTGACGACGACGGACCCAGCCGCACATGTGGCTTTCACAATCGGTCTCGACGTCCCGGATACGTTCACCGTTGATGCGATTGACCCGAAAGTCGAAATCGAGAAGTACCGGATGGATGTGTTCCGGGAAGCGGGGGATATGAACGACGAGCAGCGCATGATGCTCGAGGAAGACTTGCGCTCACCTTGTACCGAAGAGATTGCCGTTTTCCGCGCCTTCGCCGATCAAGTGGCGAAAGCGAAAGACCGCTTCGTCGTCATTGATACAGCGCCGACCGGTCATACGCTTCTGCTCTTGGATGCGACCGAGAGCTATCATCGGGAACTTGAACGCTCGACCGGCGTCGTTCCAGAAGCAGTCCGCGAGCTGTTACCGAAACTGCGTGACCCGAAACAGACGCATGTCTTGATCACGACACTCCCTGAAGCGACACCGGTTTACGAAGCTGAACGGCTCGTCGCTGACTTAGAACGGGCCAAGATTCAACCGTTCGCCTGGGTCGTCAATCAATCGTTCACACCGCTCGATGTGACAAGCAAACTGCTGACGGCGAAAGTCGCGAGCGAGGCGCTATGGCTCGAGCGCGTGAACGCCTATCCGCGCCCGACGTTACTCGCATGGCAAGAACAACTGCCGGTCGGTTATCCCGCGCTCTCACAACTATTAAAGGAGGAAGTTACATGAACATCACGAATGAAGCCATCGACTTTATGAAAGCGGCATTAAGTGAAGAGGAAATTAAATCGGTTCGCATTTGTACCGAAGCCGGGTGCTGTGGACCGACACTGGGTCTTCACATTGCCGCGCCGGAAGCATCAGATGACGTGAAAGACTTCGACGGACTCACGTTCGCCGTTGCAAAAGATGCCGAAGCGATGGCAGAGAACGTCACGCTCGACGTCGAATCGACAGAAGACGACGTCAGCCTCGTGCTTCGCGGCCTGCAACAGACTTGCTAAACAAATAGAGAATTATTGGAGGAACTCATTGTGCAGTGGATTGCTAGTATCATCTTTTTAGTGACGCTCTTCCTCATCATCAAGCAACCGAAAGGCCTCGGCATCGGTTACTCGGCGATGGGGATGGCGGTCATCGCCCTACTCACCGGGGTCGTCAATTTGGATGACGTCGGTACCGTTTGGGACATTATTTGGAACGCGACGTTCACGTTCATCGCCATCATCATCATCTCGCTCATCTTGGACGAGATTGGATTCTTTGAATGGGCTGCCTTACATATGGCCCGAATCGCCAAAGGAGGTGGCGTCAAGCTGTTCGTCTATATCACGTTGCTCGGTGCGCTCGTTGCGGCGTTGTTCGCCAACGACGGAGCGGCGCTCATCTTGACACCGATTGTGCTCGCGATGGTACGGGCACTTAAACTACCGGATGCAGTCGTCTTGGCGTATGTCATGGCGTCCGGGTTCATCGCCGACACGGCGAGCCTGCCGTTCGTCGTCTCGAACCTCGTCAACATCGTCTCGGCCGATTTCTTCGGCATCGGTTTCGCCGAATATGCGGCGCGGATGGTGTTTGTCAACGTCTTCGCTGTGGCCGGAAGTTTGCTCGTCCTATATTTGTATTTCAAAAAGGACATTCCGAAGCAGTACGATTTATCAAAACTCGTCGAGCCGGCCTCGGTCATCAAAGACCATAAGATGTTCCGCTTGTCGTGGGTCGTGCTCGCACTTCTCGTCATCGGGTACTTCACGAGCGACATCATCGGAATTCCGGTCTCACTCGTCGCCGGTGTCATCGCCTTGTTCTTCCTCGTCATGGCGAACCGTTCGCCAGCGGTGAAGACACAGTCGGTTGTTCGCGGTGCGCCGTGGGCCATCGTCTTCTTCTCGCTCGGGATGTATATCGTCGTCTACGGTCTGCAAAACGCAGGGCTGACGCAAGTGCTCGCCAACTTCATCGACTGGTTCGCCGTGAACAACTTCAGCGCTACGTTCGGGATGGGCTTCTTGGCCGCTATCTTGTCATCGGTCATGAATAATATGCCGACCGTCATGATTGACGCGCTCGCCATCGATTTGACGAATACGACCGGTCAGATTCGGGAAGCCCTCATCTATGCGAACGTCATCGGGTCCGATCTTGGTCCGAAAATCACACCGATTGGGTCACTTGCGACATTGTTATGGCTCCACGTGCTCCGTACGAAAGGGCTTAAAATCGGTTGGGGTCAATACTTTAAAGTCGGCATCATTTTGACGATCCCGACGCTCGCCATCACGTTGCTCGGACTATATATCAGCCTACTACTTTACTAAGGAGTGTTTTTCTATGAAATTGGTCATCATCGGTTCAGTCGCTGCCGGTACATCGGTCGCGGCAAAAGCACGTCGTAACAACGAAGACGCACAGATTACCATTTACGACCGCGATTATGATATCTCGTATTCAGGTTGCGGCATCCCGTATTACGTCGGCGGCGAAGTCGAATCGCGTGACGATTTGACGCCTCGTGACGCGGCGTTCTTCAAAAAACGTTATCAACTTGACGTCATGACACGGCATAACGTGACGGCAATCGATGCCGACGCACAGACGATCACAGTCGAGAATCTCGAGACGGGTGAATCGTTCACCGACAGCTACGACCGCCTTGTCCTCGCGACAGGCGCCTCGAGCATCATCCCGCCGATCCCGGGTGTCGACTCGGACAACGTGTTCCCAATCCGTAACATTCAGAATGCGGAAGCGACACGCAACTTCGTCGACAGAACGAATCCGAAGCACGCGACGATCATCGGTGCCGGCTTCATCGGTCTCGAGATGGCCGAGCAGCTCAAACTGCGCGGTATCGATGTCACAGTCATCGAACGTTTCCCACAAGTGATGCCGCCGCTCGATAAAGACATGGCCTGCCGCGTCGAGGACCACCTCGAGAAGAACGGCATCGAGCTCATGCTCGGTGAGACGGTGACGGAGCTCGTCGGTGACGGTCACGTCGAACGTGTCGTCACGGAAAGCGGCAAGACGATCGACACGGATCTCGTCATCTTATCGGTCGGCGTCCGGCCGAACACACAACTCGCGAAGTCGATCGGGGTGACCATCGGGGAGACAGGTGCGATCGCCATCAACGAGCGAATGGAGACGAACGTGAAGAACGTCTATGCGGCGGGCGACGTCGCCGAAAGCTTCTCGCTCGTCACGGGTAAACCGATTTGGCGTCCGCTCGGCTCGACGGCTAACAAGATGGGGCGTGCGCTCGGTGACTTGATCACGGGCGGCGACCTTGAACATCGCGGCATCCTCGGCACAGGCATCTTCAAAGTGTTTGGCCAAGCGGTCGCGCAGACCGGTCTATCGGAACGTGAGGCACGCGAGCTCGGCTACGACATCGAAGTGCTCCATAACACGAAACCGGACAAGCCGGCTTATATGGGCGGGAAAGATATGACGATTAAAGCAATCGGCGACCGCGCGACACGCCAACTGCTCGGCGTTCAAATCGTCGGTTTTGAAGGCGTCGACAAGCGTATCGACGTGTTCGTCACGGCGATCACGTTCAAGGCGAAAGTCGATGACTTGTTCCATCTCGATCTCGCTTACGCGCCGCCGTTCGCGACGACGAAAGACCCGGTCATGTATACGGGCATGGCGCTCGCGAACAGTATGAATCAATCAGCGCGACTCATTACGCCGGGCGAGCTTCAGAAGCGGATCGATGCGGGTGAGGAGATGCAAATCATCGATACGCGCAAAGCGGCACAGTTCGAGAAGGCGTGTGTCGATTGCGCCGTCAACATCCCGCTCGGTGATTTGCGTGCGGCCGCCAAGGACATGGACAAAGATAAGCCGACCGTCGTCTATTGCAACGGTGGGGTGACGGGGAACGCGGCTCAAAACGTGCTCCGCAACCTCGGGTTCACTGACGTCTATAACTTGTCAGGCGGAAACAAGAACTATCAACTGTTTAAAAAGTACGGGAATTAACATAGACGACGTCCGAATCATTCGGACGTCGTTTTTTGGTATGCTGAATCATGAGGTGAATCAGATGAACTATAAGCTGTTACATGAAAAGTTCGAACGGAGAAAGCAGTGGCTCGTCTTTGAGAAGGAGGAGGTCGTCCGTCGGGTGATGGTCCGCTATAAGGCACGCGTCATCCCAAAAGCAGACATCATGGACTTGGTGAACGACGATCAATTGTCGTATGAACACATCTTCTGTTGTTTGACGATTGATGACCCGCGCATGATTGCTAAAATCTTTACGACGAAAGAAAAAAAGGACCACCGATGGGAACGGGAAGATAACGCGCGACGTGGGATGGTGTACAAACATAAGGATGAGGAACACCGACGCTACAATCAATTGATTATCGACGAGATGGAAGGACGTCGCCTTGACATCATATTCGAAAGCAAGGATGGGAAGTTTGTGACCGGCTTTTTGACGAGAGACATGTCAACTCAAGTTGCTTCGTACATTTACGCGCATACGGGCGGCGCCAAATTCACGGGACTCATCCCACGTTCATTGTGGCCGCCGGACGTAACGGATGAAGAGTTTAAACTGAGCTATCGCTGGTACTTAGAGTCGTTGGAAGAGTGGAAAAAGTTATAAGGGAACGTCGAGACGACCTACTAGCAGGCCGTCTTTTTATATGTAATTCGCCATCACATTCCAGTCCCAGGAAGGAGATAGGAGTCATTACCTATTCTTGAAAAAAACATTGTATTCCAAAAAGGAAACGTTTACAATTTTTGTGTAAGCGTTTTCCTAAAATCATGCTACAAGGAGGGACCCACATGGTCAACAAACGATGGAAACAGGTATGGGCAGTTGTGCTAACGTTTGCACTGGTGTTCTCAATGTTTCCGATGTCATCGTCCGCTCTCGATAAAGGTAAGTCGACGCTCGTCGTCGTTCATTATCAAGAGGCACCGGACAATCAAACAGATTGGAACTTATGGCTTTGGGCGAATAACCCAGATTATTTCCCGAATAAAGCTTTTGCCTTCAACGGCGAGGACGACTTCGGCAAGGTGGCGGCCTACGAATTCCCGGTCGATTCACCAGAAAAGCTCGGTCTCATCGTCCGTACGGACAACTGGGAGAAAGATAAAGGGTCTGAGAACGACCGCTTCATCACGAGCGATATGATTAAAGACGGCGTTGCCGAAGTATGGATCAAGTCAGGGGACTCGAAAATCTATACGTCGAACCCGGACGGGGAGACGGCAGCAACGGACGTGGATATGAAAGTTCATTACTTCCGTTACGACAATACATACACGGACTGGGGTCTTTGGACATGGCCAGACGGTGGAGACGGTCAAAGCATCAATTTCGATGAGACGGACGCATTCGGCGGCGTCGCGAACGTGACGTTCGCGAATCCGGATGCGAAGAAGCTCATCGGGCTCGTTACGAAAAAAGGGGAATGGGCCGAAAAAGATGGGGAAGACCGGTTCGCGCTTAGTACGGCGAAAGAAATTTGGCTCGTCGAAGGCGATTCGACGATTTACTATTCCGAGCCAGAAATCGATCGTTCACCGAAAATCATCTCGTTCGAGGCGGACACGTTCCGTCAAGCGGAGCTCACGCTCAACCGCGTCATTGACGAGAAGTTTTTGAGCGAGTTGACGGTCGAAGGTGCGACCGTTGAATCGGTTGAGAAGTCAGGTGACAAGTCGGTCACGGTCCGTTTCAGTGCCGACATCGACTTGGCGGCAGTCATCACGGCGAAACATCCAACGTTCGGAGACAAAGTGCTCCAAGCGGGCGACGTGCTTCGTTCACCGGAATTTGATGCGAAGTACGCCTATAGCGGCAAGCTCGGCGTGACGTACAAGCAGTCAAAATCACAATTCGTCTTGTGGGCCCCGACAGCTCAAGACGTGAAACTCGAACTATGGAATATGCCGAAAACGCGTCCCGCTTCAGATAAAGATTTGAAGAAGACGGTTTCGATGAAGCGTGGCGAGCGCGGCACTTGGATCGCGGACGTCCGCGGCGATTTGGACGGCATCGGTTATACGTACAACGTCAAACACGCGTCAGGCAGCGTTCGCGCGGTCGACCCATACGCGACGGCAGTCGGTGTGAACGGGGACCAAGGGGTCGTCGTCGACTTGAACGAGACGAAACCGAAGCGTTGGAACTCGATGAAACCAAAACTCAAGAAACGGACAGACGCGATCATCTATGAGACGCACGTTCGCGACTTGTCGATCTTTGATGTCACGTCAGACAAATACGATTCAGGCATCAAAAACAAAGGCAAATATCTCGGCGTCGTCGAGCCAGGGACACGTCTCCTCGTCAACGGCAAGAAGACAGCGACGAAGACAGGCCTCGACCATATGAAAGACCTCGGCGTCACGCACGTCCAGTTCATCCCGGTATACGACTACAACACGGCCTCGGTCGATGAGACGAAGCCGGATGCATCATACAACTGGGGTTATGACCCGAAAAACTATAACGCGCCGGAAGGCTCGTACTCGACGAATCCATATGACGCGAAAGTCCGGATCCGCGAGATGAAACAAATGATTCAAGGGCTTCATGACAACAACTTGCGCGCCGTCATGGACGTCGTCTACAACCACATGTTCGATGCCCAAGCGTCGAACTTGCACAAAATCGTCCCGGGTTACTACTACCGATACACAGCGGGCGGTGACTTTGCGAACGGTACGGGCGTCGGCAACGATACCGCATCGGAACGCAAGATGATGCAAAAACTGATCGTCGACTCGGTCGTCTATTGGGCGAAAGAGTACCATTGGGACGGATTCCGTTTCGACCTCATGGGCATCCATGACGTCAAGACGATGAACCAAGTCCGTTCGGCCTTAAACAAAATCGATCCATCCATTCTCGTCTTCGGCGAAGGTTGGGATCTTAGCACGCCGCTTGACCCGGCACTCAAGGCGAACCAGAAGAACGCATATCAGATGCCAGGTGTCGCGCATTTCAACGACAATATCCGTGACGGCTTGAAAGGTAGTGTCTTCATCGACACGGACAACGGGTTCATCAACGGAAAATCCGGTCTTGAGAATCGGATCAAGACAGGGATCGTCGGCGAGATCGACTATAGCCCTGGTATCAAAGGATTCACAAAAGAGCCGACGCAAGCGATCACGTACGTCGAAGCGCACGACAACCACACACTTTGGGACAAGCTCGAACTCACGAACCCAGAGACATCGGAAGCGGACCGGACGAAGATGCATCGCCTCGCGTCAAACATCCTCTTGACGAGCCAAGGCACGACGTTCATCCATGCCGGTCAAGAATTCATGCGGACGAAAGAAGGCGACCACAACTCATACAAATCGCCGGACCGCATCAACCAAATGGATTGGAAACGGGCGGCTGACCGCAAAGCGGACGTCCAGTACATGAAAGGCTTGATTGAGATGCGTAAAGACAACCCAGGTCTTCGCATGACGAAGGCGGTCGACGTGAAGAAAAACTTGAAATTCTATAAAGCCGAAGCGAACGTGATCAGCTACTCAATCGATGACAAAGCGCCAGGGCAGAAGAAAGACTTGTTCATCACGCACAACGCCAACGCCAAGACAGTGAAAGTGAAACTGCCGAGCGGGCAATGGAACTTGATTGTCGATGGGAAAAAAGCGGGCACGAAGACGATTAAACGCGTCTCGGGCACAGTCAACGTACCAGCTTACAGCTCGGTCGTCGTAAAACGAAAGTAATGAAGTAACCAGGGGCGACAGTGCCCCTGGTTCTTTTGTATGAGTTAAATTACACGAATGTGTAATTCCATGCTTCATTTCCATGATTCTCCAATATATGATTTGTTCATATTGCCCATTTTTTATATAATTTAGAGAAATAGGCACAGTTCAGCATGACATTCGTCACATTAAGGAGTGAAATGCATGGGATTCTTCCGAAACTGGAAACCTTTACTGGAAACGGATATTAAACAAATCGATCGGAATGAGCGCCTCAATCTTGACCCGCTCTTAATCAATCAATATCCGGACGCGGTCTACGTGCTTGATAGTGAAATGAATTTAATTGATTCGAATGAGAAGCTATCCCTTTTATTCCAGGGAAAGGAGAGCCGTTTTTTGTGTCCAGACGCTTGGATGAGTAAAGTGGAGACCGAACGTGTCGCTCTGTTTCATCAACGGGCACTTCAAGGTGAAACTGTCCATTACGAACTAAAAGCCGTCAATACGGATCAAAAACATATCTACCTGTCTGTGACGAATACGCCACTCTATACGGGACAACATATCACCGGTGTCTGTGGAATTATAAAAGATTTGACGACACAGACGGAATTACGCGAACAATATAATCGCATGGTTGTCAGTCGGTCGTTATTTGAGCGCATTCCGGGTCTGATTTTGATTGAGTTAGATCTTGAAACCGGAGAGTTTTACCACTCTCCACAGACTGGAAAATTGCTTGGCTTGTCTCAACGACAGCTCGACAAGATGGAACGGGAGCATTTTCGTAATTTAATTCATGAAGATGACCGTGACACGTTTGCGGCGGCCGTCAATCGATTGATTCAAAATCCGAACGAGTTTGAATATGAGACGCAGTTGCGTGCTTTCAATCCCATGAAGAAACGATGTTTGAATTTGATTGTAAAAGTCGGAGTGTCGAAAAATCGAAAAACCATCACATGGGCGATGTTTGACATCACTAATTTGACTAATGCGGAGGCAAAACTGACCGAAGAGCGTTCGAAAGTTAAACAGTTGTGTGAGATTGTCGATTCGGTAATTTTTGAGCGGTATTTCGAATCTAAGCAGTTCAAGTTTTTGACGCCCGGCTTTGCGCATGTGTTTGGCTACACGGAAGAGCAGTTCAATTCAAACCCGAACTACTGGCAACAAGTCGTCGTACCGGACGACATTCCAAAAATTCACCAGGCGCGAGAAGTGACGCTAAGTGGGAAGACTACGACATTCTCTTATCGGATTTTCGCTAAAGGGGAAGTGAAATGGATTGAAGAAAATCGAGAACCGATTTTCTCGGAATCTGGACAAGTCATTGGTTTACGGACGCTCGTCAAAGACATCACGCAGTTGAAAGAACAGCAAGATGAAATCTATCGACTTGCTTTACTCGATCCCATCACCAACATGCCAAACCGAGAGTCGATTACAGAGACTGTGTATGATTTGACGCAACAGCGCGAACCATTTACGTTGTTCTCGCTATCCTTTAATCGAATCTCAGAAATTAATCACACGTTCGGTTATGAGCTAGGGGATGAGTGGCGGGTTGTGACGGTCAATCGTTTGATTCGGTTATTACCTGAAGACGCGGTGCTTGGTCATCTAGATGCAGATAATGTGTTGATTGTCTTGCCGCGTCTTATGGAAGATACAGACGTACTTGCACTTGGGAAAGAGCTCGATACGCTTTCCACGCATCGTTTCCGTGTCGGTGTCTATGACTTGTTTGCCCGGATCTCGATTGGGGTGAGCCGTTATCCGGACGACGGCTCACAAGCAAGCGAGTTGATTCAACGTGCCTGTGTCGCCATGAACCGTGCCGATAAAAAGGTGGGGAGCCAGCTTGAACTGTACTCGTCGCAGATGGACATCGAATCGCTGAAACGCTATGAGTTGCTCCGTGATATGCGGAGCGCCCTCGAGACCGAACAGTTTTTCTTGATGTATCAACCGAAGGTGGACGTGTGGACGGGACAAATCGTCGGAGCCGAGGCGCTCATGCGTTGGACACATCCGACATGGGGATCAATCTCACCGGCTGAGTTCATTCCGCTCGCCGAGGAGAGCAGTCTTCACCTCGACTTGACGAACTGGTTGATTGAAGAAGTGTGCCGCTATGTAATGACCCTCCCGAACAAAATACCAATTTCGATTAACGTGTCGGCCAAGTATTTGTATCAAGAGCAGTTCGAACGTGTCCTCGAAGAGGCAATGAAGCGCTATGAAGTGCCGGTAAATTTTTTAGAAGTGGAAATCTCGGAGACGTCACTGTTAGAGGATGCCCAACAGATCACACAAGCGTTCGAACGATTGAATGAACTCGGCATCCCGATTGCGTTCGATGATTTCGGGAAAGGCTATTCTTCTCTTGCCTACTTGCAAGCATATAGCGCTCAAACGATTAAAATTGATCGGGTCTTTGCCCATCACGTCAGTCAAAATCGGAAAGCGCAAGGCATCGTTCGCAGTCTGCTCGTCATTGCCGAGGAGTTCGGGATGGACGTCGTTGTCGAAGGGGTCGAGTTGATGGAAGATCTACTATGCCTGCGAAAATTTGGATGTCAGATTATCCAAGGTTTTATTTTCAGTCGACCACTTAAGGGGACAGACTTTGAAGGAGCACTTGCGTCAGGAGCATTGACGCCGATGGAAGAACCGATCGAGATCATTCAATCATCGAACCATTTCATTCACGCGGGCATTACCATCACACGTCTGAGGGGGCAAAACGTTGAGGTAGGCACATCGCCAATCCTCATCATGCGGCATGACAATCAGGTCATTTCGTTTTACGGGTCAATTCGGCTCCCGGTTGACAGTGATTTAGGTTTGGTCATCTTGTTGAACGATGACAAAGAACCGTTTCCAATCCGCGTGAATCATTCAACTGAACTCGCCAACGGCCTGTATCAGTATGAGTCAACTTATGAACCGACAGTCGAACTTGAGAAGCGTTTGACCGCTTCAGAGAGTGAAAAACCGCGCGGATTCACGATTCAACAAGCAAAAGATTTGGTTGATCAAACCGACTGAAGGTGAGCCGGCAACGGTTCACCTTTTTTTGTACGCTAAAAGTAGAAACCCGTAGCAATTTTCTCTAAGATGGAAGGGACAGAATGAAAGAGGAGATACATGAAATGGATATACAGGCAGCCCGACACTTTTTCTCGCAACTAGAAGGTGATTATACGAACCGGCTCAACGAGATTGCAGAAGCAATCGAACGTACGGGAACGTATACGCTCACGACCGAAGAGTTGACGGAAGGCGCGAAACTCGCCTGGCGCAACTCGAACCGATGCATCGGTCGTCTGTTTTGGCAGACGCTCACCGTCCGGGATGCCCGGGGCGTGACGACGTTCGATGAGGTATTCGAGGCACTCGTCAGTCATTTACGTTACGCGACGAACGGTGGAAAAATTCGTTCGACGATGACCGTGCTCCCGAACGAGTTTCGGCTCTTGAACGCCCAACTCGTCCGGTATGCGGCATATGAGACCGAAGCCGGCATCGTTGGTGACCCGCTGTCGTTGTCAATCACGAGACAAGCCGAGCGGCTCGGCTGGATCGGGAGCGGAACCGCGTTTGACGTTTTGCCGCTTTTGATCACCGACGGGCGTGAGGTCCGACTGTATGAACTGCCGGACGATGCGGTGCTCGAAGTCGAAATCCGGCATGAGGCGTATGACTTGTTCGACGGACGAACGGTCAAATGGCACGCCGTCCCAGCCATCGCCGATATGGAACTCGAGATCGGTGGTTTACGCTTCACGTCGGTCCCGTTCAACGGTTGGTATATGGAGACCGAGATTGGGGCACGCAACTTGGCCGATACGGACCGCTATCATCTATTGCCACTCGTCGGCAAGTCGCTCGGGCTCGATACATCGAAAGAACGGACGCTTTGGCGAGACCGGGCCCTCGTCGAATTGAACATCGCTGTCTTGCAGTCGTTCGAACGGGCAGGCGTGACGATTGTCGACCATCACACGGCGGCGAAACAGTTCAAGCGATTCGAAAAAAACGAGCATGACGCCGGGCGTGACGTGACCGGTCAATGGAGCTGGCTCATCCCGCCGATGTCACCTGCCGCGACGCACGTGTTCCATCAACAGTACAATGACGAAATTGTGACGCCGAACTTGTTCTCGCGTTCAGGTTGTCCGTTTTCTGCGTTTCAAGCGAAGGCAAAAGAGGAATCTAAAGCCTAGACCCGAAATGAGAGGATGATGAACGTGGCAGTCCCAATCTGGAAACGCGCCGTAGCCAGTCAAATTGACCAATTCATTTTTCAGACCCCTGCGAAACTCGTCGAGAAGACGATTCGGAAGAAATTATTTCCTGGAAAAGACGTGAAACGGTACTACTTGCCGACACTCGTGACAATCGCCGGGGAAGTGTATTTCTTGCTTAACAAAAATGGGCAGACGATCGGTGACCAAGTCGTCGGTATCAAAGTCGTCAGCCAAGACGGACGCCCGCTCTCGCTCGAACAAGTCATGAAGCGGACGCTGTATAAAGACGTCGTCTATCCGGCGACACTTGGACTACCGCTCTTAAAGGCGCTCCAACAAATCAAGGCTGGCAAAGAGACAGAATTGCCGCACGATGAATTTGCCCATACCAAACTGATTTCGACACGATGAGTCGAAGGCTGAGACAGAGCGACGACGCGTCGCCCTGTCTTTTTTTACGAGAATCGGTCGGAAAGGAACGAATCCGAAAAATGAGGTATAATGAAAAAGGAAAAAATTGAACGATTAACGGAGGACTTTTGTTATGACCAAAATCGCATGGATTACCGATAGTATGGCCAATTTCTCGAAAGAAGAGGCGGCCCGTCTCGGTGTCGATATCGTCCCGATTCAATTGATCGTCGACGGTAGCGGTTACAGCGAAGTCGACTTGTCACTCGAGGATTTGCACCGCTACATGATTGACCAAAAGAAAGAAGCGAAGACGTCACAGCCAATCTTCGGTGACTTCATTGCCCGCTATGAACGGTTGAAAGAAGAAGGGTACGACTGCGCCATCGCCGTCCATTGCTCGAACGGCTTGAGCTCGACGGTGAAAAACTCGAGCGCGGCTGCTGAAGCGGCTGGCTTCAAAGTGTACACGGTCGACTCGCACGCGGCGCTCGAAGCGCAGCAAGAGCTCGTCCGTCTCGGACTCGCCGCCGAAGCTGAAGGTAAATCGGTCGAAGAAATCGTCGCCTTGCTCGAAGCATGGCGCGACAAAAAGAATTTCTTCATGATTATCGGCAACATGGAAACGATGCGCCGCGGTGGTCGCGTCTCGTCAGGCGAGATGTTCCTTGCCAATATCTTGAACATCAAACCGATTATCACGCTCGATGAGACGGGGAAAGTCATCCCGTTCAAAAAAGCACGGTCGCTCAAGAAGGCGTACGCTGAGATGGTGACCGAGCTCGAACGTCGCCACGCTGCGAATGGGATTCACAACAACCGCGTCTTCGTCCAGACGGCGCTCGCCCCAGAGATGCAAGACAATCTCGTCGCGCTCATCCAAGCGAAATTGCCAGAGATTGAAGTCGTCAAGACACGTTTCTGTCCGTCGATTGCGGTCCATGCCGGCTTTGAGACGGTCGGGGTGCTCTGGCTCGACGCTTAACTAGAACAGGAGGAAGTCTGATGGAAGCTGTCACCACACTTTCGGCATTACAAGACCGGATTGCGGGCTCGGATCAATTGCTCGTCTACGTCTCGCATCCGACCTGTAGCGTCTGCCACTCGCTGAAACCACAAGTCGAGGAGATGTTGACGGAGTTCCCCGATATCGAGGCGGTCGCGGTCGATTCGGACGAGGTGCCAGAAATTGCCGGCGCCTACTCGATTTTCACGGTGCCTGTCGTCCTGTTTTTCCTTGACGGCAGAGAAACGCTTCGACGGGCCAGGTTCGTCCCAATCGGGGAGCTGGCCCATCAACTTGAGCGTCTCCAAGCGATGCGCGGCTGAATCCACAGACATACGTCTGTGGATTTTTTTTTGGTTGTTCGCGTCTGTGACGGGGAATGAGAAGAGTAGCTGCGTCACTTGTTTGAACGAAGAAATGGGGAAACGTTGATGCAAATCATACGACACCCGGAATGGGTGGACACGAAGCTCACGCTTCATCTCGTGTCGCAAATTCTTGGGAAAATCAAACTTGGCCTGGCCCCTCAAGAACCACAGTGGGCCCACGTCACATTGCCGCTCACGGTGAACGGATTTTCGACCGGGCCGCTTTGGAACGGAGAGACGTTGTTCGAGGTGGACATCGATGTCGCGGCTGGGATTATCACGGTGCAAGTCGAGTCAAATCGAACGATGTTTCCACTCGAGGACGGGAAATCGCTCAAAACGTACTACACAGAAATCATCGGTACGCTTCAGGCGTCCGGCGTTCGACTCACGCTCAATCCGAAGACGCAGGAGATGCGAGAACTGCGATACTTGGACCGGGATGAGGCGCCGCTCGCATACGATGCCGATGCCGCGCAGAAAGGGGTGCGTTTGTTCCAATACGCCGCGCGGGAACAAGCGGCGTTTCTCGCCCCGCTCCGATGCCGGAAAGTAAAACCGGCCTTGTTTTGGGGCACGTTCGACGTTTCGTCGATGATCGTCTACGGGAAGTCCGAGCCGTTCCCGGAAGATAAACTGATCGAGAAGGCGGCGTTCGATGAGCACATGATCGAGTTCGGCTTTTGGCTCGGCGACGAGTCCGTCGACGTGCCAATGTTCTTCATCTTGCCGTATCCGTTCCAATACACCGAGCTCGGCTCGGAACGGATTCAACCAGCGGACGCCTACTATGACGCCAAGATGAGCGAATGTTTCTTGTCGATTGAAAAAATTGGTCGGTCGGGTGACGTCCAAGCGTTCTTTCGGACGTCGTTCGACCTGTTGAGTGGACAGCTCGGATGGGAAGGGTGTGAGCATTATTTCTTGCCGCTTCATATACCGCCGCAAGCAAAACAAGAGCCCACAGACGAAAGTCTGTGAGCTCTTGTTTTATTCTGCTGCGACTTGCGGCACGAGGTAAATCAAGCCGAACGGGTTATGGAGCAAGTTGTCGATTGACGTCCGCTCGTCTTCGCCCATCTCGACCGTGAACGTCTTCCCGTCCTCGAACGTGAAGCTGTCCCCGTCTCCGAACATCGATCCACCCGAGATGAGATGGAAGTTGAACGAATGGACGACGTGAATCGCGTCTTCGATCTCGAGCGTGGCCGGTACGGCGACGTCGGCGTGGCCGAACGCTTTCATGCCCCATGAGACGTAGGCATCTTCTTCTTCCGTGATGGCCGTCAGGAGCGAATAGTCGAGGGCGAGATCTTCTTCTTTCGACTCCTGCCATTCGTCTTTCGAATAGGCGACACCAGCCGTCTCGACCATGACGCCGAGTCCGCCGGCGTTCAAGATGGCGTTGGCCGCCCGACGCGCCGCCGCGATGTCCGTCACGTCATTGACGTCGACGATCAAATAGACGATGTGCGTATGGCGGGCGAGTCCTTTCGCGATTTTCGGCGTAAAGCCACCCGAGCTGGCATGGATCATCGCCTCGGCGAGGGCTGGGTCGCGCTCGACGACTTCGACCGTGAACGCTTTCCCGGTCTCGTCTTCTAACAGCAACAGGCCGGCCATCGTGTAGCCTTCACTATGTAAACTGATTTGTTCGCTGACTGCCTCGGCCGATGACCAGTTTCCTGGGATCGCGAGCAATACTTGTGTACGGTTCATAAGAATCATCCTCTTCTTCTAATAGTCAGGCCCCTCACAGGGAGAGGCCCGGTCTCTTCTCTTATTATGCCCTATTTGGCGACAAATTATTCTTGATACGTCTTTAATACTTCTTGAAGCGGGATTAGATCGATTTTGCGGCGGCTGATGAACGTGCTTGCGAAGAAGAGGAGCGTCACCGCGCCGAGCGTATATAGCAGATAAATCCACTCGAACTCGAGCGGCAAGACGAGGCCGTAGTCTTCCGCAAATACGATAAGGATGACCCGCAAGATGACGAGTGCGATTGGCACGCTGAGCAGTGCCGAGATGAGCGCATACATGAAGTAGCTATTGAGAATCATCGAACGGACCTCGCGCCGGTCGTACCCTATCACTTTCAAGAGCGAGATGACGTAATAATTTTTTTCGACGGTGAGCGCGGTCAAGACGAATAGGATACTAAAGGCGATCAAGGCAGACCCGCCAATCATGACGTTCATCATCAAGTTCATGTACTCATTGATGGACTGGGATTGCTCAATCAGGCCACTTCGTGAGATGACCGTCGGATAGTCCGTCGCGTTCGGCCGATCGGTCGCATAAATCCCGTTGAACAACTCGCGTGTCGTCCCATCCGATAAACGTTCGCTTAGCGTCGCTCGAGGCAGGTAGACGACGTCACCCGTATACTCGTCGGCGATGCCACGGATTGGGTACGATAACGTCTCGTTGTCGAGTTCGATGTCAATCGTGTCCCCGGTCTCGAGGCCGAGCTTCAAGGCGAGCGAGGCGTTCACGATGACCTCGTCGGAGGCGGGCGTCAAATCATCCCCATCCGCGTCGGTGAGGCGATAGAGTGTATTCGTGTCATCGAGTCCTTTCAACGTGACGAGTTTGTCTTCGACGAACGCGAACGGGTAGGTGAGGAACGGTTCTTGTCCGTCCTCGAGCGCCGGTTGCGCCGTCGTGTACGCTTCATATTCATAGTCGGCCTCATTCAACTCGCCGACCGTCATTCGGTCGACGGCCCCGTTCATCATGAGGGCGAAGACGATGAGGAGCGTCGAGAACAGGATACCGAAAAAGAAGATGATGAAGCTACCCGTGCTTTTGACGGCGTATAAATATTTGAATTTTGTTTTGCCTCGCGCGTTCCGGAGCAGACGGCTGATGATGCGACTGAGCCGGTTGAGCGAGACGTTGTCTCGAGGGGACAGCAAAGCGAGCGCACTCTCGCCCATGAGTTTATAGATGACAGCTCCCGCGACAAGTGCGAAGAAGAGGAGCGGGGCGAAGACGGCCGTCAAGAAGACGAGTGGGCTTTGGGCGATCGTGATCGACGGCAACAGATAGAAGTCGAGATATAGATTTTTGAGCGGTTCGGCGAAGTAGAGGCCGAGGAAGTAGCCGATGACGAGCATGAGCGTCGCAAACAACAAGATGAAGACTAGATACGGTAGGGCGATTTGGCGGCGGTTATAGCCGATTGCTTTCAAGAGGCCGATTTGGCCGCGCTCGGCCTCGAGCATGTTCGAAATCAGGATGGCGACGATGATGACGGCGATCGAGACGATGAACAGGCTCAAGCCGAGCGCCATCGCTTTGCCGGACGAGATTTCGCTATAAATAGCACCGCTACGCATGATGTTCTCCGTCTCCATGATCGAGATGACGAACGGGAGCTCGACGTCCGTCACGACCGTGCCGTCAGTGACACCGGCGAGCCGGAACGACTCTGTACCGACCACGTCGTCGTAAGCGGCGTCCGTCATCAAAAGAAGCGTCTGCGTGCCGGGGTCTAAGTTAAAGAAGTTCTCATCAAATAGCGGGAGCGTATAGTCAGGGAACAAGACGAACCCGCTCACCGTGAACGGTGTGCCGAGGTTGATCGTATCACCGACCTCAATCCCGTTCTTCTCGGCGTATTTCGCATTGATGGCGACCTCATCGTCTCGTTCAGGGCGTTGGCCCGCTTCGAGATACGAGACGTTAATCGTGTCCGTTTCTTTCAAGACGAGTCCGCGGTGTTCGCTCGAGCCGAACGGATAGTTGATCAACTTCGAGGCGCGCAGTTCGAACGTCGCGTCGTCCATCTCGCCCTCGACGGCGTCGATACGTGCCGCCATCACGTCATCAAATGCTGCCTCGTCGACACGCTGCAAGTCCGCAAGCGTGTAGCGGCCGGAAGCGATGAAGTTTGCCAACTCCGGCAGGGCAGCTTCTTCTTCCGTGACCCGGTTCAGCATCTCGACGGCGAAGTCTTCTTGGTTTGACGATGCAAGATACTCCTCGGTCGGTACCTCGATCCCGCTAATGCCGTAAAACATCATCGTGTATGTGAGCGAACTCATGACGATGATGACGGCGATGGCGAGGAGTTGCATCCATTTGCCAGTGAGCGTTTTCCACACGTTTTTATATAACATCTGTCTCACCCCCAATGGATGTCGCAAGCGGCTTTTCGGACCGGGTTATGCGTGTCCTCCACAATTCGGCCCGAGTTCATTTTGATGACGTCGTCGGCCATCTCGCTGATACCTGTGTTATGGGTGATGACGACGACCGTCTTGTTGTATGTCTCGTTCAAGCGCTCGAGCAGTTCGAGCACACGCTTTGAATTGTCCTCATCGAGCGATCCCGTCGGTTCGTCGCAAAAGATGATGGACGGATTTTTGGCGAGACTCCGGGCGACTGAGACGCGTTGTTGCTCGCCGCCCGACAATTGGTATGGATATTTGTCGCGGGCAGCCGCTAACCCGACTTGATTTAATAATTCCTCGATCGGGAGTGGGTCGGTCGATAAATCGGCCCCGATTTGAACGTTCTCATAGACGGTCAAGTTTTGGAGTAGATTATATTGTTGAAAGATGAAGCCGAGATGTTCGCGTCGAAACGCTGTCATCTGTTCGGACGATAAGTCCGTCAAGACGGTATCACCGAACGTGATTGTCCCGGATGTCACCGTGTCAAGTCCGCTGATGACATTCAACAGCGTGCTCTTGCCGCTGCCGCTCGGGCCGAGGATGACGACGAACGCCCCGTCATGGATTGTCAACTCGATGTCTTTCAGTGCCGTAGTCTCGATATCCCCGGTCTTATAGATTTTATTGACATGCTTGATGTGAATCATGCCGATTCCCCCTTTTGTCCGATATTGTCTTTTACCCGTTTTGAGCACATCGGGTAGGGGAATATGTGAAACTTCATAGGATTTCATTTTTGAAAAAATAGTGAAACCGTTTCACCTGTGATAAAATAATACTACCAGGTACTAATTCAGATTGAAGGAGAGCTAACACATGAAAATTGCTTATATTACGGACAGTACGGTCGTCCTTCCTGATTCGATTCAGAACCACCCGGACATCCACATCGTTCCTCTCTATGTCGTAAAAGGGGACCAACCGTATAAAGACGGAGTCGAAGTCGATGCCAAGACTGTATACGAATGGATTGACGCAGGTGAACGCGTTTCGACGAGCCAACCGGCCATCGGCGACTTCGTCACCTTGTATGAGGGGATCAAAGATCAATATGACATGGGCATCGCCGTCCACTTGTCGTCTGACTTGAGCGGTACGTATTCAGCATCGGTCCAAGGCGCAGAGATCGCCGAGTTCAAACTGCTCGCCATCGACTCACGGGCCGGCATCTATACGATGGGGCTCATGCTCGAAGAGTTGATTGAACGCGTCGAGCGTGGCGATGCTCTCGAGGACGTCGAGGCCTATATGAAACAACGAGTCGAGGACGTTCACATCGAATTGATTTTGCAAAACTTGACGCAAATGCAAAAAGGCGGGCGCATCTCGAAATCGAAAGCGCTCATCGGCAATATGTTGCAGTTGAAACCGGTGCTCCGCTTCGAGGATGGGCTCATCGTTCCATATCAGACGGTCCGGACGTATAAGAAGGCGCAAGCCCAGCTGTTCGAAGCGCTCCGTCAAGCGATCGATTCGGGCGAGTGCACGGATGTCTCGATTTTCCACGGGAACGTGCCAGAGTTGGCCGAGTCGTGGAAACGTGAACTCGGCGACAAAGCTAACATTCGGGTCGACACACTCGCACCGCTCCTCGGGGCCCACACGGGGTCAGGCTCAGTCGGTTTTTCGTTCTTAAAAGCAAAGTGATAACGGGATCGTGACGAGAGTTGCGGTCTTTTTTTATTGTCACAACTTTCAAACAACGGCTGGAATCTTCAACCAAAACCATTCATACTATGTAAGAATGACAATGAAAAGGGGGGAAGACGATGCGATTTCGGAAGTACCTCATCAGAAGCTGGTTCTCGTGGTCGCTCGTCTCCATGGGAATCGTCGCCTACATGTGGCACGGTATCGGTACGTTTGATTGGTCGTTGTTTTGGTTCATCTTCACACTCGGCGCCCTGTTCGTCATGAATCCGCTCAGGCGGCGGCACTTGCATTTCACGTTCCATGAGATGTTCGTCTTCATGACGTTTTTCCTATACGGCTTGCTCCCTGCTTTGTTGATGGGACAGCTCCTATTACTCACGTTCCAGGCCAGGACGTTCACGAACAAAGTCGGACGCCGGCGCTTTTTGCATTTCTATCCGCTCAATACGTTAATCGAAGTGATGCTGCTCGTCTTGCCTGGGCTCGTCTATTTGCGTCTCGGCGGACAGATTGGGTCGAACGTCCATTTGCTTGAACAGGGGACGGCGCTACTCGGCTTCTTTGCCGTCTTGTTCCTCGTCCTCGGATTCAGCTTCCTTCTTTCACGGTTCTTGATCGGGGAACGAATCCCGCTGCCGATCATGTGGCGTCTACTCCGTTTCGATTGGCTCGTCATTTCACTCGAGCTGTTGTTTACGATGGTTGCCATCGAGGCTTTTCAACTGTTCGGTTATACAGGATTGATGGCGACGTTCCTCATCCTGTCGCTCCTTAAGATGGGGTTGTCGAAAGCGACGGAGAACGAGGAGACGCAGTCGAAAGTCGATCAAGTCGAACGGTTGAAAGAACAGCTTTACCGAGTCGACGACGAGCAGCTACTCGTCGAGAAATTTTGGAACGGGCTCCGGGAAGTCGTTGAACTCGAACGCGGCTGGCTTCAAGTGAATCGGGACGGGCACCGGACGTTTTACGATATTAGCGGCCGCACGTCCACTCCCGTCGCCGACGCCTATACAGTCGAACGTCACCGTGATGCGGAAGAACCATACTTTGTGTATGATTCGCTCCATGAATGGCATCCCGACCTGCAAGCGCACCAAACCGAACTCCATCATTCGGCACTCGTCATCCAACCGGTGTCAAGCACGACGAACGCGGTCAGTTGCATGATCTCGACGACGGCAAACGGGGCTTATGACGGCGCCATCGCCGTCGAGATTCATCGTCTATTAAAGACGTTGTCATGGTCAATCGAACGGATTGATGAGCGAAACCGGCTCCAACATGAGAGTTTGACCGACCCGATGACCGGTCTCCCGAATCAGCGGGCACTCAAGCGCTGGACGAAAGAACGACTGAATGATGTCGGGTCGTATCCGTTGTCGGTGTTCTTGGTCGACCTCGACCACTTCAAGGCGATTAACGACACGTATGGCCACGCATTCGGCGATGAGGTATTGATTGAGGCAGGGGCATTGTTTACACGTCTCATCCGTAGGCGGGACCTCGTCACGCGATACGGGGGTGAGGAGTTCGTCTTCGTCTTTCCACGTATGGATGAGGCCGCTGCCATCGTGACGGGTGAGAAAATTCGCCAAGCGCTCCGCGCCCATCCGTTCGGCTCTGAAAGAATTCGCGTCCAAGTGACGGCGAGTATCGGCATCGAGACGATTCACGAGTACGAGGACCTCGACACGTTGCTCCGCCACGCCGACCGGGCCATGTACGTCGGGGCGAAATTTAACGGACGGGACCGTGTCGCCCATTACCGCGACACGTCGACGGAACGGATTCAATAATGATGAAGGAGAACACCGGCCCATCGGTGTTCTCCTTTGTGTCTGATCAATATGAACGATGCTTGGGCCGGTGTCCTCCGTTCCTGGGGCGCTGCGGAATGCCTCCGCAGCGCGTGCAACGCTTTACGGGGTCATCCTTGCATCGCTCCCCTAGGAGTTCGGGCACCGGCCGAGGCATCGTTGAACGGATGTTGAATCGAATTCGATTCGCTCGTTCCTCGGCGCCCCGACTCTTGCAGGACAGCAATCCGACGGAGACCCAGCAGCGTAAGCGATGCGGCTCCGAGATTGCCTGCAGAAAGCGTGGGCGCCGAAAGGACGAGCGACAACGGTACACCTACAAAATAAAGGAGGACACCGGATACCCGGCGTCCTCCTTATGAATGAAAGATTATAATTTCTGATTGAAGATGTCTGACTCGACCGCGTGAATCGCAGCCGACCATGAACCGTACCGATGCAGGATGGCTTTCGTGGACGGTTTATTGTTCCGTTTTGCCCATTCGCGATACGCTTCGAAGGAAAGAGAGAAGCCCATCTCGTGAATCGCTTCACGGAGAGCGTTCGAGAGCTCGGATTTTGAATAGGTCACACTCGCTTCAAGTCCGGCTTCGGCACAGGCATCATGCCACGAGCCGAACGTCTTGACGATATGGTAATGGCTCGGTGCTTTCGGATGAAGCTTGCGCCATTCCTGATACTTTTTGAGCGTGATGATCGATCCCATATCACGCGAGTAGAGCGCGAGCGTCTCGATGATGTCTTCGCGCGTATACTTCGGCATCTTATCCGGGAGGTCAACGGTCGCCTCTCCATGCCATTCGTAGCCGGCGATGGCGAGCGCCTCGGCCCATGACCCAAACTGTCGGATAATCGACTCGGGAGATGGCCAGCTTTGTTCCATCGCGAAACGACGATACACAGAGCGACGTGGACGTTCCTTCAGCAAGTCGCCGAGTAGACGGATACAGTGAATCATCCTCTGTTGCTCGGTAGACAAGTGGTGGGATTTAGTGGATAGCGTTTGACTCAATGATGGTTCCTCCTTCCATGGACTCATATCTGAACCGACAAAGATGACGAAATTGCTTCTACAATCATACTATCGGACAGTTTTTACATTTTATAAGTGCATTTTTCAAGTTTTTCATACCAATTTTGAAACTGGATAGGTCTAAGGTCTAGTATGAAATTAGAAAAAATGGTAACAGTTCTATTACAAATTTAATATTAAATGGGTTCAATTGTAAACAAAAAGTTTTATGGTGGCGGAAATGTCATATTCTGTACGAAAAAGTACCCAACTGGCCAATGGGGTCATCACCGTTGCACCAGTTGAGTACTCTTCTATAATAAATTTAATTTTCAGACTAATCAATGAAAGTTTTGAAAATAACGAATTTTTTTTGAAAGGCTGGTCAGTGAAACAGGCGGTCTGCTAAAATAATGGAATTGATGGTAAAAAGAAAAGAGGATATTACGATATGACAATATGGTTATTCTATCTACTGCTCGGTTTGATTCAAGGCTTCACAGAGCCGATCCCGATTTCGTCGAGCGGACACTTGGTCATCTTCCAAGAGCTGTTTGATATCGAGTTGCCGGGACTCTCATTCGAGATTTTCGTGAACTTTGCCTCACTCCTCGCCGTCTTGACGATTTATCGGAAAGACGTCGTCCGTCTCATTGTGAGTCTGTGGGTGTTCTTATTTAAGAAAGATCGCAGCGACGAGACGATGATTGACGTCAAGTTCATCGGGCTCTTACTCGTCGCGACCGTCCCGGCCGGTTTGCTCGGCGTCTTGTTCGGTGATTGGATTGGGGAGACGCTCGGCGGTGTCGCCACGGTCGGCTATACACTCATCTTGACCGGACTTGCGCTCTGGTTCATCCGCAATATGCGTGGAAACAAAGGGGACGGTGGCATCACGCTCCGGGACGCCATTTTGATCGGTCTGGCCCAAGCGGTCGCGCTCATCCCGGGGATCAGCCGCTCCGGCGCCACGATCGTCATGGCGATGCTCCTCGGCATCAAGCAAGAGTCGGCCCTCCGCTTCTCGTTCTTCCTCTTCATCCCGGTCAGTCTCGGGACGATGATTTTAGATGGACCGGCCTTGTTCACCAATCCGGAGACGCGTGAATTGTTCGGACCGCTCATCTTGGCGTTCATCGCCTCGTATGCGCTCACGGCGATCTCGCTCAAATGGTTCCAACACATTATGGCAAAAGGCGAGCTCAAATATTTCTCGTTCTATTGCTGGATCGTTGGACTCCTCGTCGTCCTATTCTTGGCTTGATTCAGACAGGCGCTGCTCACTCGAGCGGCGCTTTTTTGCGCATTTCATTTTGCTATCGATTGCATTTTGCGCTAAAGTGGAATCGTACAAACAAATATTCCTTCGGGGTCGGGTGAAAGTCCCAACCGGCGGTGATGGGCGCGAGCCTTAAGTCCGTGACCCGGGCGCACGTGTGCGAACGGTGGATCTAGTGCGATTCTAGAGCCGACAGTATAGTCTGGATGGGAGAAGGAAACAACACAGGTCCATGCGACCTGTAGTTCGTCGTACGTTTTTCTGTAAAGAAAACGCTTATTTGGCTTGCCCAAATGACGACGAGCGACTCCCACCGAGACCTTGAGGATGATTCCTTAAGGTCTTTTTGTTTGTACGAAACAAGGAGGGAGATTATGCAACAGTACATGCAACAAGCCATCCAATTGGCCAAGTCCGCCTCATCGACCGGCGTCAATCCGCGTGTCGGAGCCGTCGTCGTCAAGGACGGTCGCATCGTCGGTTTCGGGGCTCACCTGAAGGCAGGCGAAGCCCATGCCGAAGTCCATGCCATTCGCATGGCCGGGGCTGCCGCGTACGGTGCGACGATGTACGTCACGCTCGAACCGTGTTCGCATTACGGTAAGACGCCGCCATGTGCCGATTTGTTGATTGAGTCGGGTATCAAGCGTGTCGTCATCGCGATGGAAGACCCGAATCCACTCGTCGCAGGAAAAGGAATCGCCCGCTTGAAGGCGGCCGGAATTGACGTCGAAGTCGGTCTGTTCGAAAGTGAAGCCCAGGCGCTCAACGTGGCGTTCTTGCGTTCGCTCCAGACGAAGCGGCCGTACGTCATCTTGAAGACGGCGACGAGCCTCGACGGCAAAATCGCCCTCGACACCGGGGAGAGCAAATGGGTGACCGGGACGGAAGCGAGACGGGACGTCCATGCACTCCGGGCGACGGTCGATGCGGTGTTGACCGGTGTCGGCACTGTCCTTGCCGACGATCCAGGCTTGAATGTCCGGCTCGACCATGAGACGACACAACCGCTCCGGATCGTGCTCGACCGTGACTTACGGACGCCGCTCTCGAGCCAGCTCGTCCGGACGGCGAACGACATCCCGGTGCTTCTGTACACGACGTCGGACGATCAAGCGAAACGTGACGCGCTAGAGGCATATGGCGTCGAAATCGCAGACTACACCTCGCTCGAAGCGGTCTTACAAGACGTCTACACACACGGTATCGGTCGTCTGCTCATCGAAGCAGGACCGACGCTCGTCACATCGTTCCTTGACGGACGATTCGTCGATGAGTGGGTCATGTACCAATCACCCCGCGTGTTCGGCGGCAAGGGCGGGTTTTATCGCTCGCATCATGACGGGCCGCTCGAGACGATTGAACGGTTCGACGTCCGGTCGGTCGAGACGCTTGGGACCGACATCAAACTGATTATGCGAAAGGAGGAGTCCGATGTTCACGGGAATCGTTGAAGAAATCGGCAGTGTGAAGGCAGTGAAACGGAACGGTCCGTCACTCCGGCTCACGCTGAGCGGGAAGGTCGTATTAGAAGACGTGAAGCTCGGGGACAGTATTTCTGTCAACGGGATCTGTCTCACCGTGACGACGTTTGATCGCGACAGCTTCTCGGTCGACGTGATGCCAGAGACGCTCAAAGCGTCGAGTCTGGATGGCGTCCGCCCTGGTACACGCGTCAACTTGGAGCGGGCGATGCCGGCAAACGGACGCTTCGGCGGTCATTTCGTCTCGGGTCACGTCGACGGCATCGGTCGCATCGTCAAAAAACGGTCGCTCGCGAACGCTGTCTATGTCGACATCAGCTGCGAGCCGTCGCTCCTCCGGTATATCGTCCCGAAAGGATCGATCTCGGTCGATGGGACGAGCTTGACAGTGTTTGATGTGACCGAGCGCGGCTTCACGTTGTCGCTCATCCCGCATACGTACAGTGAGACGGTGCTCGGGATGAAACAGGCAGGAGACGCGGTCAATTTGGAATGTGACATGTTGGCTAAATATATGGAAAAACTCGTAAATCAAAAACCGATGACGCTTGAATCACTGGCGTCACAAGGGTATGGAAAGGCGGGATGGTAATGTTCCACACGATTAAAGAAGCCGTCGAAGACTTGTTGATGGGACGACCGATTATCGTCGTCGATGATGAGGACCGGGAGAATGAGGGGGACTTCGTCGTCCTGGCTGATCGAATGACAGCGGAGACGATGAACTTCCTCATCACGGAAGGAAAAGGGCTCGTCTGTGCCGCCTTGGCTGAAGAAGTGGCCGTTCGGCTTGATTTACAGCCGATGGTCGCGAACAGCACCGATCCGCACGGGACGGCGTTCACGGTCAGCGTCGATCACGTTGATTCGACGACGGGCATCTCGGCAAGTGAACGGGCCCATACGGTCCGCGAACTCGCGAATAGAAACGCCCGTCCGGCCGACTTTCAGCGTCCGGGCCATATCTTCCCGCTTATCGCCAAAAAAGGCGGCGTCTCGGTACGACGCGGGCATACGGAAGCGTCGGTCGACTTGGCGAGACTTGCTGGTAGTGAACCGGTCGCGGTCATCTGTGAAATCATCCGTCCGGACGGCGAGATGGCCCGAGTACCGGACCTCGAACGCGTCGCGGAAGAACACCATCTGAAGTTCATCACGATCGAGGCGCTCGTCCGCTATATGGAGACGGAACTCGTGAGTCGAGAGGCGGACGTATCGCTCCCCTCGGTGAAAGGGGACTTCCGACTAATCGGATATCGGAACGTCCTCGACCGGGAAGAACACGTCGCATTACTGAAAGGTGAGCTCGAACATGCGCCGCTCGTCCGGATCCATTCGGAGTGTCTGACAGGCGATGTGTTCGGCTCCTATCGTTGCGATTGTGGACCCCAACTCGATACGGCGATGGCGAAATTGGAAGCCGAAGGCGGTGTCATTTTGTATATGAGACAAGAAGGGCGCGGCATCGGTCTCCTCAACAAGTTAAAGGCGTACGAACTACAAGAACAAGGGCTAGATACGGTCGAGGCGAACATTGCGCTCGGTCTGCATGCCGATTTACGCGATTACCGGGTCAGCGCGGCGATGTTGCGTGACCTCGGGATCTCGAGCGTCCGTCTCATGACGAACAACCCGGAAAAAGTCGACGCCTTGGAAGCGTGCGGGGTTACGGTCATCGAACGTGTCCCGATTATCGTCGGTGCCCATGCGGCCAATGAGAAGTACCGAATGACGAAACAACAAAAAATGAACCATTTTGGAGGAGAAGAATAATGTTGCAATCATTTGAAGGAAACTTAGTAGGAAAAGGCTTGAAAGTCGGAATCGTCGTCGGGCGGTTCAATGATCTCATCACGATGCGCTTACTAGATGGAGCGAAAGACGCACTCAAGCGTCACGGCGTCGAACAAGACGACGTCGAACTCGCATTCGTCCCAGGCGCGTTCGAGCTTCCACTCGTCGCGAAGAAAATGGCGATGAGCAAGAAATACGACGCTGTCATCACACTAGGCGCCGTCATCCGCGGAGCGACGCCGCACTTCGACTATGTCTGTAGCGAAGCGGCGAAAGGTGTCGCCCAAGCGAGCTATCAATCGGAAGTGCCGGTCATCTTCGGTGTCTTGACGACCGAGACGATTGAGCAGGCAATTGAGCGCGCCGGTACGAAAGCCGGAAATAAAGGGTGGGAAGCAGCGACGGCGGCCATCGAGATGGCCAACTTGATGAAACAATTTTAAAAAAGAGCGACTATCGCTCCTCAGGCTGTTGAAGAACCAAGTCGCATATCGCAATTTGGTTCTTCTTTTTTATGTGTGCGAAGGGATTGGGGCGCTCTGTCCGACATAAACATAAAGAAATGCTATGGAGACGGTCGTGTCAAGATGATCGATGAACGCTTCCCGTCATTTGCCCGCCATCGAACGTGAAGCGAAGTCCGAGAAGTTTGTTTTTAGTTATTTATACCTAGTTAAAAATAGTTAAAAAGACTCAAAAATCCTGTTGGATAACCGATACTTATATATATGAGAATGATGGAGGGATTTGGATGAGGCACGTCATCATGGCACTGGAAAATGAGTTACGGAAGCAAGAAGAATTGCATCATTTGGTGTCTTTGTTACTCAATCGTTTTTTAACTACATCGTTGGACGATTTCTCGGAGCGGGTGAATCATTCTTTGGAAGAACTAGGACGTTACTTTCAAGCGGATCGGGTGTATGTATTTGATTATGATTTCGAAAAGAAACTTTGTCACAATACATTTGAATGGTGTGCACCAGGTGTCTCGTCCGAGTTGGATAATTTACAGAACGTCCCATTAGATGCGCTTCCTGAATGGGTGAATACCCATATGAAAGGCGAATCGATGTACATTCCTCAAGTCCAAGCATTACCCGTTGAAAGTGGGATCCGGCAAATTCTCGAGCCTCAACAGGTTCAAAGTCTTCTCGCCGTTCCGATGATGAGCGGGAATCACTGTCATGGTTTCGTTGGATTCGATTCAGTCATGCAAGAACGGACGTATTCGAAACATGAGCAAAACGTTCTAAAAGATTTTAGTAATGCACTTCTAGGTGCAGTCGAACGTCACCGGGTTGAAGCGCAACGTGAAATGATTCACCAGCAATTGATTGTCGCGAAACAAGAAGCGGAACGGGCCAACATTGCCAAAAGTGAATTTCTCTCCAACATGAGCCATGAAATTCGAACACCGTTAAATGTGATTCTTGGATTTTCCCATTTACTCAAACAAGAAGGATTAGATCAAAAAAATAAGCGACGTGTCGAAGATATTCTCCAAAATGGCGAACATTTATTGATGCTCATTAATGAAATTTTAGATATGTCGAAAATCGAATCGGGATATGTACAGATCGTGAAACAAACCATCTCACTTCCTGTCGTGGTCGAGGATCTGTATCGTATGTTCGAAATGATGGCGCATCAAAAAGGAATCGAGCTATTGGTTGAAGTCGACCAACATGTTCCGAATCAAGTCGTGAGTGACCCGACGAAAGTGAAACAAATCTTAATCAATCTCATTCATAATGCATTGAAGTTTACGGACCGAGGAAGAATCCGAATCAAGGTCTCGGCTTCCGCCAGTCAACTTTGTTTCATCATCACAGATACCGGTCGCGGAATCGAAGGGCAAGAACTGGAGCTCCTGTTCGAACCGTTTTATCAAAAGAAGTATACCGACCAACAGCAGGGAACTGGGTTAGGGCTTCCCATCAGCAAACAATACGCCACATTACTCGGAGGCGATCTTCAAGTGGAGAGTAGCGTTGGACATGGTAGTCGGTTTACATTCACGCTCCCGCTCGAACAGAATGAGAGAGTAGAGACCGCCAATTCAGAGTCAGAGACATGGACGGACGTTCGATTTTCAAACATGCACGTCCTAGTCGTCGAGGATACGCCAGCCCAACAAGATATTTTACAAGAACTACTCGAAGCGGTTGGCTGCAGAGTCAGTTTAACTTCCTTAGGCAACGTTGCGCTCGAAAAAGTTCGAACAGAACGCTACGATATGATCTTATTGGACGTCCGGTTGCCTGATTTAGATGGAATCGAAGTGGCCACTCGACTCAAATCGCATGCGAGTTGTCCACCAATCATTATCATATCGGCCAACGCGTTCGACGAAGATCGCCAAAAAGCCTTTGCGTCAGGCGCAAGTGCGTTTGTCTCGAAGCCATTTCATCCAAACCAATTGTTCGAGGTCATGGGTCGGCACAGAAATACCATCATCGTGGATTCACAAGCGATGTTGTCCGACGTGTACATAGCCATTCAAGAAGGGGATGTGGAAACGATTGAACACTTGGTGAGCGGTTACCGGATAGAGACACCTCATTTACAACCGATATGGGAAGCGATTGATCAATTTGATTACGAGCTCGCAAATCGTCTGCTTCATCGAGCGTTGAGGGGGGAAGCGGATGTGTGAAGCCAAAAAACGAATCGTGTTTGTGGTCGATGACACACCTGCCAACTTACGGCTGTTATACGACATTTTACATCAGGCCGATTACCACGTGCGTGTTTACCCGAACGGTAAATTGATGTTACAGGCGATGGAGCGAGTGCAACCCGACTTGATTTTATTGGACATCATGATGCCTGACATGGACGGATATGAAGTTTGTGAGATTCTTCGGAGACGATATAATCCAAATATCCCTGTCATCTTTCTAAGTGCGCTGACCGAGTCGTATGATAAAGTGCGTGCGTTTGAAGTGGGAGGGCAAGATTACATTACGAAACCCATTCACCCAGAAGAAGTATTGCTACGTCTGAACGCTCAATTAAAACATGTGAATGAACGCGAACGATTCTCGTACAATCTAGAAGAAAAAGACAAACAGTTACACGAGTATCAGGAGGGGCTAGTCAAGACGTTGCTCCGCTTATCTGGTTTGCGCGATAACGATACCGGTAATCATATTGAAAGAGTACAAGCGCTCGCGACAAGTTTGGCGGAGCTTCTTCTAACGGAATCGAGTGCACACGTTAATCCAATGTTCGTCGAAGCGATTCGCTTGGCAGCACCGCTACATGACATTGGAAAGATTACCGTCCCGGATTCAATCTTGTTAAAACAAGGTAGGCTTACTGAAGAGGAATGGCAACTTATGAAAGAACATGTTCGAGTCGGGGGCGAAGTGCTTGGAGAGCTCCATCGGCAATTTCCGGAAAATTCCTTTATCCAGATGGCGATGGACATCGCGCTCTATCATCACGAGAGATGGGATGGGCAAGGTTATGTCCATGGTCTATCTGAAGAAGCAATTCCGCTTGCGGCGCGAATTGTGAGCATCGTCGATGTATATGATGCGTTACGAACTATGCGGCCATATAAACCCGCTTATTCACATGTGGAGACACTGAAAATCATGGGTCAAATGGAAGGTGCGTTCGATCCTCACTTGTTCAATCTGTTTTTGAGTCACGATTTGCTTTTCTCCACTGTGTTTGATTCCATTTACGAGGCGGGACAGGTAGAGCGTAACGCTCAGATTCCGTTTACCATTTGATCGAGGCAAGAAGCGCGACCGCTTTGTCCTTCATAGATCCGCTATTCCAGACAAAAGCCCGGCTCGCATGAGCCGGGCTTTTAGATTAGAACGTCTCAGACGTCGTTTTCGCTTGCATGTGAAGCTGGATGTAATCCGGTCCGCCTGCTTTTGAGTCTGTTCCTGACATGTTGAACCCGCCGAACGGCTGGTAGCCGACGATGGCGCCTGTGCAACCACGGTTGAAATACAAGTTCCCGACGTGGAAGTTCTGACGCGCGTACTCTTGGTTCGAGCGGTCACGCGTGAGGACGGCACCCGTCAAGCCGTATTCCGTATTGTTGGCGATGTCGATTGCTTCTTTGAAGTCTTTCGCTTTCGTGAAGGCGACGATCGGTCCAAAGATTTCTTCTTGCATGAGACGTGCTTTCGGTGCGACGTCAGCGACAACTGTCGGCTCGATGAAGTAGCCTGTCGAGTCGTCCGCTTTTCCGCCGGCGACAATCTTGCCTTCTTCTTTGGCGACGTCGAAGTACGACGTGATCTTTTTGAACGCGGCTGCATCGATGACCGGACCCATGAAGTGTTCGTTCTTCTCCGTGTTACCGACCGAAAGTTCGTTCGTCAATTCGACGACGCGGTCGAGCACCGTGTCATACACGCTGTCGACGATGACGGCGCGCGAACAGGCCGAACATTTTTGACCTGAGAAACCGAACGCTGATTTGACGATCGATTGGGCCGCGAGTTCGAGGTCAGCTGATTCGTCGACGACGATCGTGTCTTTTCCACCCATCTCAGCGATGACGCGTTTGAGCCAGATTTGGCCGTCGTTCAATTTCGAGGCGCGTTCGTTGATGCGCAAGCCCACGTCACGTGAACCCGTGAAGCTGATGAAGCGTGTCTTCGGATGGTCGACGAGGTAGTCACCGACTTCAGCGCCCGGTCCTGGGATGAAGTTGAGGACACCTTTCGGAAGGCCTGCCTCTTCCATGACCTCGACGAATTTCGCAGCGACGATCGGTGTCGTCGATGCTGGTTTCAAGAGGATCGTGTTACCGGCGACGATGGCCGCGACGGCCGTCCCTGCCATGATCGCGAACGGGAAGTTCCATGGGCTGATGACGATCCCGACCCCGAGTGGGATATAGTCATAGCGGTTGTATTCGCCCGGACGGCTCTCGACTTTTTTACCTGGTTTGAGCTCGAGCATTTGACGTGCATAGTATTCCATGAAGTCGATCGCTTCTGCTGTATCCGCGTCCGCTTCGTTCCACGGCTTGCCTGCCTCTTTGACGAGGTAAGCCGAGAACTCGTGCTTACGCTTACGGACGATATTCGCCGCTTTGAACAAGACGTCGGCACGGACGGCTGGATCGACGTGGCGCCATGAGTCGAACGCTGTGAGCGCTTCTTGCATTGCGCGCTCCGCGAGCTCTTGGTTCGCTTTCGAGACATGACCGATGACTTCTTCTTTATGGGCTGGGTTATAAGACGTGATTTTGCCTTCCGTCGTAACTTTTTCCCCACCGATTACGAGCGGATAGTCTTTCCCGAGCTCACCGTTCACTTTCTCGATCGCCGCTTGGATGGCTGCGGCGTTCTCTTTGTTTGTAAAGTCTGTGAATGGTTCATGTTTGTATGGAATCATTCTCGTTCCCCCTTAAAAAGTGATCAAGCAGTTAAGCGCTTACGTCTGTATTGTATCGAAAATCTTGGTGAAATCCTAGTGAAACAATTTTCCAGAAAAGCGTGTCGTTTTCGCTCGAAATCGAGTCGTGGTAGGATGAGGGTACAGGACGTCTTGTGAAGGGAATGATTCGATGAACAAATGGATGATGCCGCTCGCGCTGACCGTGTTGCTCGCGGGATGCGGGACGGCGGACGAAGCGCCGACGGAAGAGACCGCTGAAGTGATGAAAGCGCCGCTTCCGGAAGCGGTCGAGACGGTGTATGCATCGTATCAACAAGCACTCGAAGACGGGGACGCAGCCGCACTTAACGCAATCGATTATGCGGGCGAGTTGACCGAGATCCCGGCGACGGGCGCGAAGACGCGTGAGCTCACACCGGGCGACGTATATGAAAGCTGGGTAAACGAAGATGGGGATGTCGCGTTCATCGTCCACGAGATGGAAGACGCGGACGGCAATGAACTGCCGAACCGCCTCTCGAAAGTCGCCATCAAAGAAGATGATGCGTGGAAACTCGTCGTCACGCCAGCCTTGCTCCCGGCTGACCTGATTGGTGAGGTCGGCGACATGTTGACGGGCATCGAGGCGAGCGAGTACGGGGTGAATGCGGAAGCGAACGCCCGTCTCGCCGATGTGCCAGAAGATGAGGCCGGTCCGATTTACGACCGAGTGAACGCCCAAACCGACTATGTGGCGCTCGAGGCCGACAATAACGTCTTCTTGCTCATGGCCGAGACACTCACCGTATCGGAGAACCAAGACACGATGGCCGACTATTTCGAAGCATACCGCACGTGGTACACCGACAATGAGGCGGCACTCCAAAAAGCTGCCGCGACGGAAGACCCGGTCGAGTATCTCGAAGTGCTCGAACCGCTCAAACAAAAATTAGAACAAGCGATCGACGGCTATGACGAGAACCTCGTCGACCCGTCGTTCGGATAAGGAGGAACCGATATGTTAGCACCAACATTTACATTGCCGAACCAAAATGGGGACATGATCTCGCTCGAGGACTATCGAGGACAGAAAGTCGTGCTATATTTCTATCCAAAAGACGCGACGCCCGGCTGCACGACCGAGGCATGTGATTTCCGTGACGCCGCGCCGAAGATGAACGGGGCCGTTGTCCTCGGCATCTCGGCTGACAGTCAGAAGAAGCATCAGAACTTCATCGCGAAGCACGACTTGCCGTTCGATTTGCTCGTCGATGACACGCATGAGGTGTCGGAGTTATACGGCGTCTGGCAGTTGAAGAAGAACTACGGGAAAGAGTACTACGGCATCGTCCGCTCGACATTCCTCATCAATGAGGACGGCTATATCGAACAGGAATGGCGCAGTGTGAAAGTGAATGGGCATGTCGACGAAGTCGTCGCGGCGCTCGCTACATGAATCGGGACGGCTTCCTTGACGGGAGGCCGTTTTTTAGTGACCTGGTCATTACAGATTTATTTCAAATACTAAAATTGAAAGCCAGGCGTTTCAAGATGCGAGAGAGGTATATTACAAAAATATTACGTGAATATCAGATGTTTGGCTATTTTGTCAACTTGACGAAGTTGAGAATGTTCTGAAAAATATGAAGGGTCAGTGAACGATAGAAATACATAGGGGGCATAACTAGCATGGAGCAATTTGAAGCATGGCTGACGAGTCTATCGAATCTCGTCTGGGGACCACATTTGTTGATTTTATTGATCGGGACAGGCATCTACTTGACGTTCCGGCTCGGATTCATTCAAGTGACACGGCTCGGCGTCGGGTTGAAAGAGGCGTTTATTCCGAAACAGAAGACGGACGCAGAAGTCGCGAAACAGAAAAAGCAGCGCGGTGATATTTCTCACTTCCAAGCGCTTATGACGGCGCTTGCCGCCACAGTCGGGACCGGGAATATGGTCGGCGTCGCGACGGCGGTCGTCCTCGGTGGACCAGGGGCCATCGTTTGGATGTGGCTCTCCGGTTTCATCGGGATGGCGACGAAATACGCCGAGGCGATTCTCGCTGTCAAATATCGCGTCGTCGATGAACGGGGTGAGATTGCCGGTGGACCGATGTATTATTTGGAACACGGCTTAAAGAAAAAATGGCTCGGCATGACGTTCGCCTTGTTCGCGTCAATCGCTGCTTTCGGGATCGGCAACGGCGTTCAGACGAACTCGATCAGTCTTGCCTTGAACACGTCGTTCGGGGTGCCGATGATTGCGACAGGTATCGGCATGATGGTCTTGACGGCGTTCGTCATTCTCGGCGGTGTCAAATCGATCGGGAAAGTCGTCGGGATTTTCGTACCGGTCATGATCTTCGCTTACGTCGGAGGCGGTCTCGTCATTCTCGTCATGAACGCGGAATTGATTCCGGGGGCGTTCGCGACCATCTTCTCGAGCACGTTCAGTGCGGAGGCCATCGGCGGTGGGGCGCTCGGTGCGGCCATCCGTTACGGGGTCGCCCGCGGCGTGTTCTCGAACGAGGCGGGTCTCGGTTCGGCACCGATTGCAGCTGCGGCGGCGAAGACCGATTTCCCGGGACGACAAGCGCTCGTCTCGATGACACAAGTGCTGATCGATACACTCATCGTCTGTTCGATCACCGGATTGACAATCGTTATGAGCGGTCAGTATACGGGCGGACTTCAAGGCATCGAGTTGACGCAAGCGTCGTTCGCTTACTTCCTCGGCCCGATCGGTGAACTGATCGTCACCATCTCACTCGTCTTCTTCGCCTTCTCGACCGTGATCGGTTGGTGCTATTACGGCGAACGATCGGTCTATTATCTGCTCGGGGAGAAAGCAATCGTCCCGTACCGGATGATGTATATCCTCGTCGCTGGACTTGGGGCGATGACGACGAATTTGAACTTGATTTGGGCCATCTCGGACGTCTTTAACGGATTGATGGCGATCCCGAACTTGATTGGTCTCTTATTCTTGTCGGGTGTCGTCGTGGCCGAGACGAAGCGTTTCGAGTTAGAACGGCAAAAAGAACTGCGGGAGTCGGCCGCTTGACCAAAAAGGAAGCATCCTCACGCGAGGACGCTTCCTTTTTTCATACTTTGAATTGACCGATCAACTCGCTCAACTCGTCCATTTTCTGTTGCGACATCTCGGTGGCCCGGTTCAACTCGCTGAAGCGGTCGACCGACATCGTCACTTTCTCGGCAATCTCTTGTGTCCCGAGCGCACCGTTGTTGACGGTGACGGCCACGTCTTGGATGACCCCAATCATATTCGAGGTCAACTGTTCGAGCTCGACAGCGGCGTCAGCGAATTCCGAGGCGGTCGCTTCAAATCGACCGGCGTCCTCGCTGTAACGTTCGGCCGCTTCCTCGAGCTGGTCATAATCTTTCAATACGTTCGTGTCGAGGAATCCGAGCATCTCGCTCGACGTGTCGTTCAAGTGGTCGACCGAGTGGAGAACGGTCGTCGAGATGGCCTGAATCCGTTCGACGGTCGACCGGCTCGTCTCGGCGAGTTTTCGAATTTCATCAGCGACGACGGCGAACCCGCGCCCTGCCTCACCGGCCCGAGCGGCTTCAATTGAAGCGTTCAAGGACAAAAGGTTCGTCTGGGCGGCGATGTCGAGAATGTCATTCGTAAGCGTCGCAATCTCCCGGACGGCTTTGGCGTCTTGCATCGCTTTTTTCAAGTTGACACGTGTCGACGACAGGACACTGAGTGCGGATGATTTCGCCTCGACGGCATGGTCACGCAACGCGACGGCCCGTGCGTCGACTTGTGCGGCTTCGACTTTTCGCTCAGCTGCCATCGTCACGATATGGTGGAGTGTCCGTTCCATGTCAGACGCCGAAGCGTTCATCTCTTGGGCGCTAGCGGCCGTCTGTTGCATGCCGGCCGTCAAATCCTCTGTTGTCGCGGCAGTGGCGGTCATATACGTATCAAGCGCTTTCAATTCGTCATACATGTGTGCGGACTGTTCGGTCACGCCATGCGACACGCCGTTCACTTGGAGAATCAAGTGACGGAGGTTAGCGATGAATTGATTGAAGTCACGGGCGAGCCCTGCGAACTCGTCGCGCCGTTTTACCGGGATCGCCGTCGTCAAATCGCCTTGGCTCGTGGCGAGCTCTCTCATCTTCACTTTGAACTCATTTAACGGCTCGAAAATCGATCGGAAAATGAACACCATCATGAGTACCGTGAACACGACGGCAGCAGCCATGATAATCATAAGCGTGAGCTGGACCTGTTCAAATAACGACTCACCATTCGCTGTGTCGGTACGGATTGCGTCGCGGTTCAAGTTGACGAGCAGGCCGAGTGTGTTGGACAAGGCGTCGGCGCTCGGTGTCGCCGTGTCACGGAAGTAGGCGTCGGCAGCGGCTTGTCCGTCTTCGTTCGAGATGCGGACGAGCTCGGTAATATTCGCTTGGAACGACGTCCATTGGTTCGTCGCTTGATCGAATAGCTCTTGGTCGGCCTGTGTGATAATCGTCGATTCATAGCCGACCATCTGTTGTTCGAGAATCGTGACGGCCGTCTGTAGGTCGCGTTCGATGTTTTGCTTCATCACCTCGTCTTCGACCAAAGCATGTCGGGTCATGTGACGACGAATCTCAAGCAGTTGCTTGTCGACTTGGTGAATTTGGTCCATCCCGGGCACCCAGGAGTCGGTCATGTTTTGTTGCGCCGCCTTAGAGGCGTTCAGCGCATAAAATGAGTAGCCGCTCACCCCGAGCAATAGAACGAGCAAGACGGTGAAAGCGACGATCAGTTTATTACGGATTGACATAGGGATCCTCCTCGAAAAAAAAGAATGCTTCTTTCTAAGCATAATGAGATTGAGGGACGGACCGAATAGGTGTTTTTGGAAACGAGTCAATATTACAGGGTCATTCCCTAACTTTTCAAAAAAGCGTTCGCTCTTGGAGAGATGGGATTTTCTTTTTTGTCTTATGAAAAAGTGGTATGATAATGGACGATGTATTGAAAACTGTTGGAGGTGGAACCTTTGGCTCGAATCACTGAAGCTGAAGTTCGGCACGTCGCCGGACTCGCCCGACTTGCGATCACAGAAGATGAAGTGACGCACTTCACGGAGCAATTGACAAAAATCCTCGAGTTCGCCGAGCAACTCGATGAATTGGATACGACGGGCGTCATTCCGACGACCCATGCCCTAGATTTGAAAAACGTACTACGCAAAGACGAGGTTCGTCCTTCACTTCCACGCGAGGAAGTCGAACGGATGGCACCTGATTGGGAGAACGGTCAAGTCCGTGTCCCAGCGGTCTTTGAATAAGGAGGCCCTTCATGAGTTTATTTGATCACGGTGTAGCCAAGCTACATACGCTTATAAAAGATGGCGAAGTCACGGTATCCGACCTCGTCAAAGAATCATTTGACCGTATCGAGGCGACCGACGATAAAATCGGAGCCTTCTTGACGCTAAACGAAGACGCGTTCGAACAGGCGAAACGGATGGACGAGCTCGCCAAGACCTCGGACAACCCGCTCTTCGGTTTGCCGATCGGCGTCAAAGACAACATCGTCACGAAAGGGACACGTACGACGTGTGCCTCGAAGTTCCTCGAGAACTTTGTCCCGGCCCATGATGCGACGGTCGTCGAGCGTCTCCATGACGCCGGTGCCGTCACAATCGGGAAACTCAATATGGACGAGTTCGCGATGGGTTCGTCGAACGAGAACTCGGCGTTCAAAGTCGTCCGCAACCCGTGGGACCCTACGCGCGTACCAGGTGGTTCATCAGGTGGTTCAGCGGCAACGGTCGCGGCCGGCCAAGTCTTGTTCAGCCTCGGCTCGGATACGGGTGGCTCGATTCGTCAACCGGCAGCCTATTGTGGCGTCGTCGGGATGAAACCGACGTACGGACTCGTCTCACGTTACGGACTCGTCGCGTTCGCCTCGTCGCTCGATCAAATCGGTCCGCTCACACGTACGGTCGAAGATAACGCTTACTTGTTGAACGCGATTGCCGGTCATTGCGACATGGACTCGACGTCAGCGACGGTCGACGTACCGGATTACACGAAATCGCTTCACGGCGACATCAAAGGTATGAAGCTCGCACTTCCACAAGAGTTCATGGCTGAAGGTGTGTCAGAAGGTGTCCGCAAACAGATTGAAGAAGCGGTCGAGACGCTCAAGTCGCTCGGTGCGACGGTCGAGACGGTCTCGCTCCCGACGGTGAAATATGCGCTCCCGACGTACTACTTGCTCGCGTCATCAGAAGCATCTTCGAACCTGGCCAGGTTTGACGGCATCCGTTACGGACGTCGTGCTGAGGCCGATGCGCTCGAAGAAGTGTTCACGTACTCGCGCGAACAAGGTTTCGGGGAAGAAGTGAAACGCCGCATCATGCTCGGGACGTATGCGCTCAGCTCAGGTTATTACGATGCGTTCTACAAAAAGTCGCAACAGGTCCGCACACTCATGAAGCAAGACTTCGCGAACGTGTTCGCCGACTACGATGCGATTATCGGACCGACAGCGCCGACGGTCGCGTTCAAACTCGGTGACCAGCTCGAAGATCCGCTCACGATGTATGCCAACGATATTATGACGATTCCGGTCAACTTGGCAGGCATTCCAGCCATCTCGGTACCGGCTGGCTTATCAGAAGGCCTCCCGGTCGGTTTACAGATCATCGGGAACCATTTCAGTGAACCAACACTCTACCGCGTGGCCCATGCTTTTGAACAAGCAAACGGCGGTTTCAAGATGCCACAGCTCTAAGGAGGACGTACGATGAACTTTGAAACGATCATCGGGATCGAGGTGCACGCCGAGCTGAGCACGAAGTCGAAGATTTGGTGTGGCTGCTCGCGCACATACGGTGCCGAAACGAATACACAGACGTGTCCGATTTGTCTCGGACACCCGGGCGTCTTGCCTAAATTGAACGAAGAGGCGGTCAATCTCGCCATCAAGGCCGCGATGGCACTCAATTGCGAAATCGCGACCGACACAAAATTCGACCGGAAGAACTATTTCTATCCGGATACGCCGAAAGCATACCAAATCTCGCAGTTCGATCAGCCAATCGGCTTCAACGGTCACGTCGATGTCGAAGTCGACGGTGAGATGAAGCGGTTCCGCATCGAACGCGTCCATCTCGAGGAAGATGCCGGGAAGATGAACCACACGGGCGAGAAACACTCGGTCGTCGACTTCAACCGCACCGGGTCACCACTCATCGAGATCGTCAGTGAGGCCGACATGCGCTCACCGAAAGACGCCGTCGCGTACCTCGAGCGCTTGAAAGAAGTGCTCTCGTTCGCAGGCGTCTCGGACGTCAAGATGGAAGAAGGGTCGCTTCGTTGCGACTGTAACATCTCGGTCCGTCCGTTCGGTCAAGAGCCGTTCGGGACGAAGACGGAGCTCAAGAACTTGAACTCGTTCTCGAACGTCTTGAAGGCGCTCGAGTATGAGGAAGACCGTCATCGCAAACTGCTCATCACGGGCGGCGTCATGCGTCAAGAGACGCTCCGTTTCGACGAGGCGGCGAAGAAGACGATCCTTATGCGTGTCAAAGAAGGAGCGGCCGATTATCGCTACTTCCCAGAGCCGGATCTCGTCCGTCTCGAAATCGATGAGGAATGGAAAGAACGCATTCGCGCCACGCTTCCAGAACTTCCGGTCGCACGCCGCGAGCGTTATATGAACAACTACGGCTTGTCGGCTTATGATGCCAAGGCACTCACGTCGACGCGGGAGTTCTCGGACTTCTTCGAAGCGACGACTGCTGCCGGTGCCGAACCGAAAGCGGCCGCGAACTGGCTCATGGGCGAAGTGCTCGGTCACTTGAACAAATCGGACGATACGATCGAGACGATGAAATTGACGCCGAGTTCGCTCGCGGAGTTGATTCGTTTGATTGGAGAAGGTACAATTTCTTCGAAGATCGCCAAACGTGTGTTCACTGCCATGATCGAAGAAGGCGCCGAGCCGAAGGCGTACGTCGAAGCGAACGGTCTCGCCCAAATTTCGGACGAGAACTTGCTCCGCGGCTACATCCTCGACTTGTTCGAAGCGCATCCGCAGATGATTGAAGACTTTAAGAACGGGAAAGACCGTGCCAAAGGCTTTATCATCGGGCAAATCATGAAGCAGACGAAAGGGATGGCGAACCCGGCACTCCTCGATGGCTTGTTCCACGAAGAGATCGCCAAACGCTAAACAGGCGGCGAGGCACTTGTGTCTCGCTTTTCGCTCGACTTGAGCATGGGGAGAGAACATTATGCAACGAAAACGCGCACGGGTCATCTATAACCCGACATCTGGAAAAGAAGTGATCAAACGGGAACTCCCGTACATTTTGAACCGCCTCGAGGATGCGGGTTATGAGACGTCGACGTACGCGACGAAAGCGATCGGCGACGCGACGCTCGAGGCCGTTCGGGCCGCTGAGGCCGAATTCGACTTGATTATCGCGGCCGGTGGGGACGGGACGCTAAACGAGGTCATCTCGGGACTCGCCCCGCTCGACACGCGTCCGACGATCGGGCTCATCCCGGTCGGCACGACGAACGACTTCGCCCGGGCGATGCGAATTCCGCTCAACGTCGTCGGTGCCCTCGACGTCATCTGTGACGGGTTCGAGATGCCGGTCGACCTCGGTGAGATTGAAGGAGAGAAAGGCGACATCCACTACTTCATCAATATCGCCGGCGGCGGCATCATGACGGAGCTGTCGTACGAGGTCCCATCGAAACTGAAGACGGCGCTCGGACAGCTCGCCTATTACGTCAAAGGGATGGAGAAGCTTCCACTCATCAAGCCGACGTATATCGAGCTCGAGCACGATGAGGGCACGTTCAGCGGCGAGGTCATGATCTTCCTTACGTCGAACTCGAACTCGGTCGGCGGTTTTGAGAAGATTTCGCCGCACGCGTCATTAAACGACGGACTGTTCGACTTGTTCATCTTGCGTAAGTGTAACTTGTTCGAGTTCATCCACGTCGTCCGTTTGTTGCTCCGTGGTGAGCACTTGTCGAGTCCGCTCGTCGAGCACGTCAAGACGGGACGCGTCAAGATGAAGACGACGACGGAACCGATGAGTCTCAACATCGACGGCGAATACGGTGGCGAATGCACGGGCGAGATGCGAAACTTGTTCCGTCACTTGACGGTGCTCGCGCCGAACGCGCGCATCCGTGAGATGGAAGACTTGAACGCCCAGTATGAACGCGAACAGATGATTAAACAGCTGTTCAACGTAGCGAACGAGAAAGCAGAATAACACGGCTCGGCGTGGCGCACACGCCGAGCTTTTCGTTCGCTTGGAACGGGTATGAACTAATACACACTATTTTTTGAATCGGGAAAGGAGAGACTCATGCTACCAGTCCAAAAGAATGACCGTCTCGACGTCCATATCCACGACCTCACGCACGAAGGCGCGGGCGTGGCACGCGTCGACGGTTACACGTTGTTCGTCCCGAATGCGCTCCCGGGGGAGACCGTGGAGATTGTCGTGACGAAGACGAATAAACAGTACGGGTTCGCCCGCTTGATCGATGTGAAGCAAGCGAGCGCGGACCGTGTCGAGCCACCGTGCCCGATTTTCTATCAGTGCGGGGGCTGTCAGCTCCAGCACTTCAGCTATGACGGCCAGCTCCGTCAAAAACGGGACCGTGTCGTCGATGCGTTGAAACGACTCGGTCAGTTCGACGTGCCCGTCCACGAGACAATCGGCATGCCGGAACCATGGCGTTACCGCAACAAGGCGCAAGTGCCGTTCAAAGACGAGGCCGGTCGTCTCATCGCGGGTTTCTATCGTCCACGTTCGCACGATATCGTCGAAATGAAGGAATGTCTCATCCAAGACGAGCGCAACGATGAGGCCGTCCAAGTCGTCCGTGACGTGCTCGCGGCGCACAATGTGCCGGCGTACGATGAAAAGACAGGTCGCGGCGTCATCCGCCACGTGATGGCCCGTTACGGGTATCATTCGGGTGAGTTGATGATCGTCCTCATCACGAAGACGACGAAAATCAAAGGCGTGAACGAGATTGTCGCCGACATCTTGAAGCGTATGCCGGACGTGACGTCGATCATGCAAAACGTCAACCCGGATAAGACGAACGTCATCTTGGGGTCGACGAACAAATTGTTATATGGCCATGAGACGATTGAGGACAAGATCGGTGGACTGACGTTCACGATCTCGCCACACTCGTTCTTCCAAGTCAACCCGGTCCAGACGGAGAAGCTATACGGCAAGGCGCTCGAATACGCGCAACTCACCGGGACCGAGCAAGTCGTCGACGCCTATTGCGGCATCGGGACAATCAGTCTGTTCCTCGCCCGGAAAGCAGCGCATGTGTACGGCGTCGAAGTCGTGCCGGAAGCGATCGAGGACGCGAAACAAAACGCGCTCGTCAACGAGATCGACAACGTGACGTACGCCTGTGGCGCAGCGGAAGATGTGCTGCCGCAGTGGAAGAAGGATGGCATCAACCCGGACGTCATCGTCGTCGACCCACCACGTAAAGGCTGTGCCGAGTCGTTCCTCGAGACGATGGTCGAGATGGCACCGAAGCGGATCGTCTACGTGTCGTGTAACGTCGCGACGCAGGCGCGCGATATGCGTTACCTCGCCGACCGTGGCTACAAATTAGTCGAAGTGACCCCGGTCGACATGTTCCCGCATACGGCGCACGTGGAGACGGTGGCGTGGCTAGAAAAAATAGAATAAACTGAAAAAAATGACCTTCGATTTGTGGAAATCGGAGGTTTTTTTAGGATCAAGACGATAAGGAGCGTGTGGATGAAGATTCAGCGTTATGTAGAGTTAGAACTTGATGAGACATTGAGTAATGAAATCCGTGAGTTGTTGGTGGTGTCATTTGAACCGCTCTATCCGAATCGTCGATATTTCAAGCAATTGCCTCACCTCCGTCTTCTCGCTTTTGGGGACGAAGGTCAAGTCGTTGGTCATGTCGGACTAGACTATCGAGTGATGAATTTGAACGGGGAACCGATTCAAGTTCTTGGTGTGATTGATTTATGCGTCAAAAAAGAGATGCAGGGCGACGGTATTGGTAAGGCGTTATTGGATGAGGTCATTGATGTAGGAGAGACGAATCAAGTCGATTTCCTTTTATTGTTTGCAGACCGACCTGATCTTTATTTACGAGCGGGATTCAACCATGTCGACAACATGTGTACATGGCTCCAAATCGACGATGAACGGCAGACGACACGTGGAATCGGGGAAGCATCCTTTGATGAGTTGATGATTCGGCCGGTCGGTGATAAAGCATGGACGGAAGGTCATTTAGATTTAGTAGGCTACTTGTACTGAGAACTAAAGATTTTCTTATGAAAAGGAGTGAAGAGGATGCGAAACGTGACAAAAGTGATCCTAGGTATAGTGGGAGTAGCCGTCCTGTTGATTGGGTGGTGGCTCATTTCGCCTATTTTCTTGAACGAGACGGTTGATGAGGGACTTCCGCCGACGTCAATTGACGCAACTGTAGATGAAGAGGGCGAAGGCGAGGAAGCGACGGAACCCCCGTCGTCTGAGGAGGGTGGAACCGCAACGGAGTTTACCGACTTGGCAGGAGTGTTCATGGATGGAGAAAAGAACTATGAAACGTCAGGGAACATTCAAACGATCCGTGCAGAAGACGGCGTGTACTTGCGCTTCGAAGATTTCCAAACGACAAATGGGCCCGACTTGTTCGTCTATTTGATTCAGCCGGGGATGGAGACGACAGAAGGGATTCGTCTAGGCGCGTTAAAGGGCAATACCGGGAACCAAAATTATTTGATTCCTGAAGATGTCGATCTCACGCAATACACGACCGTCGTGATCTGGTGTCGGGCGTTCGATGCAACGTTTGGTACGGGAGAGTTAAGTCCACAATAACGCGAATACATTAAAAGTTAAGGCCTTCATCTAATGACATTAGAAAAACAACAACCTTAGTGAGACCGATGCACGGTTCCATTGAGGTTGTTGTTTTTTTGAATTATGATTCATCATGGTCTGTAGAGAATGGCTTTTCTTCGTAACTAGAAACGTTGTACGAACCAATTGTGCGATATTTTTCAGAAAAAGTGCCACTATCTGACAAACTAGCAGAGAAGTCGATAGATAAAGCATCATTTATGATTTTGTGTAAATAGGTCGGATCTGGCGCTTCATTAATTGCGGCCATGACGAGGGTATTTCTAAGGTAACCAGCGTTATTAGAGAGCAGTTCTGCATTAAAAGGCAAATTATGATGTTGAGCGAAAAGTTTCATGAAAACAGAAACGGTACGGGTATTCCCTTCGCGAAAAGGATGAACCCGCCACAAATCTGTCATTAGCTTAGCGAAATAGATGGGCAGTCGTATATTTTGATGGGTCCATGTGATTTCTTGTTTCCAATCAAAGATAGATGCTAAGTCCGTTTGAATCTGCAAAGAATCACTGTAAATTACAGATATGCCGCCCAAAATTCGCTCATTTTTATAGATATTGATTGAGCGAAAAGCGCCGGCCCATTCATATAGTTCGTTGAATAGATGTCGATGGATTTGTTGTAGAGCATGATAACTATCGAAGTCTACTTTCGAAATGAGCGATTCGATTTCTAATATGTTTGCAATGATAAGTTGCGCTTCAACAGTAATCAGTTGTTGCTCGTCAGTTATCCCAAGTTTATTTATAAGCACACTTGTATTGGGCTAAACGTAAGGATCCATTAGGATTGCTGTGCTTTCGTATACTGCTCCATAATGGCTTGTTTAAACTGAGCTGAAGTGATCTCGCCATTTTCATATCGACTTAGCAATTTTTGTGTGAAAGGACTTGGTTTCCCCCCATCGATTGCAGCCATACCAACTGCAAATTTCACTTGTTTTTGACGTTCGATGTATGAGTTCTTGTCCACTTTTCTCACCCTTTTCACTTTGATTAACTTATTTACAATTATATCATACACGATGAACTATAAAATCGTTGTGCAACTTAGCGCGATTAGCTTGGACTCGTAGTCAGCACCCGAGGATTTTGTGAAGAAAGTGCTGTGTTTCAATTGACGAATGTTTGAAAAGAACAACAATCATTTAGCATGTACAATGGAGCGGATCGAATATTAGCACGAGCATAAAAATGAGTATGAAAGAGCCGTGTTCATGACGAAAGACTAAAAGACTCCTCAAGCAAGCAACCTTCAATCGTAGATTAGAGGGTTCTTGCTTCGTCATGATCGGAACGCGTGTACGAAGAGACTGCGTTTTGCGGCTAGTAGGGTCAAGCCGCTCCGCTCGGCAATTTCCTCGACGACCTGTTCGACTGTAAGGTGATTGGTCTCGATTTTGTCATGCGTGATGTCGTGATGAAAGGCGTAGAGACAGCGGTCAATTTGCGCCTTACCCCATGAATTGAACCATTCAAAGCGTTGATTCAAACGCTTGTTAAGTGTTCTCTTATCCGCGTGGAGAATATAATGGTCGACCCGAATCCCGTCACGTTGTAGGGCTCCGATGATTTCATCATAGTAGAGGCGGTCCACGATCGTCATCGGGACAACGATTACGCCATCGTATGAACGAGCAATCTTCGCCAACATCTCAGCATTAAACGCCCGCCATTCCGGATGACGTTGGAAGTCAGGCAGTTGCATGTCTTTGGGCAGATTGTCGCGAATGAAAAAACCGACTTGTTCCGGGTCATACAAAAAGGCGTTTGGCAACCGTTGTTGCAATTGTTTGGCGGCTGTCGTCTTGCCTGAACCGAAAGCGCCGTTGATCCAAACGATCATCTTTATCAACCCTTTCAAAATATGTTCTGTATTATCATTCTAATTGTCCTGACGATTGTCCTGTGAAAAATAAAAAAAGACGGACTGTCACGCAGCCCGTCTCATATTTACAGCACTCTTCTGACCGCAGTTTCTTGTTCAGGAGCAGTGTCTTCACGCATCGCGTTGATTTCTTTATATTCGTTCGTATCTTTCCACAACTCGTCTTTCAACGGATTGAGTTTGTATTTGACGATCCGTGTCACTTGCCAGACGGCGAGGACGACATTTAGCGCCAAACTGAGCAGGGCGATCGTCCAGTTCGCTGCCGGGTTGTACGACACACTCACGTTGAACGTGCTACCGACAGCAAAGAAGTAAGGGAACGTCATGACCCACATCATCCAAAATGTGAGCGTCTGGGCGCGGTTTTGCATCCATGTGCCTTTTGCCCAAAGCAAGGCGGGAACCGTCGCGGCGATGTTCAAAGCGAATCCTGAATAAAAGGCGTTGCCCGGTGCGCATGAATAGACGTAGGCGATGTTCCAGATGCCGTAAGCGACAATCCAAAGTTTCGTCTGGTCCGGCCAGAGCATGTCTTTTTTCTTACCGGATGTGGCAAAAATACCGACCCAGCCACAGATGAGGACCAAGTTCAAGATTCCCGCGACGGCGTTCACGTAGTTCCAACCGCCCGAGATGTAGTACATCCCATCGACCATACCTTCAAATCCCATGATACCGACTTGGAACTCTCGAACGACGGCCTCAGCGATGTTGAGTGCCAAAATACCTGGGACGAGCATCAAGTACCATGGATGTTTCTTATGATAATCCGTGAAGCGGATGACCATGTAAATCAAACTTCCGGCTAATGCTGAATACACTTTCACCCAATGGAACCACGAGGTGATTTCAGGATCGGCGGTGAAAAACCAAATCGGGGTCAAGGCGATTGGTACGGCCATAAACATGAAGATACTCGCTTTTTTGCTAGATCGGACGATTTCATTTAACCCGATCAATAGACCGAATACGACGAACCACATCACGACATTGTACCAAGGGATAGACTCAAAGAAGAACATACGATAACGCCCCTTTCATTTCTAAAGGATAGTGATGAAGCAACGATGAAAAGATGATGTCTTTAAACATACCGAACGTTCGTTATGTTTATGTGAAAAGTGTAACAAACTATTGGAAGCGTTGTCAATCTGGTTTGGTACGTCACAGTGACATGTCATAATTTGGACAAATCATTATGATATAATTAGCCATTATTACGTGAGGAGCGTCGGAGCATATGATGAACGAAGGAAAACAAAAGATATTAGAAGCGGCGCGAGCGACGATTATCGAAAACGGGATTCAAGGTACGACGCTTCGGGGAATCGCAAAAAAAGCAGGGTTTAGCACGGGGGCGATCTATCATTATTACAGTTCGAAAGAGGCTATTTTGTATGACGTGATGGACGAAGGATTAGGTGAGATTCGTCGAATCGCGACCGTCTCGATTGAGGACAAGAAAGAGGCCCGCGAAATCATTCAAGAAATCTTCGATGGGATGCAAGACCGGCTCAAAAAAGATGCGGAAAGCCGTCTGCAGTTTTATTTGGCCCATGAGGCGATGCTCGGGAATGTGGAGTTACAAAATAAGTTTATAGAAAAATACGAGGATTGGATCAATCGCGTCGAAGCCATCTTTGTGAGAGCATATGGCGTTGAACGCGGACCTTCGACGAGAGCGGTCGCCGCCTGGACGATGGCCGCAATTGATGGAATGGTGCTCCAAACGTTATTGAATGTTCAAGTTGTCGAGTCTGTTCATACGAATCGAATATTGGAGTATTTGCTGCAAGAAGGATTTGCGCACTTCTTTAAGCTCATCCAAGAAGATTAAAACACGGACATATATGCTTTTCTGTCTTTCGAAAATGGTTTTGATCTCGTCCTGATTCCACGGTCGAATCAATGCCATTTTTTACTTCATCCATGTTTCATCGTATAGTAGTGTAGGTTTGCTACGGTGATGTTGAGCGTAAACAGTTTAAGTAGAGAGTAGGTCATAAGATTGAATTCAAAACGAATACTAATCATTGATGATGAAGTGGAAATTGCGCAACTAGTATCGATTCATTTGCAAAATGAAGGATTCGATACGTTAATGGCCCACGATGGAAAGTCTGGGCTAGAGCTCTTTGAGAAACAGCCGTTCGATCTGGTCATTTTAGATATCATGATGCCAAAGTTAAATGGTCATGAAGTATTGACACATATTCGCAAAACAAACCTGACACCTGTCATTTTCTTGAGCGCCAAACAATCCGATCTTGATAAAATTAGCGGTCTAGTCATCGGGGCGGACGACTATATTACAAAGCCGTTCAATCCGTTGGAACTAGTGGCACGTGTCAACGCCCAATTGCGAAGAGCGTTTCAGTGGACGCAAACAATCGATGCCGGTTCGAAAGAAGTCATTCGACTCCAAAATATCGCCATTAACGCAGATGAACGAACAGTTTGTGTCAATGATCAAAAAATCGAGTTAACCCCGAAAGAGTTCGACATCTTATGGTTGCTAATGAAATCACCGAACCAGGTCTTCAGTTCAGAACAGCTCTTTAAAAAAGTGTGGAAGGAAAATTATTTTGAAGGTGCCAACACGGTAATGGTCCACATCCGAACACTCCGCAAAAAAATTCAAGACACGAATAAGTCTAAAAAACTAATCGAGACCGTGTGGGGTGTGGGTTATAAATTCAATGCATAATTTCTTTTATAGCTTTAGGACCCGAATCATTTATTTGTTTATAAAAAGTTTATTATGTGCTGCGGCCATCACGTTCACCGTATATAAATTACTCCAATTTTATTATCATCACTACGTTATGTATGAAGACAGTTATACGTATTATCGCCAAATGATGAGAGAGTTTGGTGACATTAATGCATTTTTGATTATATATATTCCGTTATCGATTCTGCTATTTTATTTATTTACCCGGACCTATTCAAACTATTTCACTGAAATCTCTGCCGGCATTCGTCATTTGGCGGATGGAGATTTTACGTACAATGTTCAGGTCGAGTCGAAAGACGAGTTTCGACAGATTGCCACGGATTTGAATGAGGCGAGTCGGTTGCTCCAAGAAGCGATCAATGCTCAAACCTTATCCCAACGGAGTAAAGAGACGTTGATTGCCAATTTGGCTCATGATTTACGTACTCCGTTGACATCTGTGATCGGCTATTTAAACTTGCTGAATGAGCAACGAGAGTTGTCGGGGGCCCAAAAAGATGAGTATACAAGGATTGCTTATACCAAGTCGGTCTACCTTGAAGAACTCATCGGGACATTGTTTGATGTGTCAAAGCTAGATTTATCCCTCCAAGTGATTGAAAAGACACCGATTGATATCCAGCAATTGCTCCTCCAACTACTTGATGAAATGGATGCACTCGTCGAAGAGCGCGATGTCTCCATCACAAAACAAATCGATTCAAATTTGTTCATCATGGGCAATGGCAAAGAGCTGGCTCGCGTATTTGAGAATTTATTGAGTAACGCATTATTTTACGGCGATTTAAGTCAACCAATCCGTGTGAAGGCAGAAAAACGAGACGTTGGAGTTCACATTCGAATTTCAAACCACGGTGCCCCAATTGAGAAAGAAAAACTACCGCATTTATTTGACATGTTCTATACTGTCGATCAAGTCAGAAATATACCTTCAAAACAAACGGGACTCGGCCTATACATCGCCAAGACGATTGTCGAGAAGCACGATGGGACAATTCAAGTTTGGAATGGTGATGGTCAAATTCATTTTGATGTCCTACTTCCTGTCGATTTAAGAAATATTTAAGAAATTCCCTAACATTTATTTAAGACCTCTTCTTTAAGCTAAGTGTAACAAGTGAAGGAGAGGTCTTATTCTATGAAAAAAATACTCGTCGCACTCATCGTTTCATTCATCGCTTATCAATTATTTCTTATGAAACTACCCGACTTGACGCAAGAGATATCGCTTCAGCACGCATCGGTCCATCACGGGGATCTGGTTCTTATAAACCGAGACGTGAAGTTGAAAGAGGAGCCTCAAAATTTAACGAGAATTCCTGAAAATATTTCGGAGAATCTCGTCGTGGACGCAGAGTTTTTGCTACAAGATCATGTCATCAAACCGTTACAAGAGATGTTAAAACAAGCAGAAAAAGATGGGGTTTGGCACTTTAAAATCAATAGTGCTTACCGCGATGCGACATTACAACAACAACTTTATGATGAAAATGGACCGAATTATGCACTTCCGGCTGGATATAGTGAGCATCAAAGCGGGCTCTCGTTAGATATTGGCTCCACGGAAGGAATGATGGATCATGCGCGTGAAGGGGCATGGCTTGAAAAAAATGCTCATAATTTCGGGTTCGTTGTACGGTATCCGAAAGGGAAAACCGATGTTACAGGAATCGAGTTCGAGCCGTGGCACTTTCGCTACGTCGGGCTTCCTCACAGCATCGTGATGAAGAAAAAAGATTTTGTCCTCGAAGAATATTTAGCGTATTTGAAAACAGAAAGAGAACATCAAGTGAGAAATGCCGGAACAACCTATTATATTCAATATGATCAGTCGGAGATGACGGATATCCCTGAGACGACCGACTTCGATATCTCGGGAGACAACACGAGCGGTTTTGTGATTACCTCTGTCGTTCATGAGTAATCATAGTTGAAAAGCGTGGCGAGAAATCATAGAATGAGAGCAGGTTTTTTTGATTGAAGATAAACTGTGATGGCTCGTTATGAAAGGAATTGAACTAAATCATGAAAGAAAATTTCTGGCGCAATCTTCCGCGTCCATTCTTTATACTTGCCCCGATGGAAGACGTGACCGATGTCGTCTTCCGCCACGTCGTCGCCCATGCCGGCCGACCTGACGTCTTTTTCACCGAGTTCGCGAACTCGGACAGCTATTGCCATCCAGAAGGGAAAGGTAGCCTGCGTGGACGCTTGACGTTTACTGAGGACGAGCAGCCGATAGTCGCCCATATTTGGGGCGACAACCCGGACTACTTCCGCGAGATGAGCATCGGGATGGCCGAGATGGGCTATAAAGGCCTCGACATCAATATGGGTTGCCCGGTTCCGAACGTAGCCAAGCGTGGGAAAGGGAGCGGACTCATCCTCCGCCCTGACGTCGCGGCGGAACTCATCCAAGCGGCGAAAGCTGGCGGAATCCCGGTCAGCGTCAAGACACGTCTCGGATTCGCGAAGCTCGACGAGTGGCGCGACTGGTTGACGCATCTCTTGAAGCAAGACATCGCCAACTTGTCGATTCACTTGCGCACACGCAACGAGATGAGTAAAGTCGACGCGCACTGGGAGATGATCCCGGATATCGTCAAATTGCGTGACGAAATCGCACCGGACACGCTCATCACGATCAACGGTGACATCCTCGACCGTCAGATGGGATTAGAGCTTGTCGAAAAGTATGGCGTCGACGGCGTCATGATCGGTCGTGGGATTTTCAAGAACCCGTTCGCGTTCGAGAAAGAGCCGCGTGAGCATTCGATGGAAGAGTACCTCGACTTGCTTCGTCTCCAACTTGACCTGCAAGATAAGTTCCAAGAGGACGTGCCACGTTCGATCTCGAACTTGCACCGTTTCTTCAAGATTTATGTGAAAGGCTTCCGTGGAGCGAGCGACCTCCGTGTGAAGCTCATGGACACGAAATCGACAGACGAAGTGCGGGCATTGCTCGACGCGTTCGTCGAGAACTATCACAAAGAAGAAGCCGCGCTTGCCGAGGCGGAGTCGACAGTCGAATAAGTTTTTGCAGGGGTTCAGTGTAAACTGGATCCTTTTTTTTGTAGTCAACGACCTAAAACTAGGATACACTAGATATATCGGAAGCCGATATATCGTCAGGCGAAGTAAAGGGGAGCAACTATGACACAATCAGCGGGGTCCGTCGCATTGACGGAAGCGGTTTATTACATTTTACTGTCGCTACAAGTTCCAAGACACGGATACGGAATCATGCAGTTCGTTCAAGAGTTGAGCCATGGTCGCGTTCAATTAGCGGCGGGGACATTGTACGGCGCGCTCAGTAGTTTGGTGGAAAAAGAGTGGATTGAAGCAGTGGAGATTGCGAGTGGACGCAAGAAAGAGTATGTCGTCACAGCTCAAGGACAAGCTGTGCTTGAAGGCGAACTTTTACGTCTTGAAGAGCTCGTTGCAAACGGAAAACAGTGGATAGGGGGAGATAAGTCGTGAAAACAAAAACGGTCTATCGTTTTTATGTGGATTACGAAAAAGAAGAGAAGTGGCTAAATGAGATGGCGGCACATGGGTGGTTGTTAGAACAGTTTAAATTCGGGCGTTATGTGTTTTGCGAGGGAGGGCCGGGCGCATATATGTATCGTATCGAATTGCTTGAAGAACTTCCGAGTCATCCCAAATCAAAAGCTTACTTTGAATTTTTAGAAAAGATGGAGATTGAAGTTGTCGAGACGTCCTTCCGGTGGATTTTTTTACGGAAACGCACAGAAGACGGGCCATTTCATCTCTATTCCGATTTTGATTCAATAATTCGACATGAACGTAGCATCTTGAAATTATATAGCTCTGTACTATTTATTAATCTAGCTGTCGTGTTCATTAATCTTCCAAATTCGATGACGGGTTGGATCACCTTTCCGAATCTCGCTATTGTTGTGATGCTTTCGCACTACGCACATACGCATCATCAGAAAATTCAAACGTTGAAAGGGCTTCGTGAAATCTCAGAACAAAGGTAAAAAAAGTATCAATGACGCAGTTTATTGAAGCGAATTAATTAGTTAAATATCTGCAACGACTATAAAAAAAGGAGAGTGATATGATGGGTAGCGAATGGCGTAAATCAGCGGTCGGACTTGGCCTTATTTTCGGAACGGCTGCCGGGATGATCATCTCCCTACTATTCGGTTTTACGGTTGCATACGGGATTGTTGTCGGCTCGATGGTCGGTTATTTGATCGGACTTGTTATTTCCATCAGCGCAATGAAACGATGATCCATACTTTTATATAACGAGGAGGCGTTAACATGAGTGAATTTCAATTTATAACGAGTACACAACCATTACAAGAAGTCGAAAATCCATACGTTGAATTTTTATCAATCAATGAGGCGATTAAAAAGGGGGTCATTTTGCCTGAGATGATTGCGGAGGATCAAGAACTCGATCGTAACGCAAAGATTTTGATGAACGTCGAGTCAGAAGAGCAACTCGACGAGATTGAGATCAAACGAGAACTTTATTATGCAGAGGAAAACGTCGAGGCGTACTCAAAAAAACCGCACGTCGCTGAATTGCGTTGGCGCTATTCCGATGCGAGAGCCGAACAACTCGTCGAGTATATAACCGACCACTTGAAGACGGCGGATGAAGTTGAGATTTGGAAAGTATGGGTCGATGAACAGACCGAGCCGAACGTCCAATCCATCAATCTCGACGAGTTGACGATCAATGCGCTACGTTTTTTAGGTGCAGATGGGTTTGAGAGGCCGGAGTGCCTTCGTGTCGTAAAATCCTGATACGAGTGTAGGCAGTGTATTGTCTTCCCGAACGAGATTTCTCGTTCGGGATTTTTGTTTTGTCTCCTCACTTGAAAAAAGACTGCTATATTATGAGAAGAAGAGTCAGGAGGGAACACCATGCACATTTTAATCGTTGAAGACGACCGGACAATCGCCTCCGGTCTTCAATATTCGCTCGAACAAGAACAATTTACGACGACGCTATGCCAGAACGCAACCGACGCGACACGTTTGATCGAACAACAGTTACATACGATCGACCTGTGTCTATTCGACTTGTCGCTGCCAGACGGGAGCGGCTATGACTTGTGTCGGCTCGTGAAGCAAAAACAGGATACACCCGTCATCTTTTTGACGGCGTTCGATGATGAAGTAAACGTCGTCATGGGACTCGATATGGGAGCGGACGACTACATCACAAAACCGTTCCGTGTCCGAGAACTCATCTCACGGATTCATTCGGTGTTGCGCCGCTACAACAAACAGGCTAGCTCATCCGTCCTGACAATCGGATCGATTGAAATCGATACGCAAGACGCTAAAGTTAAGAAGAACGGGGATGAGATTTTATTGACGGCGCTCGAGTATCGTTTACTGCTCATCTTCGGCAGACATACAGGACAAGTGTTGTCCCGGGCGCAACTGCTCGACCAGATTTGGGACATGGGCGGGGACTTTGTGAACGACAATACGTTGACCGTCTACATTAAACGGTTACGCGAAAAGCTCGAAGACGACCCACAGCGGCCGACGTTGATTAAGACGGTTCGTGGCATCGGCTATAAGGTGGAGGGTTAACATGCTACGAAATCGAGAAGTTCGAATCTATTTATTGAGTCTCTTTATGATCATTGGCTTGGCCGTGAGCGTCGCGCTGTTCATCTCGGTTGAGGCTACACTCCTTGTCGCGGTCTTATCGATTGTCTTCATTGCCGTGACCTATCGCTTCACGATGTGGCGCTATCGGGAAATCGAACAGCTCTCGAGCTATCTGCAAGAGATCAGCAACGGCAATTATCAACTCGATGTCCGCGACAACCGTGAAGGCGAGCTCAGTCTATTGAAGAGCCAAATCTATAAAGTGACGAAGATGCTGTCGGAACAAGGGACGCATCTTGAAGAGGACAAGCAGAAACTGACGGATGCCATCTCCGACATTTCCCATCAGCTGAAGACCCCGCTCACCTCGATGACCGTCATGGCGGACTTGCTCAGTGACCCACGGCTGTCAGATGACAAACGTCAAGAGTTCACGCATAACGTGCAGGTGCAGCTCGAGCGGATGGAGTGGCTCGTCTCATCGTTACTTAAACTGTCTAAAATCGATGCCGGGACGATTCAGTTCAAACGAGAACCGGTGTCCGTTCCCTCGCTCGTTCAAGCCGTGACGGAACCGATGCTCGTGCCGATCGATATCAACATGCAGCGGCTTCAGATCACGGGTGAGCGTGATGTCACGTTCGAAGGGGATTTAAAGTGGACGACCGAGGCGCTGATCAACATCTTGAAAAATTGCGTCGAACATACACCGGAACGAGGGGAGCTGTTCATCGAATTTAGCGAAAACACCCTGTATACGGAAATCATCATTCGCGACACGGGGAGTGGCATCGACAAACAAGACGTCCCGTATATTTTCCAACGTTTTTATAAAGGGATGAATGCGAGTGACGACAGCGTCGGCATCGGCCTCGCCATGGCCCACAGTATCATCACGAGCCAGCAAGGTGAACTGACCGTCAGCAGTGAAATCGGCGTTGGGACGGCGTTTCAAATTCGATTCTACAAAGCGATTGTCTAAGTGACGAAACAGTCACTTTCGAGTCACGGACGTGTCACACTCGCTCGGTACACTCAAAGTAGATCAAGTACTGGAGGGTGCAAACATGAACATATTAGAAGTGCAACACTTATCGAAAGTATACGGGAAAGATGAGATGGAAGTCAGGGCGCTCGATGACGTATCGTTCACCGTCAAAAAAGGCGAGTTTGTCTGTATCGTCGGACCGTCGGGCTCGGGGAAGTCGACGTTGTTGCATTTGCTCGGTGGTGTTGACGTGCCGACAAGCGGACAGGTGTTGATTGACAATACGGATATTTACAAGTTGGACGAGACACAGCTCGCCATCTTCCGCCGTCGTCAAATCGGTTTGATTTATCAATTTTACAACTTAATCCCGATTTTGACGGTCGAGGAGAACATCACACTACCGATGTTGTTGGACGAACAAAAAGTCGACGCTTCGCATTTGGAACGCATCATCGGCATCCTCGGGCTATCGAACCGGATGACGCACCTACCGAACCAACTGTCTGGTGGGCAACAACAACGCGTCTCCATCGGCCGGGCGCTCATTAGTAACCCGGCCATCATCTTGGCCGATGAACCGACAGGGAACTTGGACAGTCAAAACAGTGAAGAGATTATGAGCCTCCTGAAACTGTTCAACAAGAAGTTCAACCAGACACTGATCATCATTACACATGACGAACGGATCGCCTTGCAGGCCGACCGCATCATCTCGATTGAGGATGGGAAGATTGCGAAGAACGAGGTCGTCCGCTCATGAACATCATCCATAAAATGACGCTTCGCCACTTGCGTGAAAACAAGCGGCGCTCGCTCGTCACCATCATCGGGGTCATCATCTCGGTGGCGATGATCACGGCTGTGACGACACTAGGTTCGTCGTTCCTGGACTTGATGATCCGTCAAGACATTGCGGACAACGGGGAATGGCACGTCCAATACATCAACACGAATGAGGATCAGGTCGAGGCGATCCGGAAGAATGCATCGACGAAAGACGTCATTCTATCGAGTGACGGCTATGCGGAATTAAAGGATTCACAGAATGCCTATAAACCGTACTTATACGTCCGGAACTATAACACGTCCGGGCTCAAAAACTTTCCTGTCGATTTGACGGAGGGGAGACTCCCAAACAAAGAAGGCGAAGTCGTCATTTCTGAGGCCATCCGTCAAAATGCGCAAGTCACGTACAACATTGGGGATGAATTGACGATTGAAATCGGTGAGCGTGTGGATGAAGAATCCGGCCGTGTATTGACCCAAAACGAGGGTTTGGTCCGCGAAGGGGAGACGATTCTTGAGAAGTTGAAAATCGAGGATACGGTGACGTTGACCGTCGTCGGTACGATGGCGCGCCCGGCCTGGGAGCCGACTTGGTCGCCAGGGTATACGGTCGTCGGATACATTGACGACAAAGCATTGAACGGTGCGACCGTCGATACGTTCGTCGCCTTGAACGACGTGAACGGCTCGATCTATGAGGATACGAAACAAGTGATGCGCGAACAACAGATTGAAGGCATCGCGTATAACTCATCATTGCTCCGCTATTATGGGGTGACGGATGATGATGGCTTGCGCAAGACGCTGTACGGGTTCGGTGGCATCATCATGGCGGTCATCGTCATCGGCTCGATTTCGCTCATCTATAACGCTTTTGCCATCAGTGTATCCGAGCGCTCGCGTTATCTCGGGATGCTCGCGAGTGTCGGGGCGACGAAACGGCAAAAACGAAACTCGGTCTTCTTTGAAGGATTGATTATCGGAGGAATTAGCATCCCGATTGGTATCATCGCCGGGGTGACCGGGATTGGGGTCACGTTCCTATTCATCAACGCCTTTGCTGAGAAAGCGCTCAATGTGACGGAGAAGTTTGAGGTCGTCGTCACACCGGTCACGCTCCTGTTGACGATTTTGATTTCGAGCGTAACGATTTTCATCTCGTGTTATCTGCCGGCGCGCCGCGCTTCCAAAATTTCTGCGATTGACGCGATTCGTCAAACCCAAGATGTTCGACTGACGTCGAAGAACGTCAAGACGTCAAAGCTCGTTCGACGGATCTTCGGTTTGGAAGCGGAGATCGGGCTGAAAAATACGAAACGCAACCGGAAACGGTATTTGGCGACGGTGTTCTCGCTCGTCATCAGTATCGTGCTGTTTTTAGTCGTCAGCTACTTCACAGACCGGCTCGGACAGTCTCTCGAGATGTCACAAGGCACGTACGCGTTCGACATTCTCGTGAACGGGTCGAATCTCAGTAAAGATGACTTACGTCGCTATGAGACGTTGGATAATGTGACGGGCGGGACGTACTTCGAGAACACGACCGTCCAGACGATGGTCGACGAAGCACGGTTACCGAGCGCAGTCACCGAGAACGAAGACTTGGCATTCAACTTCGGTGATGGGAAATTCATGTATTACGTCTCCCTCTATCAATTGGATGACGCCAGTTTCGATGCGTACTTGAAGCAAATCGGGGCAGACGCTAGCAACTTTGAAGACGGAGAGATGCCCGGTGCCGTCTTGATTGATGAAATTTCATATCAAGACGTCGACAAGAAGAAATTTGTGAACTCGAAGACGATTGAGACCAAAATCGGTGATACGCTCGAACTCCAAAACGAGAACGCAACGGACGGCACGACACCGCTCAAAACAATCAAAATCGGCGCCATGACCGACGTCGCCCCGACTGGTGTGATGACAAGTTCACTCGGGTGGCTCGATGTGATTGTTCGAGAAGGGACGTTTGAAGACGATGCGATTGGTAAATTGATGCAACAATCGAGCCCGTCGATCGCCTTGAACACAAGCAATCCTGATGCAACGCAACAAGTGATTGAGGCGGAACAGAACATGGACCAATACATCTTCAACGTGTCGGAGCAACGTGAACAGCAAGAGCAAATGTTGTTGCTGTTGTCGATTTTCGTCTACGGGTTCATCGTCTTGATCTCGCTCATCTCAGTGGCAAACATCTTCAACACGATCTCGACGAGCGTCTCGCTACGGCGCCGCGAATTCGCGATGCTCCGTTCGGTCGGGATGACACCGAAAGGGTTCAACAAGATGGTGTACTATGAGAGCATCTTCTACGGCGTGAAAGCATTGGCGTATGGAATCCCGGTCAGTATTCTCATCATGTACCTCATTTACCGGGCACAGATCAACACGTTTGAAGCAGCGTTCACGTTGCCGTGGGGCGACATCTTGTTCGTCACGGTCGTAATTTTCCTGATCGTTGGTTCTTCGATGCTGTACGCGATTTCGAAAGTGAAGTCGGATAATATTATCGACCGTTTGAAGCAAGAGAATAACTAATATGCAGGCAAAGGGATTCAGTGTCTACTGAGTCCCTTTTTCTGTAAAATGAGAGAGAAGAAAGAGGTGGGAGCATGGATATCCGAGAAGTATTGAGTGGTGGGGATTTGCGCTCGGTCGGCCACGTCGATGAGGTTGTCACTTTCGTCGGGAACGACCCGGACCGATTCAGCGAATTGATGACCGGCCTAACCGATGACCGTCCCGTCGTCCGGATGCGGAGCGCAGACGCGATGGAGAAAGTGACACGCCGTCATCCAAAGTTGCTTCATGCGCATCAAGCGTCCTTGTTCCAGCAGCTACATATCATCACTCAACAAGAAGTGAGGTGGCACTTGGCGCAAGTGATGCCACGGCTGATGTGGACGGAGGACGAGGCGGCCGACATCGTTCATGTGCTCACCGATAGGATTGCCACGGAGACGAGCAACATCGTCATCGTCAATTCCCTACAGGCAGTGTTCGACTTGAGCGCCGTGCATCCACGATTCCGTGTAGAGCTGAAAGCATTGCTCGAGTCGCAGCTCGAGACAGGGAGTCCGGCCGTGAAGAGCCGCTCAAAAAAACTTTTACAGAAGTTGTGACCGATGGACTTCATTTCCGGTCTATAAAGATGTAAGTACATCGAGAGGGGGATTCGATTGGACGATCAAGCGATTATCGATTTGTATTGGAGACGTTCTGAGCGGGCGATTGAGGCGACGGCCGCTATTGTCATACGATTTCCTATAACATTTTAAACAGCCGAGAGGACGCGGACGAGTGCGTCAATGATACGTACATGAAGGCGTGGCAAGCGATTCCGCCGACACGTCCAGCGCGACTCGCCGCCTATTTGGCGAAGCTTGTTCGTAACGTCTCGCTCCATAAGTATGAGAAGGCGAACGCCAAGAAGCGCGGAGCGGGACAAGTCCCGCTCATCGTCAGTAAGCTCGAGCACTGTCTCGCCTCCTCCGTCGCGACCGATTCAGAAGTCATCGAGTTGTTGAACGACTTTTTGGCCCAGTTGCCGCAAGAGACCCGGCAGATCTTTATGGGGCGTTACTTTCACTTTCAGTCGATTAAAGACATCGCGACGATGCGCCAGGTGAGTGAGAGCAAGGTCAAGATGGTGCTGCTGCGGACCCGGAACGACTTGAAGCAAGCGCTCGAAGCGGAAGGGGTGGCACTATGAACGGAGATCGGCTCACACGTTTGATGGGGGACGTTGATGACCGTTTCGTCGAGGAATCGATGGAAGTCGAGGGAAAGAAACGAAGACATTGGCGTTGGATAGGCGGTCTTGTGGCAGCAGCGGCTGTCACACTCTTTGTCGTGACATGGGACGGTTTTAAAGAATTGATTCCGCTGTCGGACAGCTCGAGCAATATGTCGGTCGCTTATATCGATGAAGAGGACATCGATGTCGGGATGTCGTCGGCAAACCTTGTCGAGATGAGTGAGGACGAGCTGTTCTCGAAATGGGAACCTGCCGTGGTACGGGGCGTCGTGAAGCAGATTGACCACATCGAGCTCGACTTCAACGGACAAGCGGAATATCAGTCGATCGTGACGATTGGCGTGACAGACGTCTATCGAGGTGAGGTTGAGCCTGGGAGTGAGATGAAAGTACTTACCGTTGCCGGTGCCGGTTCTGAAGTGCTTCAGTCGGATGCGGACGTCATCTCTGAACTTCGCCTCGGTATGGAAGGGATTTTTATGACGAGACGGCATGATGCTTCCCACATCTGGTCACAAAACGGGGCCACGCTTCAAGTGATGGACGTGAGTGACTACGGCTTCCCGGACGGTGAGCGGTACATGTTCTTGAACACGGAAGAAGGACTCGTCTTCAGTCGAGATGCCTATCCGTCGCTACGTGGCGCTGAAACACTTGATGATATAGAGGCGTTCATGATGACTAAGTTTAAATAAGTCACATTTCATGTCTATTTGATTTTTAAAAGATGATATATTATTATTAAGTCAATATTATAATAAATATGACTTAAAGGATGAGTGTCATGGCGATACAAGGATTAACCAAATTACCTGTCAAAATAGAAATCACACAAGCCATCAAATTACTTGAACGTCTGGCGCATGTGAATACGCTACTTGGAAAACTCGATGTTGAATTGACACATTCGAAAGCAAGTAAGCAATTAATGCAACTCTTATCGCTTCAAGAATCCGTTGAATCAACGAAAATCGAAGGATCACAAGTGACGTTCACGGATATGATGGAGTCTTCGCTGAAGAAAAGTGACGATTCCGATATTATCGAAATTCAGAACTATATGAGGGCCTTGCAGTTTGGGTATGAATCTGTCGAAAATGGTTATCCGGTGACGACGCGATTGATCAAGCAGTTACATGAGATTTTGATGAAAGGAAGTCGAGGAGAAGTCAGTTCAGCCGGTGAGTTCCGTAAAATTCAAAATTTTATCGGGCCGACGAATCGATTAGAAGATGCTTCTTATATTCCGGTAGAGGCTCATTTGATTAACGAATACATGGAGAACTTAGAAAAATTTATCAATACTGATTCTTACGGACGATTGCTACCGCAGAACCACTTAAAGTCAGACGGATATATCATTAATGAACAAGCGGCTCCACTTCTTAAAACAGGAATTATGCATGCTCAATTTGAATCCATCCATCCATTTTTGGACGGGAACGGGCGTTTAGGGCGGATTCTAATTGTGCTTTATCTCCTGCAGCAAAAAGTGATTACGCACCCAATCTTCTTTGTGAGTGAAGAACTTGAGAAAGAAAAAGCCCGCTACTACGATTTGCTCAACGGCGTTCGTGGAGACCAGTCGGATTGGGGGAAATGGTTACTGTTTTTCGTTGATGCTTCAGAACGAATGGCGACAAAGTTGTTGGATCAATTGAATAAAGCCAATCGCTTGCTGTCAGAAGGTGAACAGCTAATTGAAAACGAAGCGGAACGTAAACTATGGATTACGAGCTTTGAACAACCAATCTTGACGGTGGCGAAAGGTGTCGAAATGACAGGCTATTCACCGAACACGGTTCGAAAAGCACTTCATCAACTTGTGGAAAAAGAACTTTTATACGCTTCGAACACAGAGCGGAGAAATCGTAAATATCGAAATTATGCGTTATTGCGCATTTTCGTGAACTAAAAGCAGTGTGCCGTTTTTGAATCGCCAACAATGAAGGAGGAAATCATATGGACCGCACGATCACCGTCAAAGGTACAGGGAAAGTATCGACCAAGCCCGATTTGATTGTCGTGAGAATGGATTTGTCGTCAAGAGCCGTCCGCTATGAGGAGACGATGAACGGGGCGGCACTCGTCGTCACGCGGCTGCAAAAAGCGATTGAGCAGGCGGGCTTCGCGAAGACGGATTTAAAGACGACCGACTTCTCGATTGACACGGACTATGAGAGCTACCGGGACAAACAAGGCAATTACAAGTCTCGGTTCCGAGGCTACGTCTGTCAGCAGAAGACGAAACTCGAGTTTCCGCTCGATACGAAACAGTTGTCCTCGGTCATCGAACACGTCAGCAATTCGCTAGCTGAACCGAAGCTGTCTATCTCGTTCACCATCAAAAATGCGGATGCGGTTCAAGACGAACTGCTCGCGAGTGCGGCGGCGAACGCGCGCCATCGGGCCGAACTGTTGGCAAAGGGCGCCGGGGCGACGCTCGGCGATTTGCTTCAAATCGACTATACGTGGGGCGAGCTCCATCTTTATTCGCCGACGCGTCTTACGCTTCATGACGAGGTGCTCTTCTCGGAGGCGGCGATGCCGGAACTTGAACCGGACGAGATTGACTTGAGTGACTCGGCGACGTTCGTGTGGGCGATTCGATGAGGCGCGTCATCGGATTGGTGTTGCTGCTTCTGTCTGTCTCTTTGTCGGCTCAAGCCTTATCGTGGGCGTATGCGTTCGTCGTGTTGGACGGACGAGTATATGAAGTGATGGATGTTGCCGTATTGGAGGCTGATTTGGGTGAAGTCGTCGGCGAGGTGAAGACGATGGCCGACGATATGGATGGCAGCTATTACGGGGATGCCTCGAACATGTATCCGATTGGGACGACCTATCGAGAAGTGAACGGGGAAGCGATAGAGGATGTACTCGCGGTCGAGGACGAGTCGGGATGGAAGCGGGCCGAGTATCGGCATGATGCCCCGTTCAGCATGCGTGACCATCTGGATAAGGTGGCGTATGGATTCGTCGGACTCGGCCTCGTGGTTTTCGTCATGTATCGATTTAGGAGGACAAGATGAATCTATTCGAGTTTGAAAGATATGTATCACGGCGAATCGAGGACCGTGGCTACAGTTACTATATGAGCGGGAACCTCGAATTAGTGTCACAAACTCGAAATACGTACTTGTTTGATGTAAATGGCAGTATCGTTTATCGAGTGGAGGTTACATGTGCGAATGAGTGGATGATTCAATCGTCATGCGATTGCCCTTATAATCAAGGCACGTGTAAACATGAAGTCGCAGTTTATTATTGGTTACGCGATCGGCTTACACCGGGGTCACCGTTTGATTTAGCAAAAGAACTCGGTAAGTTGAAAAAGGTCGAGCTCATCGATGTGATTTTGAAGCTGGCGCATGACTCGGATATTCACCATCGATTGGCACACGACTTCGCACCGCCATCAAGCAATCCAGAAACATTCGTTCAAGTATGTGAGCGAGAAATTGTCGGAAAGTTTTCAAATGGCACGATTCATCAACAGGAAATGAAGACCTTGAAACGTTATCTGTTTCGTAAAATAAATGTGATTCAGTCAGATGAAAATCCTATATCACGCTTATTCAATAGTATTTCATTTCTTGATATCGTCACTCCGACAATCATGAGATGTGATACGTTTATCCATCTGTTGTTCGCTGTGCGAGACGAGATCACTGATTTGATGGTGTCAGCCATTGAGGAAATCCCGAAGGCGGAACGAGACATGGTTCTTCAACGTTTCATTTTGATGTGGCATGAACTGCATCTGGCCGTTTACAATGACGTTCATGTTCAATTGTTGAAAGGGATTGTCCCCATCTATGAAGGGGATAAGACGTTTCTCATCGACCAAATCAATCGGTTCAGAAACACGCACGCCGAGGCTAGTGACTTGGAGCACCTGGACGAGTTCACGAAAGTGTTAACAGAAGAAAGTTGATAGGGTGATAATCAAGTATGGAAATAGGGAACAGACTCATGTAGGGGTCACCCAGTCTTGGAGAGAGAAGGGACAGACATGAAAATCCTCATCATCTTTGACTCGATGTACGGATGCACCGAAAAAATCGCATATGCCATCAAGGACGGGTTCAACGACTTGCACCAAGTTGACATCATGCAAATCAGCCATGTCGGGTACGGCGACCTCGCCAATCTCGATTTGTTCATCGTTGGGTCGCCGACGCACGGCGGACGCGAGACCGAGGACGTGAAGACGTTTCTCGATGGCTTATCGGACCATGCACTGCGTGGTACGCGAGCTGTAGCCTTCGATACGAGTATGGCCGAAGAAGATCAAGGCTTTTTCGTCGGGAAAATCGTCAAATGGTTCGGCCACGCCTCGACCCGGATCGAGCAGCTCTTATTGGATAAAGGAGCGGAACCGGTGCTGAAAGAATCATTCATCGTCCTTGATAAAGAAGGACCACTCAAAGACGGAGAGCTCGAGCGGGCGACCGAATGGGGTCGTCACTTGATGGACAAATAATCTGGCGCGTTCCTTACAGGACGTGTCTTTTTTGACGCGGAATTGTCCGAAGCGTTCGTAAAACGGGTAAATATAAAGGTAGCTCTTTTGCGTGGAACGGAGGGAGAACGATGAAAAAATGGGAACGTGACGTCCTCATCGGTTGGATCGTCGTCTTGTTGGTGCTCGTCGCGCACTATCTCATCACGGTGTCGCTCGGCAACACGTATTTCGCTGAGTCGACATTGAATCGGATGCTTTGGCTCAGTAGTTTCCCAGCCTTTTTAATCGCCTTTATTGCGGCCCTCTTCCAGAAAACAAATGCACTCACGTTGGCTGTTCGCCGTTCGGCCATCTGGACGGCCGAACTCGTCGTTGCTTTCTCGCTCGTCGCCTGGTTCTTTCGAGCGTTCGAGACGTTGTTTGTGAGCCCGGGTGCGTATTGGATGTTTGGGGCGGTCCTGCTCGCTCCGCTCGTCTACTTGTTCGAGTTCCGGCGTCAAAACCGCGGGACGAAAGCCGGGGCCCACTAAAGTTAGAAAACGTCTCCGTCATGGAGGCGTTTTTAGTCTGGCCAGGAATGGGAATGGGGTACAGAACACAAGAATGGAGGGAATCACCATGAGTCATTATTTTTCATCATCGTACGAGGAGTCGCGTGAAAAGTTTCTCGCCCTGCTCGACCGCGTCAAACCCTATTATCCGACGGCCCGCGTGATGTCCCACTCGATTGGCGAGGATACGATCGACTTGATCATCGGTGAACCGGCGGGGTCACGCGAGGCGGTGCTTCTCATGACAATCGGCGAGCACGGTATCGAAGGGTACGCCGGTGCCGCCGTGACGCATCAGTTCGTCGAGACGCAGCTCAAAAATCTTCGACACGAGTCGACGGGGATTTGTCTCATCCATGCGGTCAATCCGTGGGGGATGAAGCATTTCCGTCGCGTCAATGAGCATAACGTCGACTTGAACCGGAACTACGTCATCGATCGTGAATCACTCCCGCGTAACGTCAATAAAGAGTATGAAGTCATGCGTCACTTGTTCGTCCCGGACGGCGTCATCGATGACTATCACGAGGCGCGCGAACACATCTACTCGTTCCTCGGTTCTGGTATCAAGCTCGACGGGTTTGACGCGATGACCGAGGCGAAGGGGATGGGGCAATATCAGTTCCCGAAAGGCGTCTATTATGGCGGCGAGTCGGATGAGCCGTCCGCCATCTTTTTGAAAGAGGTGCAACACGATTTGCTTGAGCGCTATGACCGCGTCGTCCATATGGATTGGCACACGGCGCTCGGCCCGACGAACGAAGTGACGATGGTCATCAGTGAACGGGACGGGCGTGACGTCGACGAGTTAAAGCAGGTATATGAGTTGAAGAATATTCAGACGTACGACCCGACCGACGTCCTCGGGGACTCGACGAACCATTTCTATTATGTGCGGGACACGCATCATCCAGAGAAAAAACTCGTCTCGGCGTTGTTCGAATTCGGGACGTTCGGGACGTCGACGAAAGCGACGATTCGTGAGTTTTTGACAATCATCCTTGAGAACCGGCTCTACTTCGAAGGGACGAAAGACCCGGAAGCCAGGAACAGCATTCGAAAAGAGTTCATGGCCATGTTCTATCCGGATGATGAGTCGTGGCGGACGTCCGTGTTACGCGAAGGTGCGGGCGCGATTGAGCACGTGTTGAAAGGCGAATCGCTTTGGCGCCACAGTTGATAGGTTTCTACTTTGGTCAAACGGGAAAAAGTGGGTTGTGGGCAAACACGAACGCCGCTCAACAATCCAACTGGGGGTTTTGACCAATGGGGAACTATATTACAGCACATGATGGAACGAATATTTTTGTAGAAGATGTCGGGACAGGGGACGCCGTCGTCTTCTTGCACGGCTGGCCAGCGAACAACAACATGTTCGAGTATCAAAAGAATGCGTTGCTCGAAGCAGGCTATCGCTACGTGGGGATTGACTACCGCGGCTACGGCAAGTCGGATGCGCCGGCGACGGGTTATGACTATGCGACGATGGCGTCTGACGTGCACATGGTCGTCAACGGGCTCGGCGTCAAAGACTTCACGCTCGTCGGTTTCTCGATGGGCGGGGCAATCGCCATCCGTTACGCGGTCGACTTCCCGGATGACGGGTTGAAGAAGCTCGTCCTTTCAGGCGCCGCGGCACCGGTGTTCACGCAACGTCCGGACTATCCGTACGGGATGACACAAGCCGAGGTCGATGCGTTGATTGAAGACACATTGAACGATCGGCCGAAGATGCTCGAAGGATTCGGTGAGATTTTCTTCGAGAAAGAACATTCGAAGCCGATGCAAAACTGGTTCCATCATCTTTCGCTCGTCGCGTCGAGCCACGGGACAATCGCTTCGGCGAAAGCACTCCGTGATGAGGATCTTCGAGAGGACTTACCGAAAGTCAACGTCGAGACACTCATCATCCATGGCGTACACGACAAGATTTGTCCGTTTGAGTTCGCGCTCGAGATGGAAAAAGGGATCCCGAACTCTCGTATCGAGCGGTTTGAGGAGAGCGGTCACGGTACCGTCCTCGATGAGATGGACAAGTTCAACAAGACGTTGCTTGGATTTATCTAAACATGTGACAAGTCTAGGGATTTCCTAGGCTTGTTTTTTTGTGCCCACCCAAAATACGTTTCTTAGATTTGTGGGGCTAGAATGACTTGTACACGGGTATAGCTAAAATGAAGCATGTTGTTCGAGTTGAGATTGAACGAGTTTGCCGGATGCCGATATATCGGCATAGAGATGTTGTTGTTCGCCACACGGTCAAGGATGGCTATGGAAAAGCCGCTCGGGACCGTGCCTGTTTGTGTGTTCACACGTGATTCGATCAACTCATCTGGAAACGCTTCATAAGAAAAAAGGAATGAGCCTCTTTTTGCTAGAATGAATGATATTGACATGGTCAATTTGTGCTGACTAAACACTAATACATGGTACAATGAAGAGGTGGATTTTTAGATTGAGGAGAGATTGTACATGAATATCGCTTTCTTTTTATATCCGAAAGAAGACGTCAAATATTTAGACCCGGAATCGACAGTGCGGCAAGCGCTCGAGAAGATGAAACATCATCGTTTCACATCGGTGCCGCTCGTCTCTGAAAACGGCTTTTACGCCGGGACGATGACAGAAGGGGATTTACTTTGGGCACTCGCCGAACAGCTTCGCGGGGAAGAAGACTACGAAAAAGTGCTCCGGACACGCCTGAAAGACATTAAGCAACGCGTCCGGTATAAGCCGGTCGCCATCACGGCTCAAATCGAAGAGCTCGTCGATGCGATCACAGATCAAAACTTCGTGCCGGTCGTCGATGACGGGAAGTATTTCATCGGCATCATCCGGCGTCGCGACATCATCGAGTATTACTCGACGAAGTTGCAACAGCTCGAGAATAAAGTGAACTAAACTTGAAAGCCAAGTCGCTATGACTTGGCTTTCATATCGTTCACGTAAAAATAGAAAGGGGAACTGAACATGAATGAAGAAGAAACGTTTGTGATTGAGTCGGTCTCACCAAATGAACGCTACGTCTGTGTATTTGAGGATGATGGGGACACGGGGTACGTTTATTTTTGTCCACTGAATTCTTCAGGGGAGATGGAAGGCGTCGCGGACGCGCTTTGGATTTACGACCAAATCGCACCGCCGATTGAAGCGTGTGAAGAAGTCGGATTTGCCTGGGACGACGATTCATCTAAAGTCGCATTCATCGTGGATGGAGAATGCTGGGGGCTGTTGGACCTGAACACGAAGCGAAAACTCACCGCACCGCGTGAGCATAACGCCATCGTCTCGCTCCCGATTGAACTGTGGGAAGAAGGCATTCCGGTGTCAGAGGGTGAAGTGTTGCAGTTGAGCGTGGAGAGCTGACGTTCATGAAAAGCTTAGTAAAATATTTGGCCGTTATCATCTTGGCCATAGCGCTCTTATATGGCTACAATACGTTTGTTCCGAAAAACCTCACGACATTGATCATCGGCCTCCCGATTTATGTCGGAATCCTTCTTTGGGTCGTGAATCTCTTTGAGAAGAGGCTAGGTATGACTTGAGCATCATCTCCTCATGAATCGGTCGCACAATCTTGTGCGGCCGTTTTTTGTTGCCTCATGTCGGGTACAGTCACAAGAGACAAAGGAGGGGACAACAATGGATGTGTTGACATATCGATTTGAAGACGACGGTTCGATCCCGAACAATCCGGATTTCCCGGTGTTGTTATATCGCGGCGTGTTCGATGAGACGGACGGGATACAGACGACGTTCGAACATAACGACTGGGGGAATAGCTGGGTCAACGGCGTGTTCGATTACCACCACTACCACAGCAACACGCATGAAGTGCTCGGTGTGAAGTCAGGGCGGGCGACCGTTCAGCTTGGCGGTGCGACCGGGGACCTCGTCTTAATTCAGGCGGGGGATGTCTTGATTTTACCGGCCGGGACCGGACATCGCCGACTCGAGGCGAGTGACGACTTTGAAATTGTCGGCGCGTATCCGGAAGGACGCGACTATGACACGTTGACGGGAAAACCGGAAGAACGGCCCGACAGTGTACTGCGCATCGAACGAGTCGATAAACCGGCGACCGATCCTGTCTTTGGGACGACCGGGCCGTTACATGAACAATGGACGAAGGAGGAAACAATATGAACCGCATTCCACACACATTAATTTTGGCAGCATTGAAACAACATGTGGCTGAATTGCCGGACGGGCGTGAGATGAGGGCCCTCGGGCAAGGCACGTGGCGCATGGGAGAAGACGAATCGAAACGGGAAGCCGAAATCGAGGCGCTCCGGACGGGACTCGACTGCGGGTTGCACGTCATCGATACGGCCGAGATGTACGGAGAAGGGAAATCAGAGTCGCTCGTCGGCGAAGCGATCCAAGACCGACGAGAGGACGTGTTCCTCGTCTCGAAAGTGTATCCGCATAACGCCGGGGGCGACAAGCTCGTCCAGGCGTGTGACGCCACGCTCGAACGGCTCGGTACGGATTATCTCGACTTGTATCTCCTCCATTGGCGTGGGAACATCCCGCTCGAGGAGACGGTCGACGGGCTGGAGCAATTGAAGGCGGACGGAAAAATCCGGGCGTGGGGTGTCTCGAATTTTGACGTCGACGACATGAAAGAACTGCTCGCCTTGCCGAACGGAAAGCATTGTGCGGTCAACCAAGTGCTCTATCATCTCGGCAGCCGCGGCGTCGAATATGACTTGTTGCCGTTCTTACAGGAACACGGCATTCCGATGATGGCTTACGCTCCGCTAGCCGAAGGTAGCGACGTGAAAGAGAAAGTGTTCAATGATGAGACGTTGAACCGGATTGCTGAGGCGTACAATGCGACACCGGCCCAAATCTTACTGACGTGGACGGTGCGGAACGGAAACGTCATCGCCATCCCGAAAGCGGGACAGAAAGCACACGTCGAAGAAAATGGCGCGGCGCTTCTCCTCAACCTGACCGAGGACGACTTTAACGCGCTCGACGAAGCATTCCCACCGCCGAGCGAGAAAAAACCATTAGATGTGATTTGATGCAAAACAGGTGAGTCCCATTCGATGGGGCTCACCTGTTTCATTTGTTCAATTCGCGAGCGGATGTTTCAAGAGATAGTCTTCAATCTGTCCGATCGTCTGTTTCAACACGCCGTCCTCGAACGGCGACTTGAGTCCGGCCAGTTCGACGAGCTCGAGGAACGAGCGGCTGCCGCCGGCTTGGCAGAGCGTGAGGTAATCGCTCCACGCCGCTTCACGGTCCTCATGCATGCGCACCCAGAATTGGAAGGCACACACTTGCGCGAGCGTGTAGTCGATATAGTAGAACGGGCTCTGGAAGATGTGTCCTTGTTGGTGCCACCATGCGCCCGACTCAAGATAATCATTCGTCTCGTAGCCACGGTGCGGGAGATACACTTTCTCGAGGTCGCGCCATGCCTGCCGACGCTCTGCGACCGTCATGTTAGGGTTGCGGTAGACGACATGCTGGAACTCATCGACGAGGACGCCGTACGGCAAGAACGTGATGCTTCCTGCCAAATGGTTGAACTTGTACTTGTCGACTTGGTCACCGAAGAACAGCTCCATCCACGGCCAGCAGAAGAACTCCATCGACATCGAGTGGATCTCACATGCCTCGTACGTCGGGAACGCGTATTCCGGTGTCGTCAAATGACGGCTCTCGTATACTTGGAAGGCGTGACCGACCTCGTGCGTGAGCACGTCGATATCGCCGGCCGTCCCGTTGAAGTTGGAGAAGATGAACGGCAGACCTTCTGACGGGAGGTACGTGCAGTAGCCGCCGCCGGCCTTGCCTGGCTTCGCCGTCAAATCGAGAGCGCCGCGTTGTTGCATGAACTGGAAAAACTCGTCCGTCTCGTTCGAGAGTTCCCGGTACATCGTGTTGCCGCCTTCGATGATAAACGTCTCGTCGCCCTGTGGCGTCGCGTTGCCGTCCGGGAAGACGAACGACTCATCATAGTACGTGAGCGTATCGACGTCGATCCGTTTCGCTTGCTTCTCTTTTAACGTCGTCGCGAGTGGGACGATGACGTCACGCACTTGTTTGCGGAAGTTGTCGACGTTCGACTCGTCATAGCCGACACGTTGCATCCGGGCGTACCCGAGCTCGACGAACGAGGGGAAGCCGAGCGCGTGCGCGATGTCGGTCCGGACGCGGACGAGTTCGCCGTAGATGCGGTCGAGTTCATCCCCGTTGTCGGCGAGATATGTATAACGGGCCTCGGACGCCGCTTTTCGTACCGAACGGTCAGGAGATTGTAAATACGGTCCGAACTGGGACAAGTTGAGCGTCTTGCCATCGAATTCGATTTGGGCCGCCGACATGACTTTCTGATAAGCGGTCGCCAATCGGTTCTCTTCCTGCAGTTTCGGGATGAGCGATTCCTCGAAAGTCTTGAGCGCGCGCTCCGCGAGTTCGAACAACTGGCTGCCCCATTCCTGTTCGAGTTGGCTCCGTAAGTCGTGCTCGGTCAAAACGCGATAATATGCTTGGACCTCTTTTTCGTAAACCGGTAACGCATCGTCGAAGAACGTCTGCTCGGCCTCGTAAAACGCATCACGCGTGTCGATCGAGTGGCGAATCGCGACGAGTTGACTTTGCGTCTCAAACGCGTTCCGTTCCTGGTTGATTTGGCGAATCAATTCGTTCGCCTCTTCGAGTGTGCTTGCTTGTTGCAATTCGACTGAATAGTCCGACAATCGGCTGTTCAAAGCGTCCAAGTCGGGCCGTTCATATGACAATTTTGTGAAAGTCGTCATTGTAAGCGCCTCCATCATGTGAAATTTTTATAAAGTGTAAAAAGGGCTTGCAAAAGCGATTGCACACTCGTATTCTTACGATGTGTAAACGAATTCGCACTACCTTATTACAACTATACCGTTTCTAGGGTAGGGATTGAAGAGGAAGCTTTTCGGGTATAAAAGCTAAGACTTTGATTAACAGAACATGTTGGAGGGATTAAGCTATGGGATTCTTTAAAAAACTATTTGGTGGTAAAGAAGAACAACTTAACGCGGTTTCACCGCTTACAGGGAAGGTCATTGACATCACGAACGTTCCTGACCAAGTGTTCTCGCAAAAAATGATGGGTGACGGCATCGCCGTCGAACCAACAGACGGCAAAGTCGTCTCGCCGGTCAACGGTACAATCGCGACAGTCTTCCCGACGAAACACGCGATTGGGATCAATGCAGACAACGGTGCAGAGTACTTGATTCACATCGGTCTCGACACGGTCAATCTTAAAGGTGAAGGCTTCGAAACGCACGTGACAGAAGGACAAGCTGTCAAAGCAGGCGATACGCTCGTCACATTCGACCTCGACTTCATCAAAGCGAACGCGCCGTCGACGATCACACCGGTGATCATCACGAACCACGACAGCTTCGGTGTGAACAAACTCGTTGCTGAAGGTGACACGGTCACAGCCGGTTCTTCTGAAGTCGTCGAGTTGACGAAAAAATAAGTTGAACATTTTACTCGGAGGCATACGCTTCCGAGTATTTTTTTTTGGATTCGGGAACTATACTAAAAAGAGAGGGGGAGAGACACATGGATGGAAAAAACGCACCGTATCGGGGGTATGGGGATCGGATTCGAATTTTACGTGAGCGGGCTGGTATCTCGGTCGAGGCACTCGCCGACCGTATTGGCGTCGCGCCGTACTTTATTCGCCGCACCGAACTGAGTGAAGTCTACCCGACGATGCCTTACATAGAGGTGCTCGCCGAGGCGCTCAAGATTGACGCGAACTATTTGGCCCGCCATATTTGGACGGGCGAGTCGCTCAAAGTACTCATGAAAGGGACAGTCCCGGAGCTCGAGCAGATGAAACTCGCCTACGAAGAGGCGATGCACGGCAAGTCGACCGAGGACATGCAGCGGCAGCTCGAGGCACGCATGCGCATCTTTGACCTGATGCACGAAGAAGAACTTCGTCGCATCTTCGCCGAAGATGAAGAACCGACGTCTCATCATGCGCTCGAGGCGCTCGTCGATGCTGTGCTCGACCTCGGTCGGTCGCACGAACCGACGCATCGGATTGTCCCGTTCGCTCGCTATATCGAGCAACTCGTGCCGGATCAGTTCGTCGACAACTCGTTCCAATACACGGAGTTCGGGATTGTCGATAAATCGTATAAATTGCAGTGAAGGCCGTGGGCGACCACGGTTTTTTGCTATGGATGAAAGGAAGACAATCATGATTGCGATTCAAGCATTGAAGCGACGGTTAGTGAACAACCGGTTGGACGTCCAGTTAGAAGAAGGATATGTGAACCAATTAACGTTCTCTTTCAATCGTCCAGCTACTGTGACGGAGTTGGAGCGGTTGCCGAAAGAAATGCCGGTAGCGGTCCGTTCCTTATTAGCTGAACATAACGGAATAAAACTGTTCGAGGACCCGGAGTACGGCGGAGGGATTGAGCTATTTTCGGTCGATGAGATTCTTGACTACCGACAACTTTGGGACTGTCCTGTTTCTTTTCTACCGATAGGGGTTGGTCGTGACGGAGAATGGATTGTTTGCGAATACATAAGTGAGACGGACAATCGGGTGTGGGTTGGAGAGTTTTTGAGTTTTGATGAAGAAGACGCTAAATTGAACCGCTTGCCGTTCACCTTTTCACAATGGTTGGATTACGTGATCGTGGCACAAGGAGCCGCGTTCTGGGATTGGTTTCGTGGCTAAAAAAGAACGGCCGCCCAAATGGGTGGCCGTTCTGTCGTTCAACGCGACATGCGCGCGTCGTAACGTACTTTCGGTCGTGTCCCGGCAAGTAGGAAGCCGAGCACGATATTGAGAATCGTGAGCACCCACCCGACGTAACCGAACGTATAGGCGAGGCTTGCGAGCATCGTCTGCCAGTCGAGTAAGGACGCGGCGTCACCACGAACGGTGAAGCGGATTGCGGTGAATCCGATGAGCGTCGTCGCTGTGATCAAGATGCCGATCCACGCGCCGCCGAACCGCGACGTCTCCTGCCGTCGGCTGACCGGATACCAAAAAGCGAGCGTCCCGAGGAACGTGCTTCCCGCGTATGCGAGCAAGATTTGCCACAGCGCATCAGCGTCCAAGAAGACGGTATAACAGATGAACGTCGTGAGCGTCGTCATGAAAGTAAAGATTAAAGCCGCGAGTGATCGTGAGCGCATTGTTCGTTTCCTCCTCATTTTGCACATTCTTTAGAGTATACGAAAACGAAAATGCTGTAAACGTTATTGTCGATTCTGTAATATTTGTCGCCATTGTTTAATCGCATTGTTGCCGTAGAATAAGACACCGCCGCGATAAAATTTCGAGCCGACCCACAAAATCACACCGATTGTGGCAATCATGATGCCAATTGACAACGCGACTTCCCATACCGGCACGTCGACGAGCATGACACGAAGGAACATGAGCATCGGTGTGAAGAACGGGACGTACGACAAAATCGTGACGATCGGTGCTTCTGGGTTGTTCAAGCCGAACATGGCGGCGAGGAACCCGGCGACAAGGAGCATGATGACCGGCATCGTCATCTGTTGCGACTCTTCGACCCGGCTAACGAGCGAACCAAGCACGGCAAACATGGCCGCATAGAGCAAATACCCGAGCGTGAAGAACGTCAACAAGTAGACGACGGCCCGGACGTTGCCGGCGTTATCGATGACCGACTGGGCCATCTCGTTGCTACGGGCGCTGAAGTAACCAAAGCCGAGGAAGATTGCGATTTGGAGCAGGGCGAGCGTTCCGATGGCCGAAATTTTGGCGAGCATATGCGTCACAGGATGCGTCGTCGAGATGATCAGCTCCATGACGCGTGACGACTTCTCGGTCGTGACCTCGGTCGAGATCATCGAGCCGTACGTGATGATTGAGACGTAAAGCAACATGAGCATGACATAGACGAACGCGAACGACGAGAACAGCTCGTCCGAGTTTTCACCGCCACGTCCGAGATACGATTCATCGACCGTCACGGGCTCATTCAATGCCGCGAGGACAGTCGGATCGATGTTCGACGTCTCAATCAGTTCGGCGTTCCGGATTTCGCGGAGTGCCGTCTGGAGGACCGTCGTGAAGTCCGGTTCTGGGCGTTCCGATAGGACGCGGGCCGAATCGTTTTCGATGAAGGCGACGATCTCATAATCCCCCTTGTCGAGGCCAGTACGCGCTTCCTCCTCGTTTATGGCCGCCGATTCGATGTCTTCATAACCGAGCGACTGCATGAGTGTCGTCAGTTCATTGTTTTCGGTGACGAGGATGGCTTGCGCCTGATCGGTGTCCTCGAAGTTCGCGAGCAGACGGTCGATGTTCGTGAAACCGAGAATGAACAAGATCGTCAAAATCGTCGAGATGAGGAACGCCTTTGAGCGAAGCTTCGAACGTAACGTAAACGAGTAAAGTGGTCCGAAGTTATGAAACATGTTGGCCGACCTCCTTGATGAAGATGTCGTTTAATGAAACGGGTTGGCGCATGAACGTCTTGACGGCGGCACCATTCGTGACAAGGGCACCAAGGACCGCGTCGCTATCATCGAACGAGTCGAGCCGGACGAAATGGCCGTCTTTATAAGGTTCGACCGCCCGGACGACCGGGATGGCTTGAAGCACATCAGGACGGTCCGTTTCGATGAAGAGCACCGGTTCGGCGTAACGTGCTTTGATTGCCGGCACGTCGCCGCTCACAACCGCGCGTCCACCTTTCAAGATGCCGATATGTTGGCACAATTCCTCGACGTGTTCCATCCGGTGGCTCGAGAAGACGATCGTCGTCCCAGCGTCACGGAGGGCGAGCACTTCACGTTTTAAAATCTCGACGTTGACCGGGTCGAGCCCGCTGAACGGTTCATCAAGGATGAGCAGTTCCGGGTTGTGGAGCAGGGCGGCCACGAGTTGAATCTTCTGTTGGTTCCCTTTGGACAGTTGTTCGACGCGCATCGTCTCATACTGGGGAATCTCGAGCCGTTCGAGCCACGATTTGACGGCCCGTTTCGCCTCGGCCTGGCGCATGCCTTTTAGACTCGCGAGAAAGACGAGCTGGTCCCGGACAGGTGATTTCGGATAAAGGCCCCGTTCTTCCGGCAGATAGCCGACGATGCGGTGATCGACGTTTCGGCCGTCCCATGTAATCGTACCGGCACTCGGTTTTAAGATGTCGAGGATCATGCGGAACGTCGTCGTCTTGCCGGCCCCGTTCGCCCCGAGCAGGCCAAACATCTCACCTTTCGGGACGTGGAAGCTCAAGTCGTCAACAGCCGTGAACTCGCCGAACTGTTTTGAGACGCGATCGATGTGTAACGTCATATATGTACCTCCTTATAGGTGTCTACTACTAGCGTACGCCATATTGAGCAAAAAGTTTCACATTTCTTCGAAAATGATTTATCTTGAAATCAAGATAATAAAAGGAGGACATGACATGACGAAGCAATCAGCGGGCATCCATCACATTTCGTCGATGGTGAAAGACCCACAGCGTACACTAGACTTTTATGGGAATGTCCTTGGACTCCGGTTCGTTAAACAGACGGTCAACTTCGATGACCCTGGCACCTACCACTTTTACTTTGGGGACGAACAAGGGTCACCAGGTACGGTCATCACGTTTTTCCCGATTCCAGGAATCGGCAAAGGCAGCGTCGGTAGCGGACAGGTCGGGGTCACGGCATATCTCGTCCCGGAAGGCAGTCTCTTATTTTGGGAGAAACGATTGAACGAACATGGCATCGGCACGGTCGCGACCGAACGGTTCGGTGAGCCGTCGCTACTATTCGAAGACCCGGACGGACTCGTCGTCGAGCTCGTCGCCCGGACGAGTTCGAAACAGACGAATTGGGTCGTACCGGGCGTGACTTCACGCGAAGCGATTTCTGGTTTCGCCGGGGCGACGTTACTGTCGAAAGACCCGGAGGCGACGGTCCGCCTGTTGACGGAACTGTTTGGCTTTGAGACGGTAGGGGAAGATTCAGAATGGATTCGCCTACAAGCTTCAGCCGACTACGGCAACGTCATCGACGTGAAAAAGACCATCCTGCCGAACGGGGTACCCGGTTCGGGGACGGTCCATCATATCGCGTGGCGCATCAGTGACGGAGAGGACTACACGACGTGGCAAGACGCCATCTTCGGACTCGGTCTGCGACCGACCGAAGTAAAAGAGCGTCATTATTTCCGCTCCGTCTACTTCCATGACGGCGGCCGGATTCTCCATGAACTGGCGACCGATGCGCCCGGCTTTTTGATTGATGAGAGTTTGGAGGGCCTCGGCTCGACACTCAAACTTCCGGCCTGGTTCGAACAGGACCGTGAGGCGATCACTCGCACGTTACCAATCATTACAATCCCGAGAGGAGATATGACATGATTCATCAATTCATTAAAGGCACGACCGAGACGACACTCGTTTTATTGCACGGGACAGGGGGGACGGAGCAGGATTTGATTCCGCTCGCCCGCATCCTTTCTCCTGAGGCGAACATTTTGACGCTCCGAGGGGACGTGCTCGAGAACGGTATGTCCCGCTTCTTCCGCCGTCATGCGGAAGGCGTCCTCGACCTTGAGGACTTGAAGCAGCAGACGGAACGGTTTTTGACGTTCTTGGATGAAGCCGTCAACGAGTACGGCATCGACCGGGACAAGATGATTCCGCTCGGGTATTCGAACGGGGCCAACTTGATTGGCTCGGCGCTCTACCGGAAGCATGCGTTCCACGCATCGCTCTTGTTCCATCCGATGGTCCCGGACCGTTCGCTCACGTTGCCAGATCTCTCAGGCGCGAACGTGTTCATCTCGGCCGGCGAGCGAGACCAGATTTGCCCGAAAACAGAAACAGAAGAGCTCACATCGACGCTACGGAATGCCGGAGCGGACGTTGAACTCTTCTATCATGGAGGCGGACACGAATTGCGTATGGAAGAAGTCGAGGCGGCACAGGTCTGGTTGGCACGATTCCTCGGTTAAGCCATCTTCTTCGGTTTCGATGGTCGCGAGTAGACGACGAGCACACCGCGATCAATCAAATAGGCGGCGAACAGACGTTTCGCCTCTTCAGAACGAACGGTTCGGTCGATTTGGATATACAATCGGCCGAGCTTTTTTTGTGACGTGCGGGTCAATAACCAGATGGAGTCTAGCGTGTACTGCCAGCTGCGGAGTGTATCCGCCCCGATATACATATACCGGTTCGACGTGCGTTCAAGCAGGTAGTTGAGCCACCAGACGTCGCGCGCAAGTTTCATGGCGACGCCGACGAAGAACGAGATGAATACGAATGACAGGGCAGATAGAATCGGATGGATGGCGGTAAATCGCTCCCGGATCGGTTCGAAGGCGACGATGAGCAGTCCGACGGAAAAGGCGCCGGTGAACCACCAAAATCCGAAGTTAGAGAATGAACGTTTTGAGTCATGCACCATATGATGACGGTTACGAATGACGGAAGCCATTCTCTACACCTCCTTTTTGTTAGAATATTCTGATTATTTGATAAGACTACTATACTATACTGTACCCACTCTCGTCTATTTGAATTCGTGCTAAACCTGCTGTCGGATGAAGAATTCTTGACGTTTCGGCTTGCAACGGGTAATTCCGGGGAATGATGACAGTGACGTCATCATTTTTTTGTGGAAACGTAATTTCACCAGGTCAAAAAATCGGCTATGATGGATGAGGCAAAAATTGAAGCGAGGGAATTGGATGAAGAAGATGAAAGTAGGCGAATTGCGGGTCGAGCTCAAGCAATTCGACCAAAACGAGTTGATTGAACTAATCGTCGGGTTGTATAAACAACACGCAGACGTGAAGACGACGTTGAACCGTTATTTCAGCGAAGGCTTCGAAGCTGAAGAGATGCTTCGGCTCATCAAAGAGATTGTCCGACTAGGGGACAAGGGAACGAATCGTTTTTTGATGAACTTTAACATGTTGCGTGAAGGGGCGACCATCGTCAAAGAAGCAGAACGTTTCACGGATCCGGTGCTCACGGAACGGGTGCGCATCTTCTATCTCACTTATTTTGGCGGATATGTCGCGGAAGCTGGACAGCTGCTCGAAACGCAGGCTCCTCGCGAACTCGAGGTGTTCTTTACGCAGTTTGAAAAGATTATGCGGTGTGTTCAGGAAAACCCCGGATTGCTGTTGCCACTCGAAGACGAAGTGGGGGAGATGCTCGAGGAGTTTCCGATTGAACGGAAGAAAGAAACGATTGCCTTTTGGAATCGTCAAAAAGAATTGGCTAAACAACAATATTGATTTATAGAACTTGAGGGAATATCATGCGAAATCATTGGTACGATAATATTAAAGGCGTGCTCGTCTTGCTTGTCGTGTTCGGTCACTTGCTGACCGATGTACGCGGCGCTTATGACGACATCTTGCCGAAATGGGTGTATTTGTTCTTATATACGTTCCATATGCCGTTGTTCATTATGTTGAGCGGTTATTTCTTCCGAGAGAACCGTTATTTGCGGGTCATCCAGCTGTTCGTCGTCTACGTCATCTGGCAGATCATTCTTGGCTCATGGTTCGCCTTCACCGAGGGCATCCCGCTCTTGTCGCTCGAGAATCCTGGTCTCATCCTCTTGAAACCGTATTGGGCGCTCTGGTATTTGATGGCGATCATCATCTGGTACGTCATCACTCCCTATGTGACCCAGTTGAAAGGATACGTGCTGTACGCGCTCTTGTTCGCGCTCTTGTTCGGCTTCCAAGCTGAGTCGACCGGGTTCTTCGCGCTTCGAAAAGTCATCATGTTCTATCCGTTCTTCTTGATCGGGAACTGGATGAGTGAACGGAATACGATGAACTTCTTCGAACTGCCGAAACGGGCCGAACACCGGAACCGGTATCGGATCGGCGGCTTTGCCGTCTTCACGACGCTCACGCTCGGGCTGCTCGCCTCGATGAGTTTCCAGAGCGAAAGTGCGTTCTACCATATCGGCAACTTGTTCAAATTCCGCTTCGCCTACGAGACGGCGGTGCCGGAGGCGATCTGGAGCGGCCCGTTCGCCTTCTTGATCGTCTATACGGTATCCATCCTTATGGCGATCAGTTTCGCACTCATCATTCCTGGTCGCGAGTTGCCCGTATTCACTCGGGCCGGGAAGTACAGCCTCTACATTTATTTGGTGCACGTCTTCCTCGTCGTCGCCTGGAAGGCGTTCGTGCCGGCCGGATTCATGCCGACGTCATGGCTCCAATTGCTCGTCTTGTTCGGCGTCGCCTTCTTGATCGTCCTATTGATCATCAGTCCGCCGGTCGTCAAGCTATTGAAGCCGCTCGTCGAGATTGACGTTCGCCGTGCCCAAGATGTGAAAGATGCAAAACCGTAAACCCTTTTCTAAACGGACGTTTTCCGCTACACTTTATAAAGGGAAGCGAAACTAGAGTTAAGGAAGTGACACCATGCCATACGAAAATGGAATGCATAGCACAGAAGGAGACGTCAACGTCTCACGTCACGTCGTCGAAATGATCGCCGCAGTCGCGGTCAAAGAGACGAAACACGTGTCGTTCACGCAAGAAGATACGAAACTGTCGGAGCGTGCGCTCATGAAGCACGTCAAAGTCGACGAGTCGTCAGAAGGCGTCACGATCAACTTGTCGCTCTACATCGCTTACGGTCAGTCGATCGTCAAGACGGTGACGGCCGTACAGGAACGCATCACGCAAGACATGGACACGATGCTCGCGATGACACCGCTCTCGGTGAACGTGAAAGTTGTCGGGATCCAGTTGTAAGCAGTAGGAGAGGCGCAGGCTTCTCCTACTTTTTTATTTTTTTGCGAAAGCGGTTGCATGATGGTAGCTTTTTCATTTATAATAGAAATCGAACAAGTGCAACCGTTTGCATCAATGACCAATCGTGCAACGGGTACTTGTCAAGTTCCCTTAATGTAGTCTGACGACAGAAACATTAGAAGGAAAGGCGGAAAGCATGTATGTCGACGATTGAAGCAGTCATTTTTGATTTGGACGGTGTCATCACTGACACCGCGGAGTACCATTACCTCGCTTGGAAACAACTTGGAGAAGAGCTCGATATTCCGTTTGACCGCGAGTTCAATGAGACGCTAAAAGGCGTGAGTCGGACGGACTCGCTCGAGCGCATCCTCGCGCTCGGTGGGAGACAAGACGATTTCACACCGGATGAGAAAGCGGAACTCGCACAGAAGAAGAACGAGCATTACGTTGAACTCATTCAACACATCTCTTCAGACGATTTGTTGCCAGGCATCATTTCATTCCTCGATGAAATCAAAGAGGCTGGTCTCAAAATCGGAATGGCATCGGCTTCTAAAAACGCATTCGCGGTCGTAGACGCACTTGGTGTCCGTCATTACTTCGATCACATTGTCGATGCAGCAACTGTCGCTGAATCAAAGCCACATCCCGAAGTGTTTTTGAAGGCTGCCTCTGCCCTTGGCGTGAAACCCGAACATGCCATCGGCGTTGAAGACGCAGCCGCAGGCGTGACTGCAATCAAAGCGGCAAACATGTTTGCTGTCGCCGTCGGGGAAGAATCGATGCTTGGTCATGCAGACCTCATCGTCACTTCGACCGACGAACTCTCGCTCGCACGCATCCTCGAACGCGTCGGCGTGTAAAGACTACGCTCATCTTCCGTGAGATGGCGACTGCCCCGAACAGTCGCCATCTTTTTGTTTTGGGTCAAAAGACTTAAAATAGATAGTAGTGCCTAAAAAAAGATGACAAGTACATTACAAAACCGTTACACTTTTATGTGGGAACAAGTAATAACTGGGAATAATTGATGAAATTGGGTGATGGGGGACATCAATTATGTACAGAGGAGGAGTCGTTCATGGAATCAACGAACGTCAATGAAACTATTTATCGAGAACTGATGGAGATTGAAGAATCATATCGTCAGTTGCAACGCCGCGCGGAATATTTAATATCAGAGCTAAACCGAAATAAACACGTAGAGGACCCTCTCCTCGACCCGGCAAAACGGCTTCGCCCGCGTCGTGTCAATCAACGCTATCCGCTCGAAGTCTACGTCCATCAAGTGACAGACCTGTTGAAGGAGCGGAAGACGATGAGCGTGCGGGACATCCAGATGGAACTCGAATTGCGCTATCGGCATCATATTAGCAACATCTATCAATTGATGGTGAAAATCGAGTCAGTCAATCCTGATATTAAAAAAATTGGCCGAGGCTTGTATACATACGAGGCCACGGATGACATGACGACGCACCCGGCCCACGCCTGAATGTGACCCGACGAGCTTGTCGGGTTTTTTTGGTTGTAACATTTCTGATACGTCTCGCCTCAAGGGAAATATGCTATAATTCGCCAGAGTCTATTTTTTTATGAGAGAGGAACGTTGGCCCATGTTATGGATTGCCATGTTGGTCAGTTTTGTGATGGCCATCTTGATCACGCCGCTCGTTCGCCGATTTGCTTTTCTGATCGGAGCGGTCGATCACCCGAACGCCCGAAAAGTACATTTACGGACGATGCCACGGATTGGCGGCCTCGCCATCTTCATCGCCTTTTTCATTGGTTATGCCTTGTTGCTTCCGACGAGCCGATATAACGATGCCATCTTGATCGGAGCGGTCGTCATCCTCTTGACGGGCCTCATCGATGACCGGTTCCAGCTGACGGCCCGCGTCAAGCTAATGGGACAGATGATCGCAACGGTCGTCGTCTTGAACTCCGGTATGCGTATCGAGTTGATCAACCTTCCGTTCGACCAGCAATTGTATCTTGGGTCGTGGAGTATCCCGGTGACGGTGCTTTGGCTGATTGGAATCACGAACGCGATCAACCTGATCGATGGGCTCGATGGTCTCGCCGCAGGTGTCTCGAGCATCGCACTCGGAACGATCGCCTTGCTCGCTATCATCCAAGGGAACGTCTATTTGACGATGATGGCCTTGTTGCTCCTCGCGAGCACGCTCGGTTTTCTCGTCCATAACTTCTATCCAGCGAAGATTTTCATGGGGGACACCGGTGCGCTCTTCCTCGGCTATATGCTCGCCGTGTTCTCGCTGATTGGGTTCAAGAACGTGACGTTGTTCTCGCTCGTCGTGCCGGTCCTCTTGCTCGGACTGCCGATTTCGGACACGATTTTCGCGATTGTCCGCCGGCTCGTCCAAGGGCGTCCGCCGATGTCGCCTGATAAGTCGCATATGCATCACCAGTTGATTGATATGGGCTTCACGACGCGACAAGCTGTGTTGCTCATGTACGGGATGACGTTCTTCTTCGGCATCGCCTCGATTCTGTTCGCGAAGACGACGATGCTCGGTGCGGTCATCACGTTCGTCATCGTGCTCATCGTCATCGAGCTGATCGTCGAATCGACCGAACTAATCCACCCGAACTACAAGCCAATCATTCATACGTCGCGGCGTCTACTTGGCCGGCCGAAGGCATGATCAGACCATAGAAAAACGACCGGGGACACGAGTCCTCGGTCGTTTTTTGTAGTCAGTACGTCGTCGTCTCGCTGAGACCGTCGTCGGTATCCGTCAACCCGTCGTTCGTCTCTGGTGCGGCATCTTCCGCCGTCACCGGCAAGCCGAGTTCGCTCTTCAGGAGCGAGCGTTTCTCGCTCAAGTCAGCCGGATCAAGTTCATAGTAGTACACACCGCCGAGCGTCAAGTCGCCGCCCGCTAGCGTTTCTTGATTGAATGAGCGGAGTGACTTCGTGTACGGCTGGAGCTGTGACGCCTCGGACAAGGACATATTCGTTCGGATGTTATTGCCGACCGCATTCATAATCCGGTTGAGCTTAGTGAACGAATTGATTGTCGTTGCCTCGTTGATGATGGCTTCGAGCACTTGCTGTTGACGTTTCGCGCGTCCGACATCGCCCTCAGGGTCGTCTTTTCGCATACGCGCGTAAGCGAGCGCTTCCTTGCCATCTAGCGTCTGGACGCCTGGTGCAAGTTCGACGTTACCGGTCGCCCGGCCTGAGATTGGGATGAGCACGTCGACCTCGACGCCGCCGACAGCGTCGACGAGATCTTCGATGCCATCAAAGTTGATTGTCGCGTAGTAGTCGATCGGGATGTCGAACAGCTTCTCGACCGTCGCGATCGTCGTGTCGATGCCACCGTACGCATACGCATGGTTGATCTTGTCCTTGAACTCACTGCCATCCGTGACGATGTCGACGTACGAGTCACGCGGGATGCTGACGAGCGTCACTTGGCGCGACTCCTTGTTGAACGTCGCCACCATAAGCGAGTCGGTCCGTCCTTCTTCGAGCGAGGCGCCGCCATCGACGCCGGCGAGTAGGACGGAGAAGTGATCTTTCGTCAGGTCGACCGTCTCTTCCCGACGGTCTGACTTGTCGCCGCGTGTCAACTCGCTGTTCGTGTTCTCCGCCGTCTCGTTCGCCTTGAAGACGAAGTAGCCGAAGGCCGATCCGCCGACGAGTAGGACGAGGCCGAGTGCGAGCAGGACGATTTTCCACACGGGACGTTTCTTGCGGGAGTCTTGTTCCATGTCGTCTCCTCATTTCATTTGTTTCCTTCAGTATACGTGACCTACCGCACAAAATCACGTTCGATGATGCGTTGGTCCTGGGTCTCGAGTCCTCCTTGGCCATTCGTCAAATCGACGAGCCATGCCATCGCGGCCTCGGTCTCTTCGACCGGCACCGAGATGTGGAACGTGACGGTGTCGGCGTAGACGATGTCGTCTAAGAGGTACGACGATTGGCGGAGCTCGTTCTCGACCTTGCCGATCCAACCGTAATCGACCGTGAGCGTCAACCGTTGCATCGCGATACGTTCGACGATGCCGACCGCGTCGAGCCCTGCGCTCACCGTGCCGCCGTAAGCGCGAATCAGTCCGCCACCACCGAGCTTGATCCCGCCGAAGTAGCGGGTGACGACGACGACCGTGTCTTTCAATTCGCGTTTTCGAAGCACCTCGAGCATCGGTAGCCCGGCCGTCCCGCTCGGTTCACCGTCATCATTCGCTTTTTGGAACTCGTTCCGTGCACCGATGATATAGGCTGAACAGTTGTGATTGGCGCTCCAATGCGCTTTCTTGATGGCTTGGATGAACGTCTGCGCGTCTTCCTCGGACGTGACCCGTTTGAAGTGGGCGATAAATTTTGACTTTTGAATGACGACCTCGTATTCTCCGTCTTGTTTTATAGTATAATTTTGTTCAGCAGACATTTCTGAAAATTCTCCTTTCTATTTTTGAATATTTTTTTTAAAATTCAAGTAGGCGTCAACGCCTGATGCGGCGAATGGGTAGGAGAGCCTCCGTTTTTTTACTGTAAACGAACGTTCCGCAGTCGATAATAAGAATAGATGAAGACTTACTACCGAATTATTAGGGGATGGCATCGTGAATCATATTACCGATCGTACAGCTTTAGAACATATCATAACAAATATGATTGATACGGTGACGGAAAGTAAAGAGGAGATCGTCCGGATTACCGAGAGTTCGGCCAACGAGTATTCGTTGATTCAAAACGAACTGAAAGAGTTGACGCAAAAAATCGAGTTTTATATCGAGGAGTCGGAACGTCTCGACCTGCTCGTGAAAGCGGCGAAGAACAAACTCGTCCAAGTGAGCAAGAAGTTTCATATACATAGCGAGCAAGAGATCCGGGAGGCGTATGAACGCGCCAACCAAATGCAACTCGAGCGCTTTCTCATCCAAAAAGAAGAGATGGCCGGCCAACAGCGTCGTAACGACCTCGAACGCCGCCTGCTCGTCCTCGAGGACACGATCGAACGGGCCGACAAACTTGTCAGCCGCGTCTCCGTCGTGCTGAACTTCCTTCGGGACGACCTGCAACAAGAGTACTCCGACATGATGAAGAAGCAAGAGATGGCGATCAGTGTCTTTGAGGCGGCCGAACGTGAACGGCGCCACCTCGCTCGTGAGATGCACGACGGACCGGCGCAATCGCTTGCTCATATTTTGATTCGAGCCGATTTGATTGAGAAGACGTTCGATAAGCGTGGGAAAGACGAGGCGTTCGCCGAACTCCACGAACTCAAACGCCTCATCCGCGGTGCGCTCGTCGACGTCCGACGACTCATCTATGATCTTCGTCCGATGTCGCTTGACGACCTCGGCTTCTTGCCGACGCTCGAACGTTACCTTCATCAGACAGAGGAATATACGACCATCAAAACACGGCTCAACTACCGGGGGTCTCGGGCCAGATTGCCTGAGAAGTTGGAAATCAACGTATTCCGGCTTGTCCAAGAAGCCGTCCAAAACGCAATCAAACACTCGAAGACGGCGGAAATCATCGTCAACGTCGAGCAAGCGCATGACGCGATACATATTCATGTACGGGATCATGGTGTCGGCTTCGTGCCGAGTACGATTGGCGAAGAGTCATTCGGGATCGTTGGGATGCGGGAACGGATCGAGTTGGTGAACGGGAGCATGACCATTGATTCGGAAGTCGGCAAAGGGACGGTCGTCCGGATGTCGATTCCGATCACGTAAGACAAGAACAAGGGGGAGTATCCAGATGGAACAATTACAAACGCGCATCGCAATCGTGGATGACCATGAGCTGTTTCGAGAGGGTTTGAAACGGATTTTTGACTTAGAGGATGAATTCACGGTCGTCGCCGAAGGGCGGACCGGCACTGAGGCGATTCGAATCGCAGCCGACCACAAGCCGGAGATTTTGATTCTCGACATCAATATGCCGGAACTGAACGGGATCGAGGCGACGAAGCAATTGTCGGTGCTATCACCGGACACGCGTGTCCTCATCCTGTCGATTCACGACGACGAGTCGTATATCACGCATGCGCTCGAAGCGGGCGCCTCTGGCTTCCTGCTCAAAGAAGTGGCATCGACCGAACTCATCTCGGCCGTCCGTTCGGTCGCAAAAGACGGGGCTTACCTGCATCCGAAAGTGACGACGAACGTCTTGAAAGAGTACCGTCGTTTGCTCCAATTCAAAGGCGAACAGGCTGTTCGCAACGTTGAGAATCGGACCGATGACCCGGTGTACCAATTGTTGTCGCGCCGTGAAGTCGAAGTGTTGCATTTGCTCGCCGAAGGTCGTTCGAACCGCGACATCAGCGACATGCTCTTCATCAGCGAGAAGACGGTCAAAAATCACGTCTCTTCGGTGCTCCGCAAAATGGAAGTGAACGACCGGACGCAAGCCGTCGTCGACGCCATTCGCCGTGGATGGGTTGAGATTTGACCTCGATTGAGGCAATGCATCGTTTTTATGCTACAATATGGAATGGAATCCACATTCAATTGGAAAACGAAACGATGTAAAGTGAGGATATAGCATGGGAAACATAGCCATTTTGACCGACAGTACCGCCTATTTGCCGGCCGAATTTTGTGAGCAGCACGACGTCCACGTCGCCCCGCTCAGCGTGATTTTTGACGGAGAGTCGTTCCGCGAAGACGTCGATATCACGACCGAAGCGTTTTATGACCGGATTGAGGCAGGGAACTTGCCGACGACTTCCCAACCGAGCATCGGGGAAACAATCGAATTGATTGAACGTCTTCCGGAAGACGTGACGGACGTCATCGCGATCACACTCTCAAGCGGAATCAGCGGTACGTATCAATCGATGATCGCCCTGAACGGTATGGTCGACATCAACGTCCACGCGTTCGACTCAGAGATTTCGTGCATGCCTCAGTCGTTTCTCGTCGAAGAGGCCATTCACTTGCGTGACGCGGGCGCATCGGCGCAAGAAATTATGGCTCACCTTGAAAAGGTACGCGAGTTGATTCGGGCGTACTTCGTTGTCGATGACCTCGACCACCTCCAACGAGGCGGACGACTTAGCGCGGCGCAGGCGCTGGTCGGATCGTTCCTTCAAATCAAACCGGTGCTTCATTTCCAAGACCGGTTGATCGTCCCGTTCGAAAAGATCCGGACATACAAGAAGGCGGTTCGCCGTATCGAGGAGATGATGGAGCAGTCGATCGAGGGCGATGGTGCAGGTTATTGTATCGGCATCATCCACGCCAACTGCCCGGACCGTCAGGCCGAGGAAATCGCATCGATGAAGCAGAAGTTCCCACAGGCCCATGTCACGGGCGGTCATTTTGGACCGGTCATCGGGACACACCTTGGACCTGGTGCGATCGGTATCACGTGGTATCGTCGCGAGTGGTAAACAAAAGACGGCCATTCGGTCGTCTTTTTCGATAGAGAGGAGTGAGCCTGTGGCCAAATATCGTCAAATCTACGAGCGCCTCGCTGAGCGTATGAAGACCGGTGAGTATGCGGCGGAGTCGAAGCTGCCGTCCGAGACCGAGCTCATGCAAGAGTATGAGGCGAGCCGAGGCACCGTCCGTAAAGCGCTCGACCTGCTCCAAGAGCACGGTTACGTTCGGAAACATCATGGGAAAGGCGTCTTCGTGCTTCAGCGCGATCAAATCGAGTTCCAGTTCAACGGCATCGTCAGCTTCTCCGAAGTATACGCTTCCTTGCTCGGCCGCTCGATTCAGACGTCGGTCGCCTCGTTCGAGGAGATTGAGGCGCCGACTTGGCTCGCCGACCGGATGAACCTTGACCCCGGCACACGGATGTATCGGGTCGAACGGGTCCGGAACTTCGACGGGGAGGATGTGATCTTAGACGTGAACTATTTCGTCAAAGACCTCGTTCCGGGCTTAACGAAAGAGATCGCGGCCCGCTCAATCTATGGGTATGTCGAACATGAGCTCGGTCTCCAGATCAGTTACGCCAAACGGAAGATCGCGGCCGAGGACGTGACCGAGCTTGATCGGTTACGTCTTGACCTTCACGATTACGAGTACGTCATCGTCATCACGAACGATACGTTCCTTTACGAAGGAAGACAGTTCGAATATACAGAGTCCCGCCACCGACTCGACAAGTTCCAGTTCAGCGACGTGGCGCGCCGCTAGCACCCCTTCTTCGGAAGGGGTCTTTTTTCGTTTTGAATCGGGACAAGAGGGAACAAAAATAGTGAACGCCTGTCACAAAATCGCCACGAAAAACTTATATAGATAAGTTGTTGACAGAACTTATCTATATAAGTTAAACTTTGTTTGTACTCATAAGTAACCGTTTTCAACAAACGCTTTCAAACAAAGGAGGCCAACAAATATGAAGGCAGATTATCGTCAAATCGCCGCAGATATCCTTGAAGCCATCGGAGGCAAGGATAACGTCGACAAAGCGGCACACTGTGTCACGCGGCTCCGTCTTTCGTTGAAGGACCAGTCGCTCGTCAATGAAGCAAAAGTGAAAGAAGCCGATCTCGTCAAAGGGGCATTCGAAAACTCGGGTGTGTATCAAGTCGTCATCGGTGCAGGGGACGTCGAACGCGTCTACGCCGAGTTCATCAAACTCGCCGGGCTCGAAGCGGCGACGGTCGCCGAGGTCAAATCGGCCGGCGGCAAAAAGATGAACCCGATGCAAAAACTCGTTAAAGTGTTCTCGGACGTGTTCATGCCAATCATCCCGGCCATCATCGTCGCCGGTCTTTTGATGGGGATTAACAACTTGCTCGCGTCAGAAGGGCTGTTCGTCGAGGGTGCGACGCTGATTGAGGCGTACCCGAATCTGCAAGGACTTTGGGACCTCATCAACATGATGGCGAACACGGCGTTCGTCTTCCTCCCGGCGCTCGTCGGTTGGTCGGCGACGAAACGGTTCGGCGGCAGCGAAGTGCTCGGGATTGTCATGGGTCTCTTGCTCGTCCACCCGGATCTCTTGAACGCCTGGGGTTATGGGCAGGCGGCACTTGAAGGCGACGTCCCGACGTTCAACATTCTCGGTTTGTTCGAAATCGAGAAAGTCGGCTATCAAGGTCAAATCTTGCCGATTTTGGCCGCGGCCTTCATTTTGAGCCATATTGAAATCTTCTTGAAAAAACATGTACCAAACGCGATTCAATTGCTCGTCGTGCCGATCACGACGATCGTCGTCACCGGATTCCTCGCGCTCGCGATCGTCGGACCGGTCACACGTGGAATCGGGAACGTCATCGCGACGAGCCTCGTCAACGTGTTCGAAGTCGTCCCGGTCGTCGGTGCGCTCTTGTTCGGATTGTTCTACGCACCGCTCGTTGTCACGGGGATGCACCACTTGTTCATCGCGATCGACCTTCAGCTCATCGCGGAAACGGGCGGTACGTTCATCTGGCCGATGCTCGCCTTGTCGAACATCGCTCAAGGTTCGGCTGCGCTTGCCATGTTCTTCGTCTATAAGCACAACGCGAAACAAAAGAGTATGGCGTCGACATCAGCCATCTCGGCTTACTTCGGGATTACCGAGCCGGCCATGTTCGGGGTGAACTTGCCGAACAAGTTCCCATTCTACTCGGCAATGATTGGGTCGGCGATTGCGGCCGTCTTCATCACCTTGAACGATGTCCAAGCGATCGGGATCGGGGTCGGGGGACTACCTGGATTCCTCTCCATCTTCACCGATAAGATTTTGCTCTTCATCGTCGGGATGGTCATCGCGATCGTCGTTCCATTCGTCTTGACGTTCGTCTTGTCGAAACGCTATATGAAGAAAGGCGAAATCGAAGAAAACAAAGTCGCTTAATAAGAAGATCACTGACAAGGGGAGGGACGGAGGTTCTTCCCCTTTTCCTGTACAAATGAAAACTCTTACAAAAGGAGATTACACCTATGACACCATCAAACTGGCGCAAATCTGTCGTTTATCAAATTTATCCGAAAAGCTTCTATAGCCCAGAAGGCAATGCCACCGGCTCCATCAAAGGCGTGACGGCCAAACTCGATTATTTGGCCGAGCTCGGCATCGAATACATTTGGATGACGCCGGTGTACAAGTCACCACAAAATGATAACGGCTACGATGTCAGCGACTATTACGCGATCGACCCATCATATGGGACGATGGACGACCTCGATGAGCTCGTCCGTGAGGCCGAGGCGCGCGGCATCGGCCTCATGATGGACATCGTCGTCAACCATTCGTCGACCGAGCATGAGTGGTTCCAAAAATCGCTCGCCGGCGACGAACGCTATCGCGACTACTACATCTGGCGCGACGAACCGACGAACTGGGAGTCGAAGTTCGGGGGCAACGCCTGGAAGTATGACGAGAAGAGCGGCCAATATTATCTCCACTTGTTCGACGTGACTCAGGCCGACCTCAACTGGGAGAACGAGCAGATGCGCGAGGACGTCTATGAGATGATGCGCTTCTGGCGCGACAAGGGCATCAAAGGGTTCCGCCTTGACGTCATCAACTTGATCTCGAAACAGCAAGACTTCCCGGAGGACGACTCGGACGGCCGCAAGTTCTACACGGATGGACCGCGCATCCATGAATACTTGAAAGAGATGAACCGTGAGGTGTTCGACGGCCACGATGTCATCACGGTTGGCGAGATGTCGTCGACGACGCTCGACCACTGCGTCCGTTACTCGAGCCCGGACGAGCGCGAGCTCAGCATGACGTTCAGCTTCCATCACTTGAAAGTCGACTACCCGAACGGCGAGAAGTTCGTCGCCGCCCCGTTCGACTTCGTGCAACTGAAAGACATCATGTCGACGTGGCAGGAAGGGATGCACGGCAAAGGCTGGAACGCCATCTTCTGGTGCAACCACGACCAGCCGCGCGTCGTCAGCCGCTTCGGCAACGACACCGACTACCGCGTCGAGAGCGCGAAGATGCTCGCGACCGTGCTCCATGGCCTCCAAGGGACGCCATACATTTATCAGGGCGAGGAGATTGGGATGACGAACCCGGGCTTCGACTCGCTCGACGAGTATCGTGACATCGAGACGCTCAACGCCTATAACTTGAAGCGTGAACAGGGTGTGTCGCATGAGGACATGATGGCCGCCATCAAACAGAAGTCGCGCGACAACTCGCGGACACCGATGCAGTGGGACGCGACGCCGCACGCCGGCTTCACGAGCGGGACCCCGTGGATCAACGTGGCGCCGAACTATGCGGACGTGAACGCCGAGACGGCGCTCGACAACCCGAACTCGGTGTTCTACCACTACAAGAATTTGATCTCGCTCCGTAAAGAACTCGACGTGTTGACGGACGGGGACTACACGCTCCTCACACCGGACGCACTCGACGTCTGGGCGTACACGCGGAAGACGGCAGACGAGGAAGTGCTCGTCATCGCGAACTTCTACGGACCGGAGACGACGTATGAGATCCCGGCAGGTTTCACACAGGCCGAGGTCGTCAGCCACAATTATGACGTGCCGCAGCTCGACGGGACGACGCTGTCGCTCCGGGCGTACGAGGCGATCATGTTCTACAAACAACATTGAGTGTCAGGAGGCGTTCCATGCGGGCGCCTCCTTTTAGTTGCCGAAAGGAGGGACTCTCAAAATGGGGATAGTTCCAATAGAGGTGCCCCTCGAGCCTGTCGAGGAACATGTGGATAGGATTTACTCTACATCAACGTCTAAGGTGGGTGAGAAAAAAGATTCCTCCGGTCGTTGGAGGAATCTTTTTAGTCGTTCAAACGTTGCTTTATGCGTGCTAAAAGATGAGGGGAGTCGAGGTCGCTATATTGAATCCCTTCCGCATAACGTTCGATGCCATCTACCGTGATTTGCAGCGTGATGGCATGGAAGGGAACACTGTTCTCGTCAGCGACACGTTTCACGTCACGCAGTAAACCCATCACTTCTTCAAAGGTATAGGATTGATCTTCCGCATGGAGGAAGAGGAGACCGTAGCGCGCCCCATAAAACTCGACGTCGACGGGTTGATCGATTTGCAAGTCATTCGTATCAACCCCTAGTTCCACATCGTCGCTCCATGTTGAACGAGGGAGCTCAGCCATGAAATCGATGCGGTCTGAAAAGCTTGGTGCGATGAACTGTTGAACAGCAGCGTTATAAGCGTCACTGATCCGTTGGTGTGTGTTTTCCTTTGACACGACATCGTCTTCATAGCTGTCATCGACGACTTTTCCGCTTCGGGTGATTCGTATCACGAACTCGGTATCGGTGCTTGTACGAGAAGTCATCGTCACATAATATTTTGGGTCGTATAGCGATAAATACATGACATCCGCTACGTGAAGCGACAAGTCCGGATACGTGACGTGAACATACTCCTCTGCTGCTTCGATTGCGCGTTGCTCCGCTTTGTCGCTCCCGTCAAAGACATACCAGCACCACCATCCGAAGCAGAAGACCCCGAGCATACCTAAACCGGTCAAGATGTTGTGGATGGGTTGTTTGAACATGATTTTCTCCTCGTTTCCAATAAATGGTCTATTTTCAGTATAGTCAATCGTTTCAACTTTCACCTCGGTCTACAGCATGATATGAGTGGACATCCCATCGTTATCCGTCTCTGTTCCATCGACGAACATGACATGTAGATGTGATGGTAATATGCTAGCGTCAATAGAAAAAGGACTGATCTTATGGGCCAACTGATCGTGTCACCAAACGGAACTCCTGCCATCCGCTTCGGCGTCTGCCAGCGCTGTCTAAGTGCGGACACGCGTTCATTCACGTGCCACCACGGTGCGTGCCGCTATTGCCGGAATTGCCTCCATCTCGGTCGTGTCTGTCAATGTGACCGTCTTCAGGAAGAAGATGTCACGACACCGGTCGAATCGACGGAACTCGTTATGCCGTTCGAACTGTCGGCCGATCAAAGGCGTGTGAGCCGGCAACTGCTCGATTGGTGGGAAGCACGGACGAGCGGACTCGTTTACGCCGTCTGCGGTGCCGGGAAGACAGAGATGACGTTCCCGGTCATCGCGCGCGTCGTCAATGAAGGGAAGCGTGTCCTCATCGTCTCGCCGCGCCGTGACGTCGCCATCGAATGGACTGACCGGCTCGAGGCCGCCTTCTCTATCCCGGTCACCCGGCGCTACGGGGGCGGGGACAAAGACACGATCGGGATGATCACCGTCGCGACGGCCCCGATCCTCATGAATTTACGACATGTGTTCGATTACGTCCTCGTCGATGAGTCTGACGCGTTCCCGTTCGCCTTCGATCTCGTACTCTGGTGGACGCTCCGCCGGGCCGGCAAAGGCCTATTCTTGTTCGTGACGGCGACGCCGACCGTCTGGCAACGCCGGTTCCCGACCGTTCATCTGTCCCGGCGCTATCACGGCCACGATTTACCGGTGCCGCGACTCGTGCGTGAGACGGGGCAAGCCATCCTGGACTTCTGTCGGCAATACGAGGGGTCCCCACGTTTGCTGTTCGTGCCGACGAAACCGGACCTCGTCCGCTACGGGGAACTGCTCACGGCGAGCGGCTTCGCCTATCAGGCCGTCTCGGCCGACACGGGCGAGCGGACGGACGTGCTCGAGTGGCTCGAGGCGACGAACGGGATTGTGCTCGCGACGTCGATTTGGGAACGAGGCATGACTGTGACCGGGGTGCACGTCGCCGTCCTTGACAGCAGCCATGCCTTGTTCTCGTCCCGCGCCCTCATTCAGATGGCCGGACGGGCTGGACGCAAACCGAGCGCGCCGACCGGGGACGTCGTCTTCTTCTATCAAGAGCGCACGTTCCGACAAGACCAGGCCATTCGGGCGATCGAGGAGGCGAATCGACGATGAACTGTCTCGTCTGCCGAAAACCGTTCGTCATTCCCTGGAGTCCGGCGACACTCCTGAAACGAGACTGGGTTTGCCCGGACTGTGAAGGGAGGTTGACGCCGCTCGTCGCGGGTTGCCCGCGTTGCGGTCATCCGACCGAGGACGAAGCGACATGCGACGATTGCGTCCGTTGGCTTGCCCTCGGTCTCGATTTGACCGTCCACTCGCTATATGCATATGACGAGGCGGGTGCGAACTGGCTCCATCGCTATAAATTCGGCGGTGACGTCGTCCTGGCCAACCAGATGCGCTCGGTACTCCGACAGTTACGAGAACCAGGTGTCGTCTACGTGCCGATCCCTCTCAGCGAGGAGCGGTTGCGGACGCGGCGTTTCAATCAGTCCGAGGTGCTCGCCCGGATGATTGGGCCGACGAAACAAGTGCTCGTGAAAGCTGAGGTTTCAAGTCAGCGTGAATTTGGGAAAGAAGAAAGGCGGCACCGTACGAATCCGTTCGCTGTACAGCAGTTGCCACGCTATGGCAAAATGGTCCTCGTCGACGATGTCTATACGACCGGGACGACGTTACATCAAGCAGCACTCATCTTGCGCCGGGCCGGGGTGGAACAAGTTTCTGCCGTTTGCCTGTTCCGGACGCTAAACAAATCAAAAATGCGTCCGATATAAAGGGCAGAGGTGAATGACTGTGGAAGCAACAACTTGTCAAACGTGCGGTCGGCTGTTCATGAAACAAAGCCGCTCGCCTTACTGCCCATCCTGTGCGGAAGTCGATTTCCAAAACTTTTTGAAAGTCCGGGACTTCATCCGCGAACCCGCTAACAAACAGACGACCATCGGGGCTCTCGTCGAAGCGACGAACGTCTCCGAACTTGATATCACGCGATACATCCATGAAGGACGCCTGATCATCAAGGACAACCCGTCACTGAACATCGCCTGCATCCGTTGCGGCAATCCGACGAACCAAGGAAAGGTATGCGCGGGTTGTCAGACCGACATGCAGCAAGAACTGAAAGGGCTACAAGCCACCGCCACGAAACAAAGCGTTCGCGCTTATCGTTTGGACTAACAACTGAGAAGAGGGGGGACACGTATGCGCATCGATTCTGCAAAGTGGGTACACTTACCGAACACTTATGAGAAGAAAACGCAACCTGAGACGAAGCCCGAGCTGACACGCCAAACGGACCAACTATCGATATCGGCCGAAGCCCGCGCCCGGTTTGAAGAACCGGTGAAACACCCGGAGCGCCTGGAGAAAATCAACGCCTTGAAGGCGGAGATTAACGCCGGGACGTATACACGGGACGCGCGCGAGATCGCCAAACGCTTTCTACAAGGATGAATGAAAGCGAGGTCCGAGGGAGACCTTCGCATAAATATGATGGCACGGAAGCTGACTAAACAAGGGACACCCTTTCTTTAGTCGGCTCTTTTTTTGGACAAAGGAGAGACTTATGCTCACATTACATACACGCTTGCTCGAACTCGCTTACGAAAAAGAACGATTGCTCGTCAACGGCGACATGCCCGCTTTCAGCGCGCTCGTCAAGGAAGAGGCGACGCTCCTCCGACAAATCAAACAAAAAGAAGCGGAACGACTTCAAGGAACGTATCATTTGGACGATGAAGAGAAAGAAGCGTTACGACCGGTCGTCTTCGAGCTGAAACGGCAGAACGAATTGAACGCCGTCTTGCTCGAACAGTCGCTCCGGTATATCGAATGGCATTTAGACATGCTTTTGCCAGAGGCAGATGATTTCACATACGGTCAACAGGCGCTCGAGACGCGCTCGTTCAGCCGAGATGTATAAGGAGGAAGTTTGATGGGCTCAACATTTATGGGATTAGAGACGGCGCGCCGTAGTTTGACGACGCACCAATGGGCGCTCCAGGCGACGGGGAATAACGTCGCCAACGCCTCGAACCCGGGCTACTCGCGCCAACGCTTGTCGCTCGGCATGACCGAACAACTCAGCGTCAACTTCGGGGGAACGAAGGCCGGGCAGTTCGGGACAGGTGTCCGCGGCGAGACGCTCGCGCGGATCCGCGATTTGATGATTGACCAACAATACCGCGACGAGTCGGTGAAGAACGCCTACTATGCGACGAAAGAGGCGGCGTTCGGCCGGATGGAGGACATCGTCAACGAACCGTCAGAGACGGGCCTCGCGAAGTCGCTCGACTTGTTCTGGGCCTCGCTCCAAGACTTGTCGGTCAACCCGGATGACGCCGGCGCGCGCAGCGTCGTGCGCCAACGGGCGATGACGCTCGCGGAGACGTTCAACTACATGTCGTCCTCGCTCCAAAAAGTACAGGCTGACCTAGCCTCAGAAGGTGACGTCGTCGTCAAGAAAGTGAACGACTTGATGACAAAAATCAGTCAAGTCAATCGCCAAATCGGCGACGCAGAGCCGCTCGGCGTGCTTCCGAACGAACTGTATGACGAGCGCGACCGCTATATGGACGAACTCGCCCAATACATGGACTTCACACGCGTCCCGGTCGACTATACGAACGGCGAGTCACGCGGGAACTCACAAAAAGTTGCCGAAGGCCGCATCGACATTATTGTCTCCATCAATGGCGTCGACCATAAGCTCGTCGACGGAATCAATGGCACGGTCGGTTCGTTCGACGGTCTCGACATGACTGACGCGAGCGGGGCGGACGTGGCACTCACGCACGCAACGATGCCGAACGGAAAATGGAAAGCGCTCGTCGAAATGTACGGCACGGACACGGCGGAAACAGGCAGCGTGAACGGTGTGTACGCGACGATGTTGAAAGATTTGGACGAGATGGCCGGCAAGTTCGCTTCAGCGTTCAACACGGCCCACAGCAACAATATGGACGCCAAAGGCAACGCCGGAACAGCGAACTTCTTCGAAGGGACGGCTAGCGCCTCAACAATCAAAGTGAGCGACGCCGTCATGAACAACCTCGACTTGATTGCCGCGTCACAAGACGGCAATATCGGGGATGGCAGCGGGGCACTCGCTTTGGCGAACTTGAAGTCGGCCACGCTCAGCTTTGACGGGTCGGTCCAGACAGACACGTCGATCGGTAAATACTATCAGAACGTCATCGGGAACATGGCCGTAGCCGCCGATCAAAGCGGACGTCTCGCCAAGAGCACGTTCGCGCTCATGGCGAGCTCGGACCAGCGCCGCCAAGCGGTGAGCGCCGTGTCACTCGACGAAGAGATGACGATGATGATTCAATATCAACACGCCTATAACGCGGCGGCCCGCAACATCACGGCCGTCGATGAGATGCTCGACAAAATCATCAACGGCATGGGTGTCGTAGGGAGGTAATGCTTGATGCGAGTCACACAGACGATGCTCACACAGACAAACTTGAAACACTTATCGAGCAGTTATAACAAGCTCGCCCAAGTGCAAGAACAACTTATCAGCGGGAAACGGATCCAGAAGGCGTCCGAGGACCCGGTCGTCGCCATGCAGGGCATGCGCTACCGGACCGAGGTGCGCGAGGTCGACCAGTTCCGCCGCAACGTCAGCGAGGCGACGAGCTGGATGGACTTGACCGACTCGACCTTGAACGAAGTGACAGAAGCTGTCAAACGGATTCGCGAACTGACGACGCAGGCAGCGAACGACACGTACGAGTCATCGCAACGTCAAATCATCCAAAGTGAGGTCAATCAGTTGATTGAACACATTGGCTCGCTCGCAAACGCGAAGTCGGGCGAGAAATATATTTACAACGGCACGAAGACGGATCAGCCACTCGTCGATATGGACGCCTTGAAGGCGTTCCTTGCCGACCCGAACGGGGACGTCAACAGCATTTACCCGGACGGGGCACCGGCAGCAAGCGGGAAAGTCGCCTTTGAAGTATCGAAAGGCATCACCGTCCAAGTGAACATGCAACCGGAGACGGTGTTCGGGAGCGACGTGTTCGCCGGACTCCACGACCTCGTCTCGAAACTGGCCGACCCGAACACGACCGGGGAAGTACTCTCGAACGAGCTCGCTGACCTCGACGTCATCGCCCAAAGCTTGATCACGGAGCGGGCCGAGCTCGGGGCCCGTGCCAACCGATTAGAACTCGTCGACAACCGCCTGCAAGAACATGAGATTATCGCCAAGACGATCATGTCCGATAACGAAGACATCGATATCGAAAAAGTCATCATGGAGCTCAAGTCTCACGAGACGGTGCACCGGGCCGCATTATCGGCCGGCGCCCGTATCATCCAGCCGACGCTCCTCGACTTCCTCCGGTAAGCGATGAATATCGCCCGGCTTGAGATGCGGCAGACACAGGCCGCGATCCAAATCTCGTCGAATCGACCCCACCTCGAGATGAGGCAAGGTCGGGTCGACGTGTCGATGACGCAAGGCAAGGTCGAGATGATCCAACAGACGACAGGCGGCACGCTCGAGGTCGACTCGTCGGTCGCACGCAGTGAAAGTAACTTGAAGGCAGCGCTCGAGCTCGGTCGTCATTTCGGGCAACTCGGAGAACAGGCGGCGCGAGAAGCGACGTCCGGCACAGCCCGCGATGGGGATCGGCTCATGCGTATCGAGAACGGCAACCCGATCGCCGCGATGGCCGCCGAGAAGACGAGCTCTCCGTATCCGGTCGTCGACATGGATTTCATGCCGAAGTCGCTCGACCGCGTGAAGTTGACGTATACGCCGGCGGATGTCAAAATCGAGTGGAACCTGACGCCGGCACAGATTGATGTATCACTCACCCCGACCGATATCTCGTTCACGCCATGGACGACGGACATCTCGCTCCGTCAACAGGCGTCGCTCGAGATGTGGCCGGTCGGTGGCATGTATGATGAGACGCGTTGAAAGTGAGGACAACCCATGTTCATTGAGACAGACTATTTTGGCAAAATTGAAGTAAATGAAGAAGAAACGATTTCATTCGTCAGCGAGATTCCCGGTTTCCCGGACTCGAAGACGTTCGCCCTCATCCCTTATGGCGCCGAGCTGCCGTTCTGGTCGCTCCAGTCGCTCGAGGACCCGGCTTGCGCTTTCGTCGTGACGAACCCGTTCTGGCATAAGCCGGACTATGCGTTCGAATTGACCGACGGCGCGAAAGAGCAACTGGGCATCGATGAGGCCGAGCACGTCTCGGTATATGCCATCGTGACGCTCCGCGAACCGTTCGACGCTTCGACGCTCAACTTGAAGGCGCCGATCGTCATCGAGACGAAAGAACGCCGTGGGAAGCAAGTCATCTTGGACGACGTCTACCCGGCCCGGTTCCCGCTCGGCGGCCAGAAAGAAGAGGTGCGCTGATGCTCGTATTGAAACGAAAACAAGGTGAGGCGATTCATATCGGAGACGATGTGACGCTCACTGTGCTCGCCATCGAAGGCGACCAGGTCAAGCTTGGCATCGATGCCCCGCGCCATATCGATATCCATCGTCATGAGGTGTACGTTCAGATGCAGGCCGAGAACGAGTCTGCCCGGGACAGTGCCAACTTGATGAAACAGATGATGCAAAACAAGTCGGAGGCGTGAGCTTCCGGCTTTTTAGCTGTCCTAAAAATTGGGAAGGGTGACATACATCACTTTTTTACGATAGGATAGGGTGGGAAGAAACGACGGGAGAGGATGAGGTGACATGGGGCAAGTCGTCAATATCTTTTTTATTAATATCAGCATCATCTATTTACTCGTATCGCTCACGTTCTATTTGATGCGGCATCTCTTACCGATTCAACCGGCTTCGCCACTCGCCGTACGTGTCTGGTTCGGAATCTCAAACGGAATCATTGCCATCCTACTCACCATTAATTCATTTATGGTCGAAGCGGCACGAATTGATTTACGGGTCATTCCGCTCGCCCTCGCGGCCGCCTATGCCGGTCCGATTGGAGTCGCCGTTACAATTGTGCTGATGCTGGGCGGTCGCTTCATTCTCGATGGGATGACAGGCCAAGTTATCAGCTCGTTCGGTACGCTGGCTCTGTTCCCCATCTTAGCACTCGTGCTGAGTCGGCTATCGCTTCGGCGAGGTCATTTGTACGCGGTCTACCTTGTCTTCGGGACGGTTCTCGTCCTGTTCCGTATTGCTGGGAACGTACCGATGCATGCGTTCATGACGGTGTTCTTGCCGTATTTTGTACTCACGTTCCTCGGCGGTTGGGTGTGCTATTGGGTCGCGAAACAGATTGAGACGCATCTTCGGATGTTCCGGCTCCATACGCAACGGGCAACGATTGATGAACTGACGGGACTCCCGAACCGCTATATGACGCTCGAACGGTTGAACGAGGTCGAGATGTCGGGTCTCCCTTGGGCGCTGTTCGTCATCGACGTCGATCGATTCAAACAGTTGAATGATACATATGGACATCGGGCCGGTGATGCGGCGCTTCATCACATCGGTCAAACGTTACGGACGAACTGTCCGGTTGGGGGATTCGTCGGACGTTACGGCGGAGAGGAGTTTTTGATGGTGCTCGAGGACGTCGGAGACGTGAGGACGATTGCCGATGGAGTCGTCGCCGTCGTCCGAGACACCCCGTTCTCGTTTGAAGGGACAGAAATCCCGATGACGGTGTCACTCGGGGCCTCGCTCGCCGGGGCCGAACCGGGCACGCTCGTGTTCGAACGAGCCGACGCTGCTCTTTATCAGGCTAAGACGAGCGGGCGTGACCAAGCAAAAATCGGGTAAACAAAAAATCGGTCCCAGGGGGCCGATTTTTTTAGTGGATATTTTTCTTTTTGAACTGACCGCCTCGGACGTCATGGATATTGCCGATGGCGAGAAACGCCTTCTCGTCATAGTCGTCGAGGATGTCTTTCAGTTTTGTCTCTTCTAACCGACTGATGACGGTAAAGACGACTTTCTTGCCATCGCCCGAGTAGGCACCTTCGCCGTGTAGATACGTCACGCCGCGGCCGAGCCGGTCCATGATGGCTTGGCCGACGTCGTCCGGTGCTGACGTGATAATCCACGCCGCCTTCGACTGGTCGAGCCCCTCGAGGACGATATCGATCGTCTTGAACGCGACAAAGTAGGTGATGAGCGAATACATGGCCCGGTCCCAGCTGAAGACGAAACCCGCCGTCCCAAGGATGAAGATGTTGAAGAACATGACGATCTCGCCGACGGAGAACGGCAACCGGTCCGTGAACGACACGGCTAAAATCTCGGTCCCATCGAGCGACCCGCCGGCCCGGATGACAAGCCCGATCCCGGCGCCGAGCAGGAAACCGCCGAAAACGGTCGAGAGAAGCAAGTCGTCGGTGAACGGTTCAATCGTGTGGAGCAAGATTGTGAAGCCGGACATGAGCATGATGGCAATCAAGGTGACGACGGCGAACGTCTTTCCAATCTGGCGATAGCCGAAGTAGATGAATGGCAAGTTGAACAGGACGAGCCAAATGGCAAGTTTCGTCTCCGTCAAATACGACGTGATAATCGAGACACCGACGATGCCGCCGTCGATGATTTGGTTCGGGACGAGGAATGCCTCGAGCCCGATGGCAAAGATGAACGAGCCAATCAAGAGGAGCAGCCCCTTGGCGAGGAGTTCGGTCGGTTTGATCGGATTATGTTCACGTTTCAAGCGGAGCACTTCCTCCGGTGTCGGAGAAGGCATCGGTGGACGCTGCATCGGGGGTCACTCCCTTTTTTCTTTTTAGTATAGCAAACCTCACACAGGATGAAGCAGAAGCGGCAGACAATCTGACACAAGTTTTTATCAATATCGTATATGCTATTTTACTATTATTTTATGCTAGACTAGGAAAGTTGATTTAAAAAGGAGGACGTTACTTATGAAACGTGACAATCGAGCCTGGCTCATGGGCTTTCAAATCATCATGAACATCATCGGCGGGATGATTGCGGCGTATGGCCTCGAGTCGGTACTGATCCCGAACAGCGTATCGGACGGGGGCATTACCGGAATCAGTATCGTCGTCTCCCAACTGACCGGTGTCCCGCTCGGCGTATTCCTCGGCATCCTGAACATCCCGTTCGTCTATCTCGGCTATAAACAGATTGGGAAGAGCTTCGCCATCCTATCGGTCACAGGCATCGCCTCGCTCTCGGTCGGGACCGTGATCATGCACCACGTCCCGACGATCATCGATGGAGACACGCTCCTCGTCACCGTCGTCGGCGGGATCATTCTCGGACTCGGAATGGGGCTGTCGCTCCGGAACGGGGGCGCGCTCGACGGCATCGACATGCTGGCCGTGCTGTTATCACGGAAGTTGCCGTTCGGGACGAGCGACTTGATTCTGTTCTTGAACGCGTTCGTCTTCATCGTCGTCTCGACGGTATTCGGCCTGCAAGGGGCGGTCCTGTCCGCCATCGCCTACTTCATCGCCTCGAAAGTCATCCATATCGTCGAGGAAGGCTTGAGCGGCGCGAAGACGTTCAAAATCATCACGGGTGCGCCCGATGTCATGGTCGAGACGATTCGCGACCGGCTTGGCCGGAGCGCGACGCTGAACCAGATTCAAGGAGCGTACTCGAAAGAGTGCTATTTCGAAATCACGTGCGTCATCAACCGGCTCGAGGAACGGAAGATGAAAGAAATCATCAACCAAGTCGACCCTGAGGCGTTCGTCGTCGTGTACGAGGTGTCGGAGGTCAAAGGTGGGAATTTCCGCAAACGCGATATCCATTGAGACAAATCAAGCAGCCGGCGCTGCTTGATTTTTTTTTGAGGCAGGGAAACACGTCACGGATAGGGAACACATGGGGATTCGGAAAGGAGAGAATTCATGCGTCCACTTTTATTAGGTGTACTCGCCGCCTTATTTTTCGCGAGCACGTTCGTGTTGAACGAATCGATGCAGGTCAACGGGGGCAGTTGGGCGTATAGCGCCTCGCTCCGTTTTCTGTTCATGATCCCGCTCCTCGCTTTCGTCGTCTATGTCCGGGGCGGGATGACTCGGGTACGCCGGGCGCTCGTCGAACAGCCGGGGCCGTGGCTCGTCTGGGGCACGGTCGGCTTTGGTTTGTTTTATGTCCCGATTTGTCTCGCCGCCGAGGTCGCCCCGCCTTGGCTCATTGCCGGTACCTGGCAAGTGACGATTATCGCCGGGGCGCTGTTATCACCACTCTTCCGGCGGGGTGACGGCACACGGGAACGAATCCCGTGGACGGCGCTACGCTTCTCTGGCATCATCTTGTTCGGCGTCGTCTTGATGCAAGTCGAGTTCCTCGCCGACTTCGAGCCACGCTTCTTATGGATCGGGGTGGTGCCGGTTTTGATCGCCGCCTTCGCCTATCCGCTCGGCAACCGGAAGATGATGGCTCACACCGACCTCGACGTGTTCGAACGTATCCTTGGAATGTGTATCGGCTCGCTCCCGGTCTGGCTCTTGTTGTTCGGTTATGGGTTGACGACGGGCGCGCCGTCTGGCTCGCAACTGACGCAGACGCTCCTCGTCGCACTCTTGTCCGGTGTCGTCGCGACGGTGCTCTTCTTCAAGGCGACCGATCTCGTCAAACACGATATGGGGAAATTGGCGACGGTGGAGGCAACGCAGGCGCTCGAGGTGTTGTTCGCGCTCATCGGCGAGTTGATTTTCCTTCAGGCGCATCTGCCGTCCGGACTGTCGCTCGTCGGCATCTCGCTCGTCATGGTCGGGGTCGTGCTGCATAGTCGCAGCCAGTTTAATGTAAAGGAGAGTCTGGTGCCGGCGGCGAATCGATATGACAAGGAGGGATGAACATGTCTTACGGATTGATGGGAAAGCTGACGGCTGTCCCGGGTGAGCGCGAGATGCTTCTTGCCATCTTGCTTGAGGCGGCTACAGCGATGGAACAAGAGCCGACGTGCGAGACATATCGGGTGAACGTCTCGCTCGACGACGAGTCGATCGTCGTGTATGAGGTATGGGAGAGTGTCGAGGCGCATCAACAGTCGCTGTCGCTTGAGACGACGCAGACGTTGATTGGGCGGGCGAAGCCGATTTTGGCCAACATCGAACGCTTGGCCGTGTTCGAGCCGAGGCGCAAAAACTAAAAAAATCCACGTCCGAGGACGTGGATGAAGGGTCAAGCTTTCGTCAAGCTGCCTTTGACCTTCTCATAAAACTCGTCCATCATGCCGGTACGGCTACCGAGCTGGCAGATAAGTTCAAGTGTCTCTTTATAGAACTTTTTGACGAGTCCTTTGTTTTTGATCCCGTCCATCGACGCGAGTGTCTTGTCGAGGTTTTGCAGAATTTCTTCGATTTGGTCGTCCGAGTCCGGTTTCACGACCGTCATGTTGTCCGGGATTTTGACGACTTTGTCTTGCTCCTGGTGACGGAACGACGCGCCGAAGCCGAGGTTCTCGATGAACAGGTGTGGCATCACTTTCTGACCGAAGAACTGTTTATGCCAGTCCGTCGCTTTCATCGTGTCCATGTCCTGCTTGAACGTGGACGCCGTCGAGACGTACTTTTTGAACAAGTCGGTCATGAACTTCTCGATGACCGGGATTTGAAGGGCGAAGACGTTCTTTAAGAGCGCGTCGAGCTGTGCGCGTGACAATTGTTGTTCGTTTGACATGTCGGTTCCTCTTTTCTATAATACGATACTTTTATCGTATGGGATTGCGGAACGTGCGTCAACGCATCGCTAAACATTTTTTCAGAATATTTAATGATTTAAGGACATTTTATGCGATAATCGTCTCATGGCAAGACTAAAGAGGAGTGAATCCACATGAACAAAACAATGAAATGGGCCGTCGCGCTCGGCGTGACGGGTGCCCTCGTCGCAACGGTCGGTGTCGTCTCGTCCCGGGGGCGGACGGACGACACGACGCAGACAATTCGTGACCGTGAGCTCGGTTATGAGATCATTCTCCCGTCGAAGATCGTCGAGGCGATTGAGCGTGGAGACGTCTATATCGAGAAGGCGCAGGATGTCGTCGATATCGGCGACAAGAACAGCTACGGCACGTTCGACCTCTACTATAACGTCGAGGACGGCGACGACCAGTTGTTGTTCCATTTAGACTTGATTGACCGTGAACTATCAGAAGAGGCGTTCGCAGAGGAAGTCGGCTATGGCAACTACCTCGGTGCGAGCGACAAGACGTTCTTCTGGGTCGAACCGACCGAGGCCGTCCCGGGTGCCGAGGCACACACGGACGAGATCGCGGAGCTGCTCGAGACGCTCCCGGAGCTCGAGTTCCGGACGTTGTAAGTCCGCCCGCTACGGCGGGCTTTTTCGATTGTGCTACAATATGACGTGAGGTGATTTCATGAATTGGACAGTAGAAGAAGTGAGACAGGCAGACCAAGTCGCAGCGCTCGAGGCGGCGGTCAATGACTTTGACAAGATTGACGTGAAACTCGGACACGTGTCAATCGGTCAGAACGACTACGCCGTCTATGACAACGATACACTCGTCGGCTATATGGTGCTTTTCCCATACCTCCCGAACGAGTATGAGGTGAACGCGCTCGTCCATCCGGACTATCGGAAACAAGGCGTCTTCGCGACGCTCTTTGAGGCGGCGAAAAGTGACGCGAAGGAGAACGGCTGCGAGGCGTTCACGTTCGTCATCGACCGGAAGTCGAAGGACGGCAAGGCGGTCATCGACCACATCGGTGCGGCGTATCAGTTCTCGGAATACAATTTGGTGCTCAAAAAAGCCGAGTTGTTCTTGAAGCCGGACGAGGTGTCGCTCCGCGAGGCGACCGATGCCGATCGTCCGCTCATCATCGAGACGTTATCTGAAGCGTTCGGGGACCCGCTCGACGTGACGGAGAACATCTACCAGCAGATCGACACGCCGGACCGTGTGACGTATATCGGTGAAGTCGATGGCCGTTCCGTCGGCGTCATCCGCGCGCTCCTGTCAGGCGAAGATGCCGGCAGCATCCACGCGTTCGGTGTCAAGGCGGACGAGCAAGGCAAGGGCTACGGTACGAAGATGTTGAAGCAGATGGTCCAACAACTGTTCCGCATGGGCCGGACGAAACTCGAGCTCGACGTCGAGACGGAGAACAAGGCCGCGCTCGAGATTTACAAGCGGGCCGGGTTCGCTGAAAATGGCGGCTATGAATTCTATTTGTTAGAACTGTGAGGTGAGACAAATGGTTCGAAATTTGAAATGGATGGGTGCCGCCTTCGAGGCGCTCCTCGGCATCCCGGCACTCGGTGGACTGTTCATCATCAGTATGGGTTACACGCCGCTCGGGTTCATGCTCGTGTTCCACATCGTGGTGCTCGTCTTGTCGATCACGCGGCTGAAGCGGATTTCGGTCGGACCGATCGTCGGCATCACGGCGTCGGTGCTCGGGTTCATCCCGTTCCTCGGCATGATGTTGCACTGGGCGGCCGCGCTCGCGCTCGCAATCGACGCGCTCATGACACCGCGCGAACAGGTGCACATGACAAAAGAAGACGATCGATTTTGATATGAACGCTCTCGGAGACGAGGGCGTTTTTTCATTGACCAAAACTTCAACTGAAAACGCTATACAAAAGCGGGCGATTGGACGATATAGAAAGTGATGAATTACACAGAGGAGGAACTCATAGTGAAGCTATTCAAAAACTTTACGACCCAACTGCTCGCTTGGATTTTGGTCACATCCTTTATTACGGGCGGAGCGGTCGGCTTGATCACGCTCTTGCTGCTCACAGAGCTTGAGATGGCGAAAGGACAGGTCATGCTTGTCGGGACGGCCGTGGCCTTGCTCATCTCAGGTTTAGGTGGCGCTGTCATCTACTTGATCGCCCGTCGCCCGCTCAAGGCGATCGAATCGGCGTCGGATAAGGCGGTCGAGGTCGGGAACGGCGATTTGACGGTCGTGTTCGCGAGCGAGACGACGACAGACCGTTCGGAGATGGGGCGTCTGCTCCTGTCGATGGACAACATGGTCGGACATCTGCGGGAACAAGGAACGAACATGCGTTACACGGCGGACCAGCTCACCGGTTCGGCACAAGAAATCGCGGCAGCGGTTCAAGAAGGGAATATCGCCGGCGAGAACATTCGCCAAGCGATGGACGCCTTGAACAAGATGCTTGAGGACAACGTCAACGCGACATACAGCTCGATGGACTTACTCGGTGCCGTCGCTCGGACGATGGAGAACATCCGAAACGAGATGGGCTCGGCACTCGAATCAGCGAGTGAGATGCAACAAGAGGCAGAGAGCGGCAAAGGCCTCGCCTCGTCGTCGGTCGATGCGATGCATGCGATCGCCGGCAAGGTCGAGCAGTCGTCGACGCTCAACAGCAAGTTGACAGAAATGACAGGCGAGATCTCGCGCATCACGGACGTCATCAGCGACATCTCAGCGCAGACGAACTTACTTGCCTTGAACGCATCGATTGAAGCAGCTCGGGCCGGTGAACATGGACGTGGATTCGCGGTCGTCGCGGCCGAGGTCAAGAAGCTCGCCGAACAGACGGCGAACTCGACGCAAGAGATCACCGATTTGATTGTCGACGTCAAGCGTTTGGTTGGCGACACGTCGTCATCGATGGCGAACGTGAAAGCGGAAGTGGAGACGGGTGTCGGTCTCGTCGAGAAGGCGGGTGGTGCGTTCGCATCGATCCACAATTCGGCGAACGAAGTGTACAGCCACGTCCATTCGGTCGATGCGCTCTTGGATGAATCGCGCGGCCAGATCGACTCGGTCGTTACGAACTCGGCCGGCATTGTCGGCATGGTCGAAGAGGCGTCACGCTACGCGACGGAAGTCACGTCAGCGGCGAGCCAACAGGCGGCGAGTCTCGGTGAAGTGAACGGCGCGATGACGGAGCTCGTCCGGGTCGCGGAGAGTTTGCAGAACGAGACGGAGCAAGTGAAGGTAGAAGCGTAAGGAGGAGCGACCCAGAGATGGGTCGCTTTTCTATTTATTAAATATATATTTACCTAATTATGTAAAATTAATCAATATGATATTTTTTTGGTATAGAATAGAATTAGAAATGTAGTACATAAAAATAATGAGGGATATCATTTGAATGAGTCTATCGACATATGGAAAGAAAGAATAGAAAAATACTCCAAAGAAACATCTCAGTTTATAGACAAATGGATTGATCACTTGGATGAAAAGGGTACGAAGCTAAAAGACAAGTGGATTGAACAAAGTCAAACGATTGATAAACAGAATCGTCTGCTAGAGTCTTTGAAAAAGAAAGAAGAATTGAACCAAAAAACAATTCAATCTTTGCAACAAAAATTGAAAGACAAAGACTCTAACAAGAACCAGCAACGAATGAATGACCTCTCGAATTCTTTAAAAGAGAAAAATGAAATAGTAGGAAAATTGCTACGTCACGTTCAGGCACAGCAAAAACAATTAGATGAAAAGAATGTTAAAGTACAAAAGCTTGAAGAGACATTAAATCAATCAAAGAAGATAATTAGTGAAACTCAATATCGCTTGAACCAATCTAAAATAATGTTAAAAGAACTTCAAGAAGAACGACTAAAAGTTCAAAAAGAACACCAACGAACGACTAAATTGCTTCAAACCTATAAAGCGAAGCTTGAAGAAGCTGCAAGTGAAAGCACAGTTCGACACTACGAACATCTCATTAAAACGTTGACCGATCAACTTTTTCAAGTGACAGAACGGACAGAAGAAATCGACCGTGAAATGTATCAAGAGAATAATAAAAATCGTGAATTTGAAGAATTACTAGAACAAGAAAAATTGCGTGCCACCGAGTATCTCAGTGATATTAAGCACATGAAACTTGAATATGAGAAAGTCATTTCGGAGCGTGAACAATTATACGGTCTATTAACAAAGTACAAAGATGAGATGAATACGTACATCTCTCAGTTAGAGAATGAAAGGGAAATCGTGACTAGTCAAAGAGCCGAAATGCATGAACTTGAGAATTGGTTGAATGAAGAGTGGAACGAGCGTGAGCGATTACAGATTGAGTACGAGAATTTAATTGCGCAACGAGCTGAAATATTTTTTGAGCGGGAAACAACGACAAGTGAATTAAAAAAGAAAATGGATTTAGAACAAAGGATGGAGCGAGGATTCGATAAAATATTTCAATATGTAAAACTTTCTCCTACTTTCTACAAGGACTACAGACAATTGAAAGACCCAAGCGAACGAATGAGCTTAGAAGTAGGACTGATTGAGATGGAAATTGCATATCGAATGGGAAAACCGAAGTATCGTCGAAATATTGTTAGAACTAAAGAGCATCACTATTACGAGTGCGAATGGGGTACTAATATTGGATTGCCTGGGCGAATTTACGTCCGAAATGAAGGTTCGGGATGTGTAGTGGAACGAATTAGCCGAATCAAGGACGGTGGAAGCAAGCTTAGTCAAGATCGTGTAATTGACTGGTTAAAAAAACAATAAAAAAATTGAGACATCACTAAACATTGTCCCTATCATTCCGATATAGAGTGTGGAAACGATAAAACGTTCCAACTAATACAAGGTGAGGGGCCGGCCTAAGCCTTGTATGCTCGGACAAATGGATTTGGAAGAGCGGAAAAAACTCAAACCTATGGAGGGAAATTACAATGATTATCAACAACAACTTAAACGCTATGAACGCACACCGTAACATGTCAGCAAACACTACACAAACAGGTAAGGCAATGGAAAAATTGTCTTCAGGTTTACGCATCAACCGTGCTGGCGATGATGCGGCAGGTCTTTCAATCTCTGAAAAAATGCGTGGGCAAATTCGTGGTCTTGAACAAGCATCACGTAACGCGCAGGATGGCATTTCTTACATCCAAACTGCTGAAGGTGCGTTGAACGAAGTTAGTTCGATTTTGACACGTATGAAAGAGCTCTCTGTTCAAAAAGCAAATGAAACTTACAATACTGAAGATGTAGCTAACCTTGATCTTGAGATGAACCAATTAGGCTTAGAAGCTGACAAAATCATTTCAGATACAGATTTCAACGGAACAGCTGTATTCACTGCCGCAATCGATGTAATTGTCAGTGATGATGATACAGACTCATTTGAAATCGGTGTTGCACAGGCTGCTCTTGCATTAACATCTGCATCGACTACTGCAAACATCGAAGGTGCAATCGATGACATTAACACGGCTCGTTCAACTCTCGGTTCACAACAAAACCGCCTCGAGCACAAAATCAACAACTTGAACGTAACTTCGGAAAACCTTCAAGCTGCTGAGTCACGCATCCGTGACGTTGACATGGCGAAAGAGATGATGAACTTCACGAAGAACAACATCCTCAACCAAGCTTCACAAGCAATGTTAGCTCAAGCCAACTCTGCACCGCAGGCAGTGCTTCAACTCCTTCGGTAAGAATTGACGGGCGTCTTATCTGGTAACGGATAAGAGTACCACTGGGTGAATTGCTGGAACTCCTTAGAGCCCTCCTTACGACAACGTGACTGGAAACGGTGAACGTGAGCGTTATGAAAAAAGGAAGGGATTGGACAATCAGCAGCCAAGCATCTGTCAGGAAACTGTGATGAAGGTTCAACGACTAGGATGTACGACCTACCGACTTCACGTCCATGGTTATGAGATCCGTACCTCGACAACGGCGAGGGAAGTGCCCAGCCCCTACTTTACAATAATTTATGACTTTATATTAAAATTGTAAAAGGGTGAAGATATAGTCTGGTCCATATTGAAAGATATGGTTATCTGCAAGCAAACCAACAGCCGCAAGCTGTACTTCAATTGCTCCGTTAATATAGCGATTGACTATTTAAAAGTTATACTAAAAACCGTGGAGCTTATGCTTCACGGTTTTTCACGTCTCGCCACTTATAAACAACTGACCAGTATGTTCGGTTAAGTCTACAGGCAATTTCTCGGTCAGTGACACCTCGAAGCTTCCACTCAATCAATGAAGCAATTTCGTCATTTGAATACGGACGGGCAGGAATGGATACCCTAACTGTGTAGTCAGGATGTGTTGATTTGTAGTGTTCGATTTCGGAGGTGAGACGTGTTTTCCAATCCAGCTTATATGAGAAGGCTGGTAATTCCAAAAGATATGGATGCAAGAGGTCGAGGATTTGAAACGTATCTGTCACTTTGGTCGTTTTCAGATAGTATCCCGTCCCGCTCGGTGTACCTGAGATTCTGACGTTGACAGCGAAGCGTTCACATAAAAATATGGCTAGCTGTTCTAACTGCTGTTTTGAGAATGCTTGTAGATACAAGGCGATATGCGGCGTGAATTGGATCTCTTTTTTTCGATGATTAAATCGTTTGCTGAGTAGAAGTGAACCATCATCAAGATAAAGCGTGAGTAAAAATGCGGGATGATGCACGCCATCGAGTAGTTCGAACGGAATATGCTTTTTATTGTTCGGATAGAAGTGAGGGAACAACTTTGTCATGAGTGGAATTGAACGTGATACAAGGTTGTTACCCCGTAAGTAAAGTAGGTCCGGGAGTTTTCTGTGTTTCCATTGCCGATAACTTAATTGCCCCATACTAAAATGCTCTCGATAACTGTTGTTAATACGGCGATCGTACGGATAACATTTTGTAATCTCTCCATCGCCTAAAATACTCGCTAGTAAGATTGCAATTTGCTCGTCTGACAATCCTCTGTAGACGTCAAGTTGATTTTGACACTTTTTGCTCGTTTGCCTTTTACACTTCTGCCGAAAACAATGATTTCCGGTTCCTCATCCGATGACTGTCGTCATCACTATGTATGATTTCGACGCGATGGA
>NZ_SJUP01000049.1:0-406 GCF_004337025.1 Exiguobacterium sp. SL-10 | reverse complement strand
GATAAGGCAACTGGGAATAGCTATAAATATTACGAAGCACGTCGCCCTGAAATTACCAATACTGTTTATGATGCAAAATTTACCGCTTTTTTACCTTCAAATGTGATGACTTTTGGGGGGCAATATCAATATTCACGTTTAAAAGATGAATCGTCTCTTGGTGGAAAAGAAATAAAACAATCAACAATTACGGCTGATCAAAAAGCTTTATTTATTGAAGATGAATATAGCGTAACAGACAACCTCGCGTTAACTGGCGGTGTGCGTCTTGATGATCACGAATATTACGGTAATCACTGGAGCCCAAGAGCCTATGCCGTTTATCATTTAACGGATGAATTCACTTTAAAAGGGGGCGTGGCGAAAGCCTTTAAAGCACCAAGTTTACGTGAAATTAGTCCTGAAT
>NZ_SJUP01000048.1:0-407 GCF_004337025.1 Exiguobacterium sp. SL-10 | reverse complement strand
TAACTGTAACTTTTGCTTGTGAGGGTGGACAATTGCAACTTAATGTTTTTGAACCAGTTGTAGCATATAGCTTATTTAATTCTGTTGTAATGCTAGAAAAAGCAATGTATACTTTAGCTGATAAATGTATAGATGGTATTACCGCAAATGAAAAAATTTGTTCAGACTTTGTCTATAATTCAGTAGGTATAGTAACAGCTTTAAATCCTTATATTGGTTATGAAAATTCAGCTTCTATAGCTAAAGAGGCAATGAACACTGGAAAAAGAGTGGCTGATATTGCGCTTGAAAGAGGGCTTTTAAGTAAAGAACAAATTGATGAAATTTTAACTCCATCAAATATGCTAAATCCTCACATGGAAGCTAAAAAATAGCATTTTAGGATTTAATATGGATATAATGATAAT
>NZ_SJUP01000047.1:0-409 GCF_004337025.1 Exiguobacterium sp. SL-10 | reverse complement strand
ATCCGGTTTCCATCATATCGACGACTTTACCGAGATCGTAGCCTTCAGTGGTTACTACCTGGCAGCCCATCAGGTCTTTCCAGTAGTAGTCCCCCTCTTCAAGCTGAGGCAGCTGCGATGAATCCACGACAATTTCACAATTCGTCAGCAGGTTCGCCGCATCACGATCGTCAACGCCTTTCAGCTTGATGATCATGTCCTGATTGTGGTGCTTCCAGCTTTCCAGCTGGACTTGCTGCCACTGACCCGCCTTCTGGATAAACCAGGGCTGATAGTCAAAAATGCTTTCGGCGTCTTCGGTGGAAGAAAACACTCTGAGCCACCCACGAATACCGTAAGACGAACCCATTTTTCCCAAAACGATGGGATCAACAGGTGCTTGCGCGGTGAGTTGTTTGCTCATCGTGAC
>NZ_SJUP01000046.1:0-410 GCF_004337025.1 Exiguobacterium sp. SL-10 | reverse complement strand
GTCTCCTCCTTGGCTGTATCTTTTGCGGTTGCTTTTAGCGGACTTATAGGCTTTGTTGGCTTCTTCATTTCTCATGCTATAAGACTTTTGCTTAAAAATTATAATAATGCCTTAGTTATCCCTTTATGTACAGCATTTGGAGGATTATTTTACTTATTTGTGATACTTTAGCAAGAACTCTTTTAGCTCCTGTGCAAATTCCGATTGGAATTCTAACTGCATTTTTTGGAGCTCCTATTTTTTTATACTTGGCTTTAAGCGCTAGGAGATTTTTATAATGCTAAAAATACATGATTTAAGCTTTGCTTATCACCAAAAAGATTTACTAAAAAATATTCATTTAGAACTTAAAAACCAAGCTTTTATAGGAATTTTAGGGCCAAATGGCTCAGGCAAAAGCACTCTTTTAA
>NZ_SJUP01000045.1:0-413 GCF_004337025.1 Exiguobacterium sp. SL-10 | reverse complement strand
GTCAAGCATGGTACGAAACGCTGGCGGCGCACCGGACATTTCCAGACCGACATCAAAACCTTCGGTCATGCCTAACTCCGCCATCACGTCATTGAGATTTTCTTTGGCGACGTTAACCGCACGGGTGATACCCATTTTACGCGCCAGCTCAAGGCGGTATTCGTTAACATCAGTGATCACCACATTGCGTGCACCAACGTGTTTCGCCACCGCCGCTGCCATAATACCAATCGGGCCTGCACCAGAAACCAGCACATCTTCGCCCACCAGATCAAACGACAGCGCGGTATGCACGGCGTTACCGAAGGGATCAAAAATTGCGGCTAAGTCATCGGAAATATTGTCGGGGATTTTGAAGGCGTTGAATGCCGGGATCACCAGATATTCGGCAAAGCAGCCCGGGCGATTAACAC
>NZ_SJUP01000044.1:0-415 GCF_004337025.1 Exiguobacterium sp. SL-10 | reverse complement strand
AGACAGTATTAATCATCTATAGAGATAGTCTCTGCACTTTTATTTCCATTATGCTAATGCCTTACTGAATTATGAAGCATTTCTTAAGTATCCAACTTTAGCTAGATTAATGGTTTATTATTTTCTACATCTTCAATATATAAAAGCGTATTATCAATGGCGTAGTAACTGCGTTTGTTATGATTAACATCAGTAACCCACCGGAAAACGCCCGCGCCTGCCAGTGTTGAACAGTATTCCCGAAATGTAGATTTTCCGCAAATATGAAGCAATGCGGCCTCTTTTATTTTAGCAGGGTTCTTGGTCGTACTAACTTTTAACAGGTTCCTGGTTCCTCTTAATAACAAAACCGTATCATCGTGAGTAATAATTCTGATGTTATCCGTAGCCAGATAATAAATGTAATGTGCAATAC
>NZ_SJUP01000043.1:0-415 GCF_004337025.1 Exiguobacterium sp. SL-10 | reverse complement strand
GTGTTCAGCTCTTCAACGCTTTTTTCGCGCAGCTCTTTCGCTTTCATTACATCACCGTCTTAGTTACAAAGGTGGTTTTGATAGGCAGTTTAGCTGCTGCCAGCTTGAATGCTTCACGAGCAAGCTCTTCTGATACGCCGTCCATTTCATACAGGACTTTACCCGGCTGGATTAAGGCAACCCAATACTCCACGTTACCTTTACCTTTACCCATACGCACTTCAAGAGGCTTTTCAGTGATAGGTTTGTCCGGGAACACACGGATCCAGATTTTACCCTGACGCTTAACTGCACGGGTCATAGCACGACGTGCTGCTTCGATCTGACGTGCGGTCAGACGACCACGGCCAACAGCTTTCAGACCATAAGTGCCGAAGCTCACATCCGCGCCTGCTGCCAGACCGCGGTTACGGCC
>NZ_SJUP01000042.1:0-416 GCF_004337025.1 Exiguobacterium sp. SL-10 | reverse complement strand
TTTCAAAAACAGTTTTGAAAAACTGTTTGGAAAAAAAGTTGATATTATTTCAGGCAGCGTCGGTACTGCAAAACAGTTGAAGAAAATACTTGCAGAGCGTAACCAGCTTGGTAAAGGCTCAGGCTCAATCACCTTTTTCAATTCAGGCCATAAAGTCGATGACCACGAAATCGTATTAAAGTACAAAACATTGTTTGAAATATTAGATGAAAATCAAAGGAGTCATGTTGGACATTGAATGTAAGGGCTCCTGGTTATAAACAATGCAAATTATGGGTTTTCAGTAAATGTACAAAATGATAGAGGCAGTCTTCTGAAGGGAAATATGAACTAAGAAGTGGGCTTCAAAAGCCCACTTCATTACCCTCTTATGTTTATATTTTTCCCTCCCTCTCTTATCTCTCCCCCTTTTTTAT
>NZ_SJUP01000041.1:0-419 GCF_004337025.1 Exiguobacterium sp. SL-10 | reverse complement strand
ACTAACACATTTCCAACTCCCATTATTTTCGATTAGTTGGCTAAGTAGCTCCAACCCAGCTCCAATACCTGCACCAACAAACGCAAATTCACCCGTCGGGTCGGTATTGGACATAGGGTTTCCATGCACATACCCGTAGGTGTTTACTCCATCGATCAGGCCAAGAGGGTCGCTGGTAATGTACCGCCCGGTCGCTGGGTCGTAGTAACGCCGCCAGTTGTAGTGGAACCCGGTCTCCGCGTCGTAATACTGTCCTGGGAATCGCAGGTTGAAGGTTGGCCCCTGGATGATGATGCTGGCCTTACCGAACGGGCTGTAGCACGCCTTCCAAACGACTTGGCCGCTGACGTCGGTCAGTGCCTTCGGGGTGCCCAGGTGATCGGCGTGGACTTGGTAGGTCTGTCCTGACTGAACAAAGC
>NZ_SJUP01000040.1:0-421 GCF_004337025.1 Exiguobacterium sp. SL-10 | reverse complement strand
GGGAGAACCAGCTATCTCCCGGTTTGATTGGCCTTTCACCCCCAGCCACAAGCCATCCGCTAATTTTTCAACATTAGTCGGTTCGGTCCTCCAGTTAGTGTTACCCAACCTTCAACCTGCCCATGGCTAGATCACCGGGTTTCGGGTCTATACCCTGCAACTTAACGCCCAGTTAAGACTCGGTTTCCCTTCGGCTCCCCTATTCGGTTAACCTTGCTACAGAATATAAGTCGCTGACCCATTATACAAAAGGTACGCAGTCACACGCCTAAGCGTGCTCCCACTGCTTGTACGTACACGGTTTCAGGTTCTTTTTCACTCCCCTCGCCGGGGTTCTTTTCGCCTTTCCCTCACGGTACTGGTTCACTATCGGTCAGTCAGGAGTATTTAGCCTTGGAGGATGGGCCCCCCATATTCAGAC
>NZ_SJUP01000003.1:0-241229 GCF_004337025.1 Exiguobacterium sp. SL-10 | reverse complement strand
TCCACCATGCGCAGCGCAGCCAGTTTTTGTTCGATCGAATGCCGACTTCTCGCCATAAAAAAACACTCCCCAATCAGATAAACAGATTTGTTATTTTATCTGTCTACCTATTGGGGAGCATATCAAATCGTCTGCAGTTTTTTTGTTGTAGTGAGATGGACGTGAGATAAACCATCATGCCCAACCGTTCATTCATTTGAAAATTTTGGTAGACATTTTGGTGGACAGACTCTAAAATTTGAACGAGAAAGCACTCAGATTTCATTGTTTTTATTTCAACTACCAAATTTACATAAAAGGGAGTCACAAGAAAGATGTTAGCAATTGACCTATTTTTAATCGTCTGTCTAGGCATCATTTTATCTACCGCCGGCATGTATTTGTTACTTAAACCAAAACAGGCCGTCTCAGGGGACGGTGCGACAGTGGACAGTATCATTGGAACAATTGTGCTTCATGTGATCTTGGTCCGCATGACAACGAAGCACTTAGGAGCTCTTCTATTGCTCTTCGGGATTGTGATGGGAATAGTACTTTACATAGAATTGTATGATGCGATTATTTCTTACATACGTGAGATGAGATACAGATGATAGAGTATAGCCGAAGTTTAGTTGCTGGATCATTTCTGACAGCAGAAGAGTTTTCTGTACTGACCATTTCTCCAGCTTTTATCATTCAAGTTATGTTTGCAAGTGTAACTTTATTCATTGTGTTTTACCTCGATGTGGAGTCGTGGAAAGAGTTTCTAACGTTTTTAGTGATGACGATTGTCGCTTCGTTCTTTGTTTCTCTTTACGCCATGGCGTGGTACGTACGCATTAAATATGATACATCGCCGGATTTCACGGCATCGTTTGGTATAGATTCATTCCCTGGATGGGGAGCTTTGTTAAGTCAAATGATGCACGGATCAAACGTCACACAGAATGCGCTGCTTCACGCCATCATTCTGTTTTGGATGCGTAAAGACACCGTCTGGTACATGTGGTTGCTAAAAGTACCCTCGCTCTTTTTCGTAAGTCTCTTCTTCGTCAAATATGTTCCTGTTTTCTTCAATTGGCTTTTTACATAAAAAAGCAAGGCGCGTAGCCTTGCTTAGAGGATGAGCATCCCGCGGAATCCACGGGCCGCATAATACGAATCGGCACCATTATGATAGACAAAGATCTGGTCATAGCGGCGGTCGCAGAACAAGGCGCCGCCTTTTTGACGAATCGCTTCCGGGGTTAATATCCAACTCGACGTTTTCAAGTCAAATGAGCCGAGCGTCTGCAGATGGCGATACGTTGCTTCGTCGAGTAGCTCGATTCCCATCTTCTCGGCTGATGCGACGATACTCCCATCCGGTTTGTTTTTCTTTCGTGCCGCTAACGCCGCATCGTCATAGCATAGGCTGCGTCGGCCACTCGGACTTTCCGGTGAGCAGTCGCAAAAGGCGAGGTCACCGTTCGGAAGTCGAATCACATCAGGGTCGCCGCCGGTCCGCTCCATTTCAGAGAGTGTGATGAGCTTGTTCGAATCTGTCTCCAGCTTCGTTAACACGTCTGACCAGACGATATCGGGGTGTCGCTCGATGTGGGTGTGAAAACGTGCTTCGAGAATAGCGAATAACTCGTTTCTGTCTTCAGTTGAGAGGTTGGCCATGATTCTTCACTCCGTTTCAGCAGTTTTTATCAGTATAAGATATTTTTCGTCATCTATTTATAATTCATTTAGCGAAAGGGGAATGTGCGATGAACTTTGATGAGGTGAATGTTCAGCAGCTACACGCGCAGACGTTCCAGACGATTGATTTGTTTCAACTCAAAACGATTTGGTCTGATGGTCTGCCGCATGATTCTTACCGTGTGACAGATTTTTCAGAGCTGAACTTACATGTGACGAAGCCGGAATTGCTTCAGCTTCGATGGATCGATTTGACGTTACCGATTGGCATCTATTCGAATGAAAAACTAGTCTTTTTGTATGACCCGTATCATCGGAAGCTACATACAGAAAAAGTTGTGTCCATCGAGCTAGCCGGACATGATATTTCCTTCCTTGATTATTTATTAGCACATAGTCAGACATTTCATTATCCGGATTCATTCTCTGCAAAAATGGAATCACTTTATGATTTTTCGTGGGACAATTTGCGGGACAGCCAGTGGAGAGAGTTTTATTTACCGAAGTTGAAAGAACCTACCTCATTCATTACTTATTTATTGGTTACGCTTGGCGCTCAATCATTTCATATCGTTTCATCAAAGAATGAATTTTTGTCCGGTTTTGAAATTTGGGCGAAACGAACGGGATGCGACCATTCGATAGAACGCATCGGGAAATGGATGTGGTCGAAGACGTATAAGGTGAGCTGTGATGTCTCACAACTTTCAGAACACGCCTTGCATCAGCTTGTCTCATTAGTAAACCTATCTGAAGAGTGGGAAGGCATTCGATTCCTCATCCCGACCAAGACAGAAACCGTCTCACTGTTCATCGGAGACGATTTCACGCAAGGAGAAGGGTACGGTGTGTTTCAGTATAAAAATCCTGGAGAGGTGATTTCCAATGAGATTTGAAGATTTGTTCCTGTATGACGGGATGATGCACGTGTTTGCTTTTGATTATGACATCGGTTCTAAACACCTGACATTCAATTTACAGCTCTTCGACCATCCTAGGAAGAGGAATGCCTCCTTCCGTGAGCGGCTCGAGGCGAATGGGATTCATCCACAAAGCGAGATGGTGAACGTGAAACTCTGCTTTGAAGACATCATCTACATGGAAGTCATCGATGAATCGTATGCCGATGGGGTGGTGATCACGTCTCACGACCAATGTGAAGGAAATCAAATCGTTCGTTACATAAGGTCAGGCTATCTCGAGCAGCTCCAAGAAACACGTTTCCAATTGTGGGAAGACATCAAACCGGACGTCGTTACATTTTGTCACTATCGGATATACGGTTTGGATACGGTCCTCGAAATCATCACGATGTCGGATCCGACTGTCGAGGCGGCGATCGGGTTGAAGTGTATCCGTCGTGGTAGCCCGAGTTTCTATTTTGGTGGGCAGCATTATTACGAAAAGTCGTAAGAAGTACGCATAATAGCAAACAGGCGCCCTTTCTGACTGAGAAGGCGCTGTCTTGTTATGCGGATTGAGCCACATCGTCCGTCAAATCGATTTGTCGACCGAGCCAGACGAGCGGGACGGTCAAACCTGCCCCAATCAAATAAACAATGGCAATCGGCAATCCGTCCGCAAGCATTCCGAACGTCAGGCTGCCGATGCTGAAGGCGAGGGTGTAGGCCGTCTGTTGGACGCTATAGACGTACGGAAGTTGCGAGGTCGGTGTCATTTCTTGGAGCACGGTGTTCGTCTGGATGATGCGGAGCTGGGTGGCGTACCCTTGAATCGCGAGCGCGATGAGCGCGAACGCGATATGAGACGTCACGCCAAACAACAAGGCCGCTCCGACCGACAGCATAGAGCTGATCCCAAGCGAACTGTTGCGTTGAGCGCGATACAGATACGCACTGGCCAGAATCATACTGACCAAAAAGCTCGCGTTCATCATGCCCCACCACCCTGTGTCGATGTAGAGGTGGCGTTCTAGATAGACAAGCAGGAGCGCCGAGATCCAGAGCGTGCTGACGAACGATTCGAACGTGACGAACACCGTGATTAATCGAGCGTGAGGTGCCGTTCGCACGATGGCGAGGCTGTCTCTGAGGGAAATGTCTGATTCGCCATCTTCTACCGTCACGTCGCGATCGAGTGAACGGACGAAGCGAAGCGTGACGAGCGTCGAGAGCATGAACAATATCAACGCAATCGTCAGAGCGAGTGCGCTCGAGAAAGAAGCGACAAGAATCGTCCCGAGCGGCCACATCGCCAGCTGGACGAATTGGTTCGACCCTTGGACGAGACTGTTCGCTTGTTGGCGATTCGTCTTCAGCCGTGGGATGAACGACGCCTGGACCGGTCGGGCGAACCCGTCCAAGAAGGCGATGAGCACGACGAGTCCGAGGACGAGAATCGACTCCGACCAGATGACGGCCCCAAGCAAGACCGTCTTCAACAGTTGGGTGACAAGCAACGTCTGACCGAGGGTGAACCGAGACAAGACACGGGCAAAGAACAGACCGCTCGCGGTCATGCCGATCGTGACGGCAATCGGGAAACTGGCGGCGGCCAGGGCGGAACCGGTCTGTTGATATAACAAAGCGATCAAGGCGACGATATAGAGCACGTCGCCGATATTGGCCAGCCATTGACTGACCAACAGCAGGTAAAACGACTTCATCATGACTCTCCTCCAGAAGTATTCAATTTTGGGTGGATGACATGATGTCGACTTACATACTTTCACCGCTTTCAAATTATTTACAAATAGTTTACGATAAAATGATGAAGAGCACAATAATTGGAAAGTGAACGGGGGAAACGACATGTTACGCTATGACATCAATGATCAGCTTCATTTACGGATGTTCACCGTCGACGACGCGGAGGCGTTGTTCCAATTGACGATGGCGTCGAAGCCATATCTTCGCGAGTGGCTCGGTTGGCTCGATTACACTGAGACGGTCGACGATTCGCGAAAAAATATCGAAGGGCGGATTAAAGGGTTGATGGAGACCGGCGGCTATCCGAAATCGTTCGCGATTGTGTATCAGGGCGAGCTCGCTGGGACGATTGGTTTCAACGACATCGACCGGGGCATCAAGTGCGGCACGGTCGGCTATTGGCTCGGCCAAGACTTTCAAGGCAAGGGCATCATGAGCCAAGCACTCGAGACGGTCATCGACTACGGGTTCCGTGACTTGAAACTTGATAAAATCGAGATTCGGGTCGCGACTGGAAATGTGAAGAGTCGGGCCTTGCCGGAACGGTTCGGTTTTCTCGAAGAAGGGGTGCTCCGGAACGCGGAGTGGCTCTATGACCGTTATGTCGACCATGTCGTGTACGGCTTGTTGCGAGATGAGTGGGCCCACTGACTAAAGCGTTCTGAAATGATGACCAAGCAGTTGGTCGACCATATAGAAGACGAGGGCACTTGATACTCCGAGTAACGATGCGAAATTAAAGAAGCCTGTCTCGAAGATGGATAGGTCGAATAACAGTCCATATGGAATCACGAACAACCAACCAGCTATAAGGTGAAACACCAAAGACGTCATCCGTTTTGAACGGAATGGCGTCTTTTGGCTGTTATACTCAGAAATTAGAGACATGAACGTCCCGTAGGTGAACACTATCGGAATGGCATAAAGCAAATAGATCGCCACACTTGGCCCATACGACAACTCGAGGGCATCGGGAAATAGGAATGGCAACACGAAAGGGATGATGAATAAACTGATGAGGGCGGACTGGATTTTCTGATAAAACATGGGACACCCACCTTTCTGATCATCAAGTAGAAAAGCCGTCACCTTCAAAGATGACGACTGGTTACGGGGTAACTCCCCCTGATTCATAGAGCGTCGCGCCGAACTCTGCATACGCCTGCTCATAGCGCCGGAGTGAAGACTCTTTATGCATACACGTCACGTTCATGCGCTCGAGTGACGTCATGTCGGTCGCGTACGTCTTCAAAACGTGGGCATTGCGAAGCATCGACGGTGTGACCGAGCGGGTGAGACCGCTCCGTTCGTTCAATTGGCGCATCATCTTCGTGATCATGACGATCGTAAGCTGCTTCGGTTGATTCTTCGCATACACCCAGCGGAACGTCATCCGCGAGAAGTCGAACGAGACGAAGACGGGATCGTCCGAATACCAACGCGGACGGACGGGCGTCGGGATGTCGGCCAAATAGTTCATGAGAAGCGTCTGGTCTTCTTGACTGAGCTTTAATGAGAAGCGGTTGCCGAGCCGGTCATAGACGTCGAACTCTTGGCTCGCGAGATGCAGGTCATTCATCCGGAGACGGATGATATGGTGGACCCGGAGTCCGTATTTATAGAACAGCGTGACGATCAGCTCGTTTCGATTGACGAGATACGGGTGCGCCTGGAGCTGATTCTCACTCAACCCGCTTTTCGAGCGAATCGTTCGGACGAGCTTGCTGAACTCAGCGGGTAAGGCGATCTGGTCGACGGTGAGCGTATGGGCCGGCTGCGCGTATGTCAGCATCTTTTTTCGGAGCGGATTCAAGAAGACGGTCAGGCTATTGATGACGGTGACGATTCGGGCGACCGTCGCTTGTTGGTATTGCTTCTCTTCGATCAGGAAGTCGTTGACGAACGTCTTCCACGATTCGAGCGGGACGGCGAGCCAAGCCTCCGGGGCATCGAGCTCGACGTTATGGTCATGAAAGTATTTATGCACATCGATCAAATCGTAGCGATACCGTTTCAGCGTCGACGGTTGGCGCCCGCTTGCGCCGAGATGGAACAAGTACGACTCGATGTATTCAGGCAATGGATATTCTTTTCTACGTTTCGTCATGGACGTTCCTCCTTCTCCTCATATCGTACCACAAACGGACGTTCTCCATTCGTCGTTTCGTGGTAAGATGGAGGATGAGACTTATAGGAATGAGGGATTTTTATGCAACGAGAGAAAGTCATTATCGTCGGATGTCAATTACCGACCGTCGACGATTGGACATATGATCAATCGATGGGGGAACTCGTCGAATTGGTCGATACGGCACGAGGTGAGGTCGTCGCCCGTCTCGATCAGAAACGGCAACAAGTCGACCGCCGCACGTTCATCGGAAAAGGGAAGGTCGAGGAGCTCGCGGTGCTCATCGAACAGTTCGAGCCGGACATCGTCATCTTCAACGCCGAGCTGTCGCCAGCCCAGTCGAAGAACATTCGCATCTCGCTGAACGATCCGGACGAGATGAAACTGATTGACCGGACGCAATTGATTCTAGATATCTTTGCCGGACGGGCCCAATCGAAAGAAGGGAAGCTCCAAGTCGAGCTCGCCCAGATGAACTACCTGCTCCCGCGTTTAATCGGACAAGGCACACAGCTGTCACGTCTCGGTGGTGGAATCGGGACACGAGGACCAGGTGAGACGAAACTCGAGTCGGATCGCCGGCACATCAAGCGCCGCATCGACGAAATCACGAAACAGCTCGAAGGGACGGTCGCCCACCGTGACCGTTACCGTGAACGCCGGAAAGAGAACCGCGTGTTCCAAGTTGCCCTTGTCGGGTACACGAACGCCGGGAAGTCGACGATTTTTAACCGCTTGACGGACGCCGATACGTACGAACAGGACGAACTGTTCGCGACGCTTGATCCGCTCACCCGTGAACTCGAACTGCCGCGTGGCGGCAAGGTACTCATCACCGATACGGTCGGTTTCATCCGGGACTTGCCGACGAAACTCGTCGCTGCGTTCCGCTCGACACTTGAAGAAGTCGTCGGGGCCGACCTCGTGCTTCATATCATCGATGCGTCGAACCCGCACTACTTGAACCAAATCGACACGACCAACTCAGTCTTGACGGAGCTTGGGGCGAGTGAGGTGCCGCAACTCGAGGTATACAATAAGAAAGACCGTTTGACGGAAGACTTCATCGGTGGACCGCTTCTTATGTCGGCGCTCGACCCGGCTGACGTCGATGGGCTCATCGGCTCAATCGAGGATAAAATCTGCGACATCTTGACGCGGGTCCACGTCGTCTTGCCAGTTCGTTCGTTCGAGCATTACCATCCGGCGAAAGAGTCGATGTACCGGCTCGAGGAGAATTTCCTCGATGACGGTTCGGTCGAACTCGTTGGTTATATGAGAGAAGACACGCGTCTATATGCGACGCTGAAACAATTTGAGGTGTGAAACAATGATGTGGCAAGAAAAGATTGCGTATTATGATGAATTGGCCCCGTTCGTAAAACAAGCGGAAGAACGGGTAAAACCATATTTTGAAGAGATCGAGGAGACGGCGGAATTCAATCAGTTCCGCGTCCTCGAATCGTTCAAGAAGCACAAAGTGTCGGACTTTCATTTCAATCCGACGACGGGGTACGGATATGACGATATCGGGCGCGACACGCTCGAATCGATTTATGCCGACGTGTTCGGCACCGACCTCGCACTCTGTCGCCCGCAAATCATCTCCGGGACGCACGCCATCGGGATCGCCTTGTTCGGTGTGTTGTTGCCTGGGGATGAACTGCTCTACATTACCGGCAAGCCGTACGATACACTTGAAGAAATCGTCGGGATTCGCGGAGACGGCCGTGGCTCGCTCAAAGAACTCGGAGTCGGCTACGACACGATCGAGTTGAAAGAGGACCGAATCGACGTCGAAACCGTCATCGGACGGATTCGCCCCGAGACGAAGCTCGTCGGCATCCAGCGCTCGAAAGGTTACGCCAACCGTCGCAGCATCCCGGTCCAAGAGATTGGAGAGGCGATTGCGAAAATCAAAGCGGCGCATCCGCACGTCTTCATCTTCGTCGACAACTGCTATGGCGAGTTCGTCGAGACGATTGAACCGACCCATGTCGGGGCCGACCTCATGGCCGGCTCGCTCATCAAGAACCCGGGTGGTGGTTTGGCGAAGACGGGCGGCTATATCGCTGGAACGAAAGAACTCGTCGAACGTTGCTCGTTCCGGATGACGACACCAGGCATCGGAAGCGAGGCCGGTCCGTCGCTCTATTCGCTCCAAGAAATGTATCAAGGCTTTTATATGGCGCCGCACACGGTCGCCCAAGCGTTGAAGGGGGCACACTTGACGGCGAGCCTACTCGGATTGCTCGGTTTTGAGACCGACCCGCATTACACGACACCCCGTACCGACTTGATTCAGTCGGTGACGTTCCGCGATCGCGACAAGATGATCGCGTTTTGCCAAAGTATCCAAATGGCGTCACCGGTCAATGCCCATGCGTTGCCGGTACCAGCCTATATGCCTGGCTACGAGGATGACGTCATTATGGCGGCTGGGACGTTTATTCAAGGGTCATCAATCGAACTGTCGGCCGATGGTCCGCTCCGTGCCCCTTACACGGCGTACGTTCAAGGTGGCTTGACATACGCCCACGTTAAGGTCGCGCTCATGCTCGCCTTGAGCCAATTGCGGACGAAAGATCTCGTCACATTTAACCGTGACAAAATCTCACAAAAGTTGTAACCAAAATGTCATGTTAACTTTCTTAACATCTATTGACAGGTAAGTTGTCATGTATTATTCTCACAGTGTGAGACAGAAAAGGAGGGGTATGAGATGGCCGATCAATTTCGTCGCTCCAACCCGTTGTTTCCGATTGGAATCGTTCAAGATTTGACACAGCTGACAGGTAGACAGATTCGGTACTATGAAGAACAGGGTCTGGTTTCGCCTAGTCGGACGGAATCGAAACGACGGCTCTATTCCTTTAACGATGTCGAACGTCTACTCGCGATCAAGGATTTCATCGACCAGGGGTTCAACTTAGCGGCAATTCGTCATATGCTCGACAACGAGGCTGCCAAAGAAGCGGAACAAACCGCAAAAGCTCCGATCAATGAAGCGCCGAAGATCTCTGAAAAAGAGTTACATCAATTATTGAAAACACAGCTTCAAGAAGCTGGCCGTTTCAATAAGACGTCGCTCATTCAAGGTGAGTTGTCACGTTTTTATCGATGACGCCAGTACATTAACCATTACACAATGTGAGAGGGGACATTTTACCATGGCCAGAAAAACGTTCACGAAAGAAGACATCAAACGGATCGCACAAGAAGAGGACGTACGCTTTATTCGTCTTCAATTCACGGACATCCTCGGTACGATTAAAAACGTCGAGGTGCCAATCAGCCAATTGGACAAAGCACTTGATAACAAGATGATGTTCGACGGCTCTTCAATCGAAGGTTTCGTACGCATCGAGGAATCAGACATGTACCTCTATCCAGACCTCAACACATGGGTTGTCTTCCCGTGGACAGATGGCAGCGGAAAAGTCGCTCGCTTGATTTGTGATATTTATAATCCAGACGGTACACCGTTCAGCGGTGACCCGCGCGGTAGCTTGAAGCGTAACCTCGAGCACATGCAAAAGCTTGGCTTCACAGCGTTCAACGTCGGACCAGAGCCTGAGTTCTTCCTCTTTAAGAAAGACTTGAACGGGCAACCAACACTCGAACTCAACGACCAAGGCGGATACTTCGACTTGGCACCGGTCGATCTCGGCGAGAACTGCCGTAAAGAGATCGTCATCGAGCTCGAAAACATGGGCTTCGAAATCGAAGCGTCACACCACGAAGTCGCTCCAGGACAGCACGAAATCGACTTCAAATATGCGGATGCAGTCACAACGGCTGACAACATCCAAACGTTCAAACTCGTCGTCAAGACAATCGCGGCGAAATATGGCCTTCATGCGACGTTCATGCCGAAACCGCTCTTCGGTGTCAACGGTTCTGGGATGCATGCCAACATGTCGCTTTTCAAAGGTGACACGAACGTCTTCTACGATCCAAACGGCGAAATGGAATTGTCAGACACAGCACGCGCCTTCACGGCAGGAATTCTCGAGCACGCTCGTGCGTTCACAGCTGTCTGTAACCCGACGGTCAACTCGTACAAGCGCCTCGTACCTGGTTACGAAGCACCTTGCTATGTAGCATGGAGCGCGCGCAACCGTTCACCACTCGTTCGTGTACCTGCGGCCCGTGGCCTCTCGACGCGTATCGAAGTACGTTCGGTTGACCCAGCGGCGAACCCGTATCTCGCCTTGTCGACTCTCTTGGCATCTGGCCTTGACGGAATCGAGAAAGACATGACGGCTCCGAAGCCGATCGACAGCAACATCTACGTGATGGACAAGCCAGAGCGTGTTGCGAACGGCATTGACGACCTTCCGGCTACACTCTTCGACGCACTCGAAGTCCTTCGTGCCGACAAAGTCGTGATGGATGCTCTCGGTGACCACATCGGTGAACACTTCCTCGAGTTGAAAGAAATCGAGTGGGATATGTTCCGCACACAAGTGACGGAGTGGGAACGCGATCAGTACATGACGCTCTACTAAGTCGATGAACTGGGGACGTTAACCCTACCAATCAGAGTCCTGAACGAGTCTTCGCAAGAAGAACTCATTCAGGACTCTTTTTCTATCACTCTATATAATGAGGGAGTAGGTATGGCTGGATGAGCAAAATAGACGAAACTTAGCGAGGTGCAAGAAGTGGCGACACCATTAAAAGAGGTAGATCATGAGGACTTTTTGCTAGAATTTGGACGACGTATTCAATCCGTTTACCCATCGTTTGACGTACAGGCATTTGTCGCATCGATTGTAGATGAATCATGGGAAGCGTTAGCATTGAAAGGGCGTACTCGCCGGATCTCGACAAAACTCGGGCAGTACTTACCTCAACATTACGAATCGGCTTTGGACATATTGGTTGAAATTGCTGACGATTGTATCGGCTTTTCATATTTATTCTTTCCGGACTTCGTAGCAGTCCATGGACAGGCTGAAGAACATTGGGAACGTTCGATGTCAGCGCTCGAACTCTTCACCCAGAAATCGTCTTCTGAATTCGCGATCCGATCTTTTCTGCTTCGTGATTCGACGCGAGTGCTTGATCGCATGATGGCATGGGCCGAGCATCCGGATGAGCATGTACGAAGGTTGGCAAGTGAAGGCTGTCGCCCGCGTCTTCCGTGGGCGGAATCGTTACCGATGTTCAAAGAAGACCCGGCTCCAGTGTTGGCAGTTTTAGAGTTATTAAAACGAGACCCCTCATTATATGTAAGAAAAAGTGTCGCCAACAACCTCAACGATATCTCGAAAGATCACCCTGAAGCCGTGCTCGAAGTCTCGCGTCGATGGCAAGGCGAACATCCTCATACCGACTGGGTCATCAGACATGCGTGCCGAACGTTAATTAAATCTGCACACCCGGACGCGTTAACATTGTTTGGTTATACGCAAGAAACAGATTTAACCGTCAACGCATCGATTACGATACATCCGAATGTGATCAGCATAGGTGAGGCGTGCGAGATTCAGTATGAGATGTCGATTCGTCCAGGAGATGCCGCCTATATTCGTGTCGAATACGCCATCGATTTCATAAAAGCGAACGGGAAAGCGAGTCGTAAAGCCTTCCTGTTAGCGAATAAAATCGTCGCCGGGGGTGCGCGACTTGCAGCGAATAGAGTTCATAACTGGTCTGATTTGACGACCCGTAGGCATTATCCGGGTGAGCATCGAATCGTCTTGTTGGTAAATGGTCGCGAAGTCGCTGAGAATCACATCATGTTGCATCAACGTAATGATTGATTCATACTTTGCGATACAATATGATGCCAGCACCCAAATCTGTGTGGACAGGAGAGATGATCACGATGGAAAAAGGGACATTATTTTTTCTTTGTGGGAAGATGGGGGCAGGGAAATCAACGACATCCAAGCGAATCGAGCTCGAAAAGCATGCGGTACGGTTGTCTGAAGATGAGTGGTTACAGGCACTTTATCCTAATCAGATTCATACGTTCGAAAATTACAGACGACACGCTGAACTTCTCAAACCAATCGTAGAAACAACTGTCCAGCGCATGCTTGAAGTAGGGGTGGATGTCGTGATGGACTTCCCGGCCAACACAATCGGTCTACGTCAATGGTTTCTTGCCATGGCGACTGAGGTTGGTGCAGACCATCAATTGATTTATCTGAACCTTAGCGACGAGCAGTGTATGAGACAAATTGCTAACAGGCGGACAGAAATGCCTGAGCGAGCAGTATTTGACACAAAAGAAGTGTTCGATTATGTCACTTCATTTTTTGAAGCACCTTCTGAGTCGGAAGGAATCCGAATTGTCGAGTATGATTAATCCGTTAATATCTTCAGACGCTTAAAAAAGGGCAGCCCAGTCTACTAGACGGGTTGCCCTTTTAGGTGTATAGCATAACTATCTGTTTAAAACGCACGCTTCAGGAACGTAGACGCGTAGTCGAGCGCGGTATGTAGCGTCGTCGCGAAGACGAGTCCGAAGAAGCATGCCACTCCGTTCAGGTCGAGCCAAGAGCTGACAGCTTCCTCATACGGTGTGAGCGTGAGAACAAGCGTGAGCGGGAAGCCGAGATAGACGACCCGGATGAGATCGCTCAACAGCGGCAGATGTGAAAACAGCGATCGGTGAGGCATGAGCTTCACGTAAGGGAGCCAAAAGCCCCGGAGCGGCCCCCATCGGTAGTAGGCGTCCGACTTCAAATCGAGGTCCGGGGAGAGCCAGAACGTCCCGATGAGAGCGCCGAGCAGGAAAACCGTCGGCACATCGATGTCAATAAAAGGCGTGGCAATCGCTAGAGCACCGATTGCCACGAGATTTGTACGGGTATGTGTCTTGCCACTCGCCATTAGTGAATCGTGCGGTATACACCGATGACCTTCCCTAAAATTGACACGTTATCGAAATACATCGCTTCAAGCTCGTCGTTCTCCGGTTGGAGGCGAACTTTCGAAGCCTCTTTATAAATCCGTTTCACGGTCGCTTCGCCTTCATCGGTCATAGCGACGACAATCTCTCCATTGTCGGCCGTGTTCTGTTGACGAACGAGGACGCGGTCCCCATCCAAAATTCCTGCGTTAATCATTGAGTCTCCGGAGACCGAAAGCATGTAAACGTTGTCGGATCCGACGACGTGAGCCGGGAGCGGGAAGTGTTCTTCCACGTTCTCGATCGCTGTGATCGGCGTACCGGCTGTAACTTTCCCGATGACCGGCACATACATAACGGCATCATGGTCTTCGACGACTGACATCTCTTCATCCAAAATCTCGATGGCACGTGGCTTCGTTTTGTCACGTCGAATCAATCCACGTTTTTCAAGACGGTCCAAGTGGCCGTGGACGGTCGAGCTCGATGCGAGCCCGACAGCTTCGCCGATTTCGCGGACTGAAGGGGGATACCCTTTTGCTCGGACCTCAGCTTTTATAAAATCAAGAATCTGTTGTTGTCTTGCTGACATTTTTTTCAATGGATTTCACCTCGATTATGTCGAATAACCTGCGAACGCATCCTATTCTTTATGGATTTAGTTTAACACAAGAACACATGAGCGCACAAACATTCGTTCGTTTTTTTCTACTTGACCGAACAGAAGTTCTTGTTTTATGATGAGAACAGATAAACGAACAAACGTTCCCGAGAACGTGCATTCTTATTCCCAGGAGGTAATCATCATGAGAGATACTATTAATGGAATCATTTTAGTCGGCATGTTGGCACTTGGTATGTTCGCATTTTTTGCAGTCGGTGAGCTGCGTAACAATGAGGTCGCCGTGACCGAACAAAAAGTCGAACACAGCATTGAAGAAGAAGTCGCCTTGACCGAGGCGGAGACGCTCGAAGCGCACATTCTCGCTGAACGAGACGAGGAAGAGAACGACGAGACGACGTGGTTCGCCGCCGAATAATCTTTTCTGATTGCGTACAGCCCCTAAACCTGTGTATCGTAGAGGGCGAATGGAGAGAAAGGAAGTGACGCGATGAGGGTCGTCATTTATTGTCGCGTATCGACGAACAAGTCCACCCAAGAGACATCGCTCAGTCGCCAGGCGGACGAATTGACGCAGATGGCGAAACGTCTTGACGCCGAAATCGTTGATGTGATCAGCGAGCAAGAGAGCGGGTATGAGGTCAATCGGACTGGATTACTTGATTTGTTGGAGCACGTTTCGACGTCCCACCTCGATGCTGTGCTCGTTAGCGATGACAGTCGTCTGGGGCGGGGAAACGCGAAAATTGCCATCTTGCATACACTCATGAAGCATAACGTCCGCTTGTTGACGATGCAGTCGTCCGATGAATACGTCGTCTCTGATGCCGAGAAAATGGTGCTCGAAATCGTGAGTGTCGTCGAAGAGTATCAACGTAAGATTCATAACGCTAAAATATCGCGTGGAATGCGCCGGGCGGTCGCAAATGGCTTCAATCCGCACCGAAATATTCAGCACCACGACCAAGGTGGTCGGAGCCGAATCGAGGTCCCGATTGAGGAAATCGTCCAACTGCGCGAGCGTGGGCTCACGTTCGCTGAAATTGCGGCCACGCTCCGGGGTTTTGGTTATGAGGTATCGAAAGCGACCGTGAATCGACGCTATTTGGAGCATGTATCGGTACCAGAAACTTGATTCCTGCTCGCTGATTTTGTACAGTAGAAGAACAAATTCAGTAGAGAGGGGGCGAGCCTGATGCTAGCACCTGAACAGTTGGAGCGAATCAATTTCCTCGCCAACAAAGCGAAAACAGATGGTCTATCAACTCAAGAGATGGACGAGCAACAAGTACTACGTCAACAATATTTGCAAGCGTTCCGCCAATCATTCAAATCACAGATGATGGGAATGAAGGTCGTCGATCCGGACGGGAACGACGTGACGCCAGAAAAACTAAAAGACGAGCAGAAACGTCACCGCTCGGAATGACCATGAATGCACATCCTATTTCATATAGGGTGTGCATGTTTGTTATACGCGAACGCTGATCAGGGGGGCTTATTGATGCGTTTTCAAGCGAAAGGAAGTAAACGATTCCATTTAATGTGTTATACTAATTAATTAGTTGTGACACACGAATGAGTGTGCTAAAATATGACGGGTAGAAACTTTGTAACAACAGAGAGGATGAAATTAGTGGAAACAACTACTAAAGAACTATTAGCGATTAACTCGATTCGGACGCTCTCAATCGATGCGGTCCAAAAAGCGAACTCTGGTCACCCGGGGATGCCGATGGGTGCGGCTCCGATGGCGTTCACACTTTGGACGGATAAGATGCGTCACAACCCGAAAAATCCGAACTGGTTCAACCGTGACCGGTTCGTGCTTTCAGCGGGACACGGTTCGATGCTCTTGTACTCGCTTCTTCACTTATCTGGTTACGACCTTTCAATGGACGATCTCAAATCGTTCCGTCAAATGGATTCGAAGACGCCTGGGCATCCAGAGTATCGTCACACAGCTGGTGTCGACGCGACGACTGGACCGCTCGGACAAGGGATTGCCATGGCTGTCGGGATGGCAATGGCTGAAAAGCATTTGGAAGCGACATACAACCGCGATGAGTTTAAAGTGGTTGACCACTTCACATACGGGATTTGTGGAGACGGTGACTTGATGGAAGGCGTGTCGGCAGAAGCTGCCTCACTCGCTGGTCACTTGAAACTCGGAAAGCTCGTCGTCCTTTATGATTCAAACGACATCTCACTTGATGGTGATCTTCACAAGTCGTTCTCGGAAAGTGTCGAAGATCGTTTCAACGCCTATGGCTGGCAAGTCATTCGTGTCGAGGACGGTACGGATATCGATACAATCGCGAAAGCAATCGACGAAGCGAAAGCGGAAACGTCGAAACCAACACTTATCGAAGTTAAAACGGTGATTGGTTTCGGTTCACCGAACAAATCAGGAAAATCGGCATCGCACGGTGCACCACTCGGTGAAGCGGAAATCGAACTCACGAAGCAGTTCTACAAATGGGAAGGCGAGAACTTCTACGTACCGACCGAAGTGTACGACTTGTTCAATGATAAAGTCGTTGAGCCGGGTGCGAAACATGAAGCGGACTGGAATGAACTCGTCGAAGCATACAAGTCAGCACATCCTGAACTTGGTGCCCAATTCGAACGTGCGATGAACAATGAGCTCCCAGAAGGTTGGGACAGCGAGTTGCCAACGTTCGAAATCGGTTCGAAAAAAGCGACTCGTCAAACGAGCGGTGAAGTATTGAACGCGATTGCCAAAACGGTCCCGACACTCTTCGGTGGATCGGCTGACCTCGCTGGTTCGAACAACACAATGATTAAAGGTGCTGCGGACTTCGATGAAGATCCAGCCGGCCGCAACATCTGGTTCGGGGTCCGTGAATTCGCGATGGCAGCAGCCGTCAACGGGATGGCGCTCCACGGTGGGGTCCTCCCATATGGCGCGACGTTCTTCGTATTCTCGGATTACCTTCGCCCAGCGGTTCGACTTGCTGCGCTCATGGGTATCCCGTCAACGTTCGTCTTGACGCACGATTCAATCGCGGTCGGCGAAGACGGCCCGACACACGAACCGGTCGAGCACTTGATGAGCTTCCGTGCAATGCCAAACTTGTCTGTTCTCCGTCCAGCTGACGGAAAAGAGACGATCGCGGCTTGGAAGCAAGCCATCACGACGAAATCGTCACCATCACTTCTCGTCTTGACTCGTCAAGCGTTGCCAGAACTCGTTGGTACGTCGATTGAAGACGCAGCTAAAGGTGGCTATGTCGTCGCGGGTAACTCGAGCGAGGCAGACGTCCTTCTTCTCGGTACAGGTTCTGAAGTCCACGTCCTCGTCGAAGCTCGCGAAGCACTCGCGGCTGAAGGCGTGAACGCGGCTGTCGTCTCGATGCCTTCGTGGGAATTGTTCGAAGCGCAATCGGCAGAGTATAAAGAATCAGTCCTTCCGTCGTCGATCACGAAACGTGTGTCGCTCGAAGCGGGCGCGACGCTCGGCTGGTACAAGTACGTCGGTTTCGGCGGAAAAGTACTCGGCATCGATAAGTTCGGCGCCTCTGCTCCTGGGGATCTCCTCATGAAAGAATACGGCATGTCGGTCGACAACGTCGTCGCAGCTGCCAAATCACTTTAATCGCATGTTGTCAGTGGTGGCCCGGAGGTTTTGGGTCACCACTTTTTTTTCAGACGACTAGCGAATTAGCGTAATATAGTGTATAGTAAAAAACGATGTTTCATATGGTAGAGGAGGTTAAGCCTTGAGTACATTATTCTGGATTCTTCTTATCGTGGCAGCACTAATCGGGGGTATTGCGATCGGTTTCTTTATCGCTCGTAAATACATGATGAACTACCTCGAAGAGAACCCACCGATCAACGAAGACATGATTCGTACATTGATGATGCAAATGGGTCAAAAGCCGTCACAAAAGAAAGTCAACCAAGTGATGCGTGCCATGAACGTTCAAATGAAGAACGAAAAGAAATAAACATGATCGACCGAAGCACTTTGCGCCCGCAAAGTGCTTTTTGTATCCAATTTTTGTTAGACAATCGAACAAACTTTCGCTACTCTAATAGAATAGTCTGAATTCAAGACAACATAGGGGGTGTTTCCAATTCGTGTATTCAAACAACTGGCTTGGTTCTTCAAGCTCGAGTGGCGGACATATGCGCTCGGCATCGTCTTGCTCATGTTCGTTGCGGCGCTCGAACTCATACCGCCGCGCATCATCGGTCGAATCGTCGATGAGATCAACCGGGGAACGCTTGGAACCGATTTATTATGGATGTTGCTCGGCGGGCTCGCGGCCGTGGGAATCGGGAACTACGTGGCCCGTTTCTTCTGGCGATACTTCATCTTCGGGGCTTCGATTCGGCTCGGTCGGATGTTACGGAGTCAGCTTTATCGACATTTCACCGACTTAGACCAACGTTTTTATAAGAGGTCGCGCGTTGGAGATTTGATGGCACACGCGACGAATGATGTCCAGGCCGTCTCGACGACGGCAGGGGCTGGGATTTTGACACTCGTCGACAGCATCACCATGGGGACGTTCGTTATCATCACGATGGTGACGACAATCAGTTGGAAGTTGACGATCGTCGCATTATTGCCGCTCCCGATCATGGTCGCGTTGACAACGCGATACGGGAAACTGTTACATAGTCGGTTCGGGGTCGCTCAAGCGGCGTTCTCCGAACTGAACGACAAAGTTCAAGAGAGCGTCAGCGGTGTCCGGGTATTGAAGTCGACCGGGGAAGTCGGCCGCGACGTCGACTCGTTCGAAAAGCTATCCGACGAAGTCATGGCGAAAAACGTCCGTGTCGCAAAAATCGACGCTTTGTACGACCCGACCATCTTCGGGATTGTCGGCCTCTCGTATATCTTGTCGATTGGCTACGGTGCGTATTTGATTGAACAAGGGGAGCTGACCATCGGACAAATCGTCAGTTTCACTGCCTATCTCGGTCTGCTCACATGGCCGATGCTCGCTTTCGGCTGGTTGTTCAATATCGTCGAACGGGGCCGGGCGTCTTATGACCGCATCGAGCGGATGCTCGCCGTCAAGCCCGAGATTCAAGATGACCCGATGGCAGCGACGAAGCTCGCACATTCAGAAATCGAAGCGGATATCCGTGCGTTCCGCTATGACGAGATGCCTGTCCTACAAGACGTCTCGTTCCGCCTTGAACGCGGCCGTACACTCGGTCTCGTCGGCCGTACCGGTTCCGGTAAAACGACGATTGTACGCTTGTTGACACGAGAGTATGACGTCCATGATGGCACAATCAAAATCGGCGGCGTCAACATTCGCCAAGTGAAAAAATCACTCTTGCTCGATAAGGTTGCCGTCGTCCCTCAAGATCACTTTTTGTTTAGCGATTCGATCGCGAACAATATCGCGTTCGGCAAACCAGAAGCTAAACTTGATGAGGTGATGGAAGCGGCGAAAATCGCCGAGGTTCATGATGACATCATGCGGCTACCGGAAGGGTATGCCACACTCGTCGGGGAACGAGGTGTGACGCTGTCAGGTGGTCAGAAGCAACGGATCTCGATTGCGCGTGCCCTCATGATTGAAGCGGATGTATTGATTCTAGACGACGCCCTCTCGGCCGTCGATGCGAAGACGGAGGAGGCGATCATCGAGCATTTCCGGACCGGTAATCCTGACCAGTCTCGCTTGATCGTGGCGCACCGGCTGTCCGCCGTCGAGCATGCCGATGAGATTCTCGTCCTTGAGGACGGTCGAATTATCCAACGCGGACGTCATCAGGACTTGATTCGCAAGCCCGGTTGGTACAAAGACACGTATGATCGCCAGCAGCTTGAGGCGATTGTAGAAGGAGGTGGCCACCATGAAGCATGATGTTCAGGAATGGGCGGTCATCAAACGCTTGTTGGCATACACGAATCGCTATGCACGTCCGCTCGGTGTCGCGTTCGTGTTCTTGTTGCTCGCCACCGGCGCAAAGCTCGCCGGACCATTTTTAATTAAAGTGTTCATCGATGAGTTCGTGACGCCTGGCGTCTATCCGACGAACTGGGTTGTCACGCTGCTCGTCGTTTATCTCGTTCTCCATGTCTCGGCGATCATCTTCGACTACTTGCAGTCGATCTCATTTCAAAAGATTGCCTTGAAAATCGTGCAAAACATCCGGATGGATATTTTCCGCCACGTCATGGGGATGCGGCTCGCCTACTTCGACCGGACTCCGGCGGGCGTGCTCGTCTCTCGGATCACGAACGATACCGAGGCCGTTAAGGAACTGTACGTCGGGGTGATGAGTACGTTCGTCCAGTCTGCCGTCCAACTGCTCGGCACGTATGTTTTCCTCTACATTCTCGAACCGACGCTCGCGACGATGGGACTCATCCTCGTCCCACTGTTCTGGCTCATCATTTGGGCGTATCGCCGCTATTCGACGAAATATTTCGCTCAAGTGCGTGATCTGTTGTCGCAATTGAACGGCCAATTGAATGAATCGATCAATGGGATGGGGATTGTTCAACAGTTTCGACAAGAAGAACGGCTCGTTCGCCAGTTCGAGAAGATGAATGAGGCCCACCAAGAGGCCCGATATCGGAACTTGAAGCTTGACAGTATGTTGCTTCGGCCCATCATCGAGCTGTTACTCGCCTTCTCCATCATCGGGCTGCTCGGCTATTACGGTGTCCTGTCGACGACCGAACAAGTGCAGGTCGGGGTCGTCTATGCCTTCATCAGCTACATCGAGCGCATCTTCCGTCCGGTACTCGACATCATGCAACGCTTGAGCGAGTTTCAACAGGCGGTCGTTTCTGCGGACCGTGTCTTCAAAATTTTGGACACGGACGAACCGGCCCCAGGGAAAAGTCTCGATGGAACGGCTGAGATTGGCTCCGGGGAAGTCCGGTTCGAGAACGTCACGTTCAGCTACGATGGGGAAGTCGATGTATTGAAACGGATCTCATTCGTCGCCAAACCAGGTGAGACGGTTGCCCTCGTCGGTCACACGGGTAGCGGAAAGAGTTCGATCATCAACCTGTTGACCCGGTTCTATCCGTATCAATCAGGCCAAATCACGATTGACGGGTATCCGATCGAACAGTTTGAAGAAGCCGAACTCCGAGCTAAAGTCGGGCTTGTGCTCCAAGATCCATTTTTGTTCACAGGGACGATCGAGGACAACCTGAAACTGTTCAACCCGACGATTGACTCGGACAAAGTCCGGGAAGCGGCTGAGTTCGTGCAGGCCCATACGTTCGTCGAGAAGCTTGAGGCAGGTTACGGACATACGGTCGGTGAGCGCGGCGCGACATTCTCGAGTGGAGAACGGCAACTTCTCGCCTTCGCCCGGACGGTCGCCCGTGATCCAAAGATTTTGATTTTGGATGAGGCGACGAGTTCGATTGATACCGAGACCGAGGAGCGCGTCCAGCTCGCCCTTGAACGGATGAGACGGGGACGGACGACGATTGCCATCGCGCACCGTCTGTCGACGATTCAAGATGCCGACTTGATTCTCGTCCTCCATCGGGGTGAAATCGTCGAACGAGGTAACCATCAGACGCTTTTAAAACAGGATGGGCTGTACAAAAAGATGTACGAACTTCAATCTGGTCAACGTCTGATGTCATAAATTACAAAAAAGACACCGTCAAGGTGTCTTTTTTCCATGGAAAAAGCCCGCCACTTCAAAGAAGGGCGAGCTGTTCGATGTCATTAATTTAAGTGGTCTGAAGCGTGGATAGCCAGGACGTGACGTGTGATCAGCTTATCTAACTCTTGGCTGACATGAATCACTTCGGGAGACGTCCAACTGTGCTGTGAGGCGATTTCATACAGTTCATCGCGTTTTTGTTCAATGGCATAATGTAAGTTTTCAGCTGTGATGACCGCCACGGTGTTTCCCCCATCATTGTAAGATCAATACTGACTAATAAGAATATCCAAATCTTAGCATCTAGCACTACTGTTTACAAGTTTCATTTCCATTTCAAAGATTACAAATTCGATTACGGGAGAGACGAAGAAAAAGATGCGAGCATTTTGAAAAGGTTTTCGCTATAATGGGGCTGAAAGGTGGAAGATCGCATGGAAGTCACACTCTGGCTCGCATTTGGGGCGGGCGTCTTATCATTTTTATCCCCGTGCACGCTACCGTTATATCCTGTCTTTTTATCGTATATTACTGGAGTCTCAGTCTCTGATTTGAAGAGTGAGGGACTGCGGCAGCGCACGGCATGGTTTCACACGTTCTCATTCCTTTTTGGTTTCTCAATCGTCTTTCTTGTGCTTGGTCTGTCGACCTCGCTAATCGCCGATGTGTTCATTCAATACAAGGATAGTTTGCGCATGTTCGGCGCGATTCTCATCTTCGTGTTTGGTGTCTTTTTAGCGGGACTTTGGCAACCAAGTTTCATGATGCGTGAGAAGAAGCTCGCTTTAGGGGAGCGTAAAAGCGGCTACTTTGGAACGGTATTGATCGGAATTGGATTCGCGGCGGGTTGGACCCCGTGTACCGGACCGATTCTTGCCGGTGTCATCGCGCTCGCGGCATCAAACCCGAGTCAGGGAATGGGCTATATGTTGGCGTACGTCATCGGCTTCGCCATCCCGTTCCTCATCATGGCGAGCTTTGTCGGGAAGATTAAGTATTTGGCGCGCAACAGTGCCAAGGTGGCAAAATTCGGAGGTTATTTGATGATGGCCTTCGGCGTCGTATTATATTTTGATGGCATGAATCGTTTCGCTGCTTGGATGAGCGAATTAGTAGGATTCACCGGATTTTAAAAGGGGTTGACCACATGTCGATATTTTGGGGATCGACCCTCGTCGCACTGATGATGGGGCTGATTGCGAGCTTCGTTCGCGTCAAAGCGTCAGCACGACCGACGAATGCGAAAAAGATTTTGATTCCGCCTTTAGCGATGTCGACCGGAATGTTGCAATTTCTCGTCCCAGCGTTTCGACTGACTTGGCTCGAGGTCGGAGAGGCGCTCATCGTCGGATTGATTTTCAGCGTCTTTCTTATTAAGACATCGAATTTCGAGAAACGTGATGGTGAGGTATACTTATCCCGTTCGAAAGCGTTCTTTATCGTCGTCTTCGTCTTGTTGGCGATCCGGACGGTCATGAAGGCGTTTATCGGGGACGAGGTCAATATCTTTGCGACAGGCGGGTTGTTCTATTTGATTGCTTGGGGAATGATTGTCCCTTGGCGGATCGCCATGTACCAAAAGTATAAACAGATTGCTTCAACATGAACGGCGTCCCTCACGAGGGACGCCGTTTTGTCGATTACGAAGTTTTTTTCGTCATCGCAGCTTCAGTCTTCGCATCGATTCCAGTGTTCGCTTTGACGAGGATCCGTTCGAAGTTTCCGGCAAGTTCGTCCGACTTCGTCAAATACGTCCCGACGATGGCGGCGAGGAAACCGAGTGGGATGGAGACAATCCCTGGATTCGTGAGCGGGAACAACGCTTCACCGATCAAGATGGCCGAACCGTCTGGTGCCCACACGTTCGGACTGATGGCGACGAGGAAGAGTGACGAGAACAAGCCGACAATCATGCCGAACACGGCTCCTCCGGTGTTGAACCGTCTCCAATAAATCGTGAACAAGATGACCGGCAAGTTGGCACTGGCGGCCACGGCGAAAGCGAGCGAGACGAGGAAAGCGACGTTCATCGATTGAGCGAAGAAGGCGAGTCCCATCGAAACGAGGGCGACAGCGATCGAAGCGATCCGGGCCGCCGTGACCTGTTCTGTCTCTGTCGCTTCTCCTTTACGGACGATGTGGCCATAAAAATCATGGGCGAACGCAGAGGCAGCCGATAGGACGAGCCCGGCGACGACGGCAAGGATCGTGGCGAACGCGATGGCCGCGACAAAGGCGAACAACAAGTCACCGCCGAGCACTTGGGCCAAGAGTGGTGCGGCCATGTTTCCGGCCGGGTTAGCCGCGATGATGGCGTCCGAGCCGACGAATGCGGCCGCTCCGAAACCAAGGAAAATCGTCAAGATGTAGAACGCACCGATGACCCATGTCGCATAGACGACGGATTGACGTGCCGTCGGCGCATCTTTGACGGTGAAGAAACGGATGAGGATGTGAGGCAGACCGGCTGTCCCGAGGACGAGCGCCAAATTGAGCGAGATCGTATCGAGCGGCAGCTTGAACTTGTTGCCCGGGTTCAAGAAGCTTTCCCCGAGCGGAGTCGCCTTGCTGACCTCGGAAAACATGGTGAAGACGGAGAAGTCAAAGCGGGCGAACACGAGGAATGAGATGATGGCAGTCCCGATCATCAATAAGACAGCTTTTGTGATTTGGACCCATGACGTCGCGGTCATCCCACCGAAAACGACGTACACGGTCATCAAGATGCCAACGACGATGACACTCGTCGTGTATGGGATACCTAGCAATAGCTCGATGAGCGCACCCGCGCCGACGAGCTGGGCGATCATATAAAAGATTGAGATAACGATTGCGTTCATAGCCGCGACACCGCGGACACGTGGTTTATTAAAACGTGCCGCGATCATATCGGCCATCGTATACTTGCCGAGGTTTCGGAGCGGTTCAGCGACAAGGTAAAGCACGACGAGATAAGCTACGAGGAAACCGATCGAGTAGAAAAAACCATCGAATCCGGCGAGGGCGATCATTCCGGCGATTCCGAGAAATGAAGCGGCCGACATGTAATCTCCGGCGATGGCAAGACCATTTTGGAATCCGGTCAAGCCCCCATCAGCCGTATAAAAATCGCTTGCGGTTTTTGTCTTGCGGGCGGCGAAAAATGTGATGACGAGCGTCAGTCCGACAATTGCGAGAAATAGAAGGATGGCGGTCCAGTTCATCGTCCGTCCTCCTCTTGTTTGATTGCTGTGACAAGTTCATCGAACCGGCGTGCCCGGCGACTATACATGACACAAAACGTCCAAGTCATGAAGAATTGGGCGAAGGCGAGTATCCAAGCCCATGTGATATCCCCGGCGACTGGAATGTTCAAGAACGTGAAATAGCTCGTAGAAATCGGTAACGTAAAATAGAAAATGAGGGAGAAAATGATGGATGGAACAATGAACCGATTCTTTTCTTGCATCAACTTGTGGAACGATGGGCTCTCAACGATTGTTTCGGCGGAGCGAGTGCTGTCAGTGCGCGTGACGTGCGTGACATCATGCATCGGAAAACCTCCTTGGGAATCAAGATAGGTATATTATAGAAATGTAAATTAAGGAAAAGCTATCCATTTTTATTACTGAAATACAAAAGCATTATACTAATATTGGTCATACCAATTTATTGTAAGCGTTTTCAATATTGTCTATATTGTGAACTGTATTTCAAGATAGTAAAAGAGTGAAAAAAAGGTTCTTTAGACCTATTAGTCATATGTCACAATTTCCGATTCGTATGACTTAATTGGTTTGTTTGAAATCGAAAAAAGATGCCTAGCCCAAGGCCGACATCTCGCTTCATCATTGTTGAAAATAATGTTGATACACTTTCCAGTCAATCTGTTCTTCTTCAAGCGCCTTTTTTAAAAACTTATGGTCTCGCTTCGGTGTCGCGGCGATATAGCCTTTGACGACGAGCTCGGTCGTCATTTCACGGGCCCGCGTCTCGAGGGCGAACTGTCCGATTTTGCCCGCAATCTTTCGAATGGCGACGTCGCGGAACAGCTCCGGTACCGGTGTGACGAGACGATCGAGCAACGTACGCGTCTCCGGTGTCCATAAGTGGCGTGTCTTGTCGATGTAATCATCCTCGATATCAAGGAGTGAGCGCCCGTCTTCTTTCGGCATTCGTTTTAAAAATTTGCGGAACATGAAGTAGCCGCCGATCGACATCAACCCGATCATTACGAATCCCCAGAAGACAATGAAATACATCACCAAGTTTTCTGGCATCGTTTTTCCCCCGTTCTGTCATTTCACGATCATTCAAGCTAAGTATACAAAAAAGATGAGCGATACAAAAGCTACAGCTATTCATCCCTTACTATAAAGATGGACGAAACGGGCTCGCTTCGTTAGAATAGATAGCGTTGCAATGAGCAAGAGCCAGTGTAAATCGTAATGTTCAGAAAGGAAAGAGCCATACATGAACCAGTTAAAACAAGAAGTTGAGAAGCGGCGCATTTTCGGCATCATCTCGCACCCGGATGCCGGTAAGACGACGCTCACCGAAAAATTGCTCCTTCACGGGGGAGCCATCCGTGAAGCGGGGACGGTCAAAGCCCGCAAAAACTCTAAGCACGCCAAATCGGACTGGATGGAAATCGAGAAACAACGTGGAATCTCGGTCACGTCATCAGTCATGCAGTTCGTCTATCAAGACAAGGTCGTCTCAATCATGGACACACCAGGACATAACGATTTCGGGGAAGATACGTATCGCGTCTTGACATCGGTCGATAGTGCCGTCATGGTGATTGATGCGGCTAAAGGGATTGAGACGCAGACGAAGAAACTATTCCAAGTTTGTCGGATGCGTGGTATTCCGATTTTCACGTTCATGAACAAGCTTGACCGCCAGGCAAAAGACCCGCTTGAACTCATGGAAGAGCTCGAAGAGGTACTCGGTATGCCTTCGGTCGCCGTAACATGGCCAATCGGGAGCGGGATGCAGTTCGAAGGAGTGTACGACCGCCTGAAGAACGAAGTCCACTTGTTCCGCGGCGAGAAAGGGACGCTCACGTTGAATGAAGATGGGGTCAACGATCCTGTGCTCGCTGATCATTTGACGGAAGAGAACTTGACGAATCTGCGGGATGAAATCGATTTGTTGGACGGCGCCGGCAATGAGATTGATGTCGATGCGATTCAGCACGGGAAATTGACGCCGGTCTTCTTCGGGACGGCGCTCGTCGACTTTGGAGTGACGTCGTTCTTGAACCACTACCTTGATATGTCACCAGCCCCAGAGGCACGTAAGTCGAACGTTGGTCCAATCGATCCGACGTCAGAGGACTTCAGCGGCTTCGTCTTCAAGATTCAAGCGAACATGAACCCGGCTCACCGTGACCGCATCGCTTTCGTCCGTATCTGTTCGGGTGTGTTCGAGCGCGGCATGGACGTCACGCTCACGCGGACCGGGAAGAAAATCAAATTGAGCCAGTCGACACAGCTCATGGCCAACGATCGGGAGACGGTCGACAAGGCGTTCGCCGGTGACGTAATCGGGATTTATGATTCGGGTACGTATCAAATCGGTGATACGATCACGACTTCGAAACAGAAGATCGCGTTCGAAGCGTTGCCGACATTCCCGCCAGAGCTCTTCATGCGCGTCTCGCCTGTGAACTCGCTTAAGTCGAAACATTTCCACAAAGGTGTGGAGCAGCTCGCCCAGGAGGGAGCCATCCAAGTGTACCGTAACGAGTATAACGAGATTTATCTCGGTGCGGTCGGTCAACTCCAATTCGAGGTGTTCGAGTATCGCTTGAACAACGAGTACGGCGTCGACATCCGCATGGAGCCGGTCTCGTATAGCGTCGCGCGTTGGGTGAAAGACAAGGAACTGAAGGCACTCAAGCCGTTCCAGGATTCACGCAACATGCTCGTGACGGACCGCTGGGAGCGCCCAGTATTCTTGTTCGCCAACGAGTTTACGTTCGACCGCTTCAAAGAACGGTATGAAGACGAGCTCACGCTCGTCGACGCCCTCGACGTCAACGTCGAGATTGGCGCAGAATAATGAATGGACGGCTCTTTCATAGGGCCGTCTTTTTTCGTTTCAGAGATATGAAACGTTTTGATAAGTTTTACTTATGACCAATTTGTGACGGAATGTATTTTACGTCACGCTATAGTTGTATTATGATAAACATGTGATAAGTAAGCGATTTCGGCACGTGCCAAATTCGCCGCTTTCAAAAAGGGGGATATCGTATGGAACAGACGAACGTATTAGACGCTTTCAAATCTCGGACGCAATTCGAGGTCAATGGACAAGCGTACGATTATTACCGGCTCAAAAAGCTTGAAGAAGAAGGGGTGACGGAACTTAGTCGACTTCCGTACTCGATTCGTGTATTGCTCGAATCTGTACTTCGCCAACAGGATGGCCGTGCCATCACGAAAGAACATGTCGAGAACTTGGCTAAGTGGGGTACTGCCGAAGTCTCGAAAGACATCGATGTTCCGTTCAAACCGGCTCGCGTCGTCCTCCAGGACTTCACGGGCGTCCCGACGGTCGTTGACCTCGCTTCGCTTCGCAAAGCGATGGCTGACCTCGGTGGAGACCCGAACAAAATCAACCCGGAAATCCCGGTCGACCTCGTCGTTGACCACTCGGTCCAAGTTGATGCGTACGGCTTTGCCGGCGCACTCATGAAAAACATGGACATCGAGTTCGAGCGTAATGAAGAGCGCTATAAATTCTTGCGTTGGGCCCAGACAGCGTTCGATAACTATCGTGCCGTCCCGCCAGCGACAGGAATCGTCCACCAAGTAAACTTGGAGTACTTGGCGTCAGTCGTACTCGAAAAAAATGATGGAACGGGCAACGTTGTGTATCCGGATTCACTCGTCGGAACGGACTCGCACACGACGATGATCAACGGTCTCGGTGTCCTCGGCTGGGGTGTCGGTGGAATCGAAGCTGAAGCGAGTATGCTCGGTCAACCGTCTTACTTCCCGGTACCAGACGTCGTCGGCGTCAAAATCATCGGTGAAGTCAATCCGGGTGTCACGGCGACAGACGTCGCACTCGTCGTCACGGAAATGCTCCGAAACGAAAAAGTCGTCGGCAAGTTCGTCGAATTCTTTGGTCCATCACTTCATACGATGCCGCTCTCAGACCGTGCGACAATCGCCAATATGGCACCTGAATATGGTGCAACATGTGGCTTCTTCCCGGTCGATACAGAGACGCTCAACTACATGCGCACGACTGGTCGTTCTGAAGAATTGATCGATCTCGTCGAAGCCTACTCAAAAGCGAACGACTTGTTCTATACACCGGACCAAGCGGATCCATCGTTCACGAAGACGCTCACGCTCGACTTGTCGAAAGTAGAACCGTCACTCGCTGGACCGAAACGTCCACAAGATCGGATCAACTTGTCAGATCTTCAAACGGCGTTCGTCGACAGCGTGACGGCACCGGCCGGACACAGCGGATTCGGTCTCGACCGTGCCGAACTCGAGAAGACGGCACCAATCAACTATACGGACGGCACTGTCGACATGCGTACAGGTGACGTGGCGATTGCGGCGATCACAAGCTGTACGAACACATCGAACCCATACGTCATGGTCGGAGCAGGACTTGTCGCGAAGAAAGCCGTCGAACGCGGTCTCACGGTTCCGAAATTCGTGAAGACGTCGCTCGCGCCAGGCTCGAAAGTCGTGACCGACTACCTCGACAAAGCCGGTCTCACGACGTATCTCGACCAACTCGGTTTCAACACCGTCGGTTACGGATGTACGACTTGTATCGGAAACTCGGGTCCACTCGACCGCGAAGTCGAAGAAGCGATCACGTCGAACGATTTGCTCGTCTCGTCGGTCCTCTCGGGTAACCGTAACTTCGAAGGTCGCGTCCACCCGCTCGTGAAAGCGAACTTCTTGGCATCACCGCCACTCGTCGTCGCCTACGCGCTCGCAGGGTCGGTCAACTTCGATATCATGAACGAATCGTTCGGTACGGACAAAGATGGCAATGAAGTCTTCTTCAAAGACATCTGGCCGTCAAACGATGAGATTAAGATGGTCGTTCAAGACGTCGTCTCACCGGAAGCATTCCGTAAAGAGTACGATACGGTGTTCACAGGGAATGAGCGTTGGAACGCCCTCGACGTGCCGGAAGGCAACTTGTATGACTTCTCGGACGAATCGACGTATATTCAAAACCCGCCGTTCTTCGAAAATCTTGAACCAGAGGCTGGCGTTGTAAGCGCCTTGAACGGTCTCCGTGTGATCGGAAAGTTTGCCGATTCGGTCACAACCGATCACATCTCACCAGCTGGCGCCTTCTCGAAGACGACACCAGCAGGTCAATACCTTCAGTCGAAAGGCGTCGCACCGCTTGACTTCAACTCGTACGGCTCACGCCGTGGGAACCACGAAGTCATGATGCGTGGTACGTTTGCGAACATCCGGATCCGTAACCAAGTCGCGCCAGCCACTGAAGGCGGCTTCACGACGTATTGGCCGACTGGCGAAATCATGCCGATGTATGATGCGGCCATGAAGTACAAAGAACAAGGTACAGGACTTGTCGTCTTCGCCGGAAACGATTACGGAATGGGCTCGTCTCGTGACTGGGCTGCCAAAGGTACAAACCTGCTCGGCATCCGTGCCGTCATCGCGCAAAGTTTCGAACGGATTCACCGCTCGAACCTTGTTATGATGGGTGTGTTACCGCTCCAGTTCATGGACGGGGAGTCAGCTGACTCACTCGGACTCACTGGCGAAGAAGCGATCGACATCCAAGTCGACGAGTCAGTCCGCCCACGTGATATCCTGAACGTCAAAGCGACTCATGAGAACGGTACGGTGACTGAATTCAAAGTCGTCGCCCGCTTCGATTCTGAAGTCGAGATCGATTACTACCGTCACGGCGGAATCTTGCAGATGGTTCTCCGTAACAAATTGAAGTAAGTCAACTGACCTTCCTTTGAAAAAAGGAAGGTTTTTTTGGTGAATGTGCGAATATAAGGTGAGACGGTCCACAATATCGGGAAGAGAATGGGGAAAGGGGGGAGTGTATGGAACGACAAACGAAATCAGGTAAGAATTGGTGGCAACGATTGACGCAAAAAGAGGAAGTCCCGGAAGAAGACATCGATCTCACGCTTCCTCAGTTGCGAGAAGCGATTCATGAGTATGAGCAGACGTTACCGAAAGGGGTCAATCGGACGGTGCTGCTCGACGAGGCCCAGGAAATCGACCTTGCTCGTCTAAAGAAACATTTACCTGGCAAACCGAGACAACGATTTTATATGTCGAAAGAGACGTTTCATATCGTTCCTGAGACAGAACGGGAAGTGGTCTATGAGATGGACCAGGTCCAGCGGGCACTCGATTTATATTTTGAACAAGAAAAAAAAATACCACTGCGGAAATTCCAACAGACGCTACAGCTTGATTTGACACGACTACGCGAGGGCGGATATTTAAAAGTACTTCCAAAACGGCCTTATTACGTCGTGGATGAGACGTTGATCGTCTCCTTAGAACCGAAGCCGCAAGAGTGACGAATCCGGACCGTCACTCTTTTTGTCGTCGACTCGATTACACGCCGAGGGGTTGAGTTGGGTTTATAAACTATGTTACGGTGGAAAACGTATATGAAAATAAGAAAATTGAATAGGAGTGAGATTATGGAAAGAAAAAGCCAAGTGACGACCGTTTTTCTCGTTTCAGCCATCATCACGGTCTTGTTCACGATTTGGGGCATCTTCCCGGAGAGTATCCTCGGTAACGCCAGTCTCTTGAACGTGACGACGAAGTTACAAGGTTGGCTCTCGAACGGGATGGGTTGGTTTTATTTACTCAGCGCGACCGGGATTTTACTCGTCGCCGTCTTTTTAATTTTTTCGAGATTCGGATCGATTCGACTCGGAAAAGACACGGACCGACCAGAATTCAGCTATTTGACATGGTTCGCCATGTTGTTCAGTGCCGGGATGGGGATTGGCCTCATCTTCTGGGGAGCAGCAGAACCGTTGTCGCATTTTCACGCACCACCGTTTGAGTCACCAACGCCTGAAGGTGATGCACGCACTGCGATGCGCTATTCATTCTTCCATTGGGGCTTCCACCCATGGGCAATTTATGCGATGATCGCGCTCGCCATCGCCTACTCGACGTTCCGCAAAGGTCGCCCGGCGACGATCGGGGAGACGATCGGATCGATTGTCAATGATCGCTATGAACGTCCTGTCAAACAGACAGTTGATATTTTAGCCGTCATCGCGACGGCTTTCGGTGTCGCTACTTCGCTCGGCTTCGGGGCCCAGCAAATCGCCGGAGGTTTGCATTACTTGATCCCTGGCGTGCCGAACGCGTTCTCGACTCAATTTATCATCATCGCCGTCGTGACGGTGCTCTATATGATCAGCGCCTCGACGGGTCTCGAGAAAGGGATTCGGATATTAAGTAACACGAACATCTTCCTCGCCATCGTCTTGCTCGGAGCAACACTAGTGGCTGGACCAAGTGCGTTCATCCTCGACCTGTTCACACAGACAATCGGGACGTACTTGCAACAGTTACCGACGATGAGTTTCCGTACGGGTGCATTCGAGCCGGTCGAACGGGAATGGATCAACGGTTGGACGATCTTCTATTGGGCATGGTGGATCTCATGGTCACCATTCGTCGGGACGTTCATCGCCCGCGTCTCAAAAGGTCGTACGATTCGTGAGTTCATCATCGGGATTCTCCTCGTACCGACCTCATTCGGTTTACTTTGGTTCTCTGTCTTTGGCGGATCAGCCATTTGGGCCGACTTGTTCGGCGGCGCATCATTGATTGACCAGGTGAACGAGATCGGGACGGAAGTTGGATTGTTCGCCTTGTTTGAGACGTTCGGTGGATTCGGGGTGGTCCTCAGCATCGTGGCCATCTTCTTGATCTCGACGTTCTTCATCACGTCAGCGGATTCGGCCACATACGTGCTCGGCATGCTCACGACGAACGGGAAACTAATCCCGCCGATGCGCATCAAGTTGATTTGGGGCTTCATTCAATCTTCAATTGCTGCTGTCTTGTTGTATGCGGGTGGACTCGGGGCGCTCCAAGCGGTCGCCATCCTCGTTGCCTTCCCGTTCATCTTTGTTTTGATTCTGATGATTGTCGCCTTGTTCAAGGACTTGGCCGATGAACCGGACGAGCGGGACAAGTGGATTGAAGCGTATAAAGACGAAGAAAATAAACTCGGATAAGTCAAGGGCCTCCATATGGAGGCCTTTTTGAGTGGTTAATGTTTTGCAGGACCCTCTCGCTAGTGTAGGATAGTAAGTGAAGAAGATTGGGAGGGCATTCTATGAAACAACACGTGAAAAAGCGATTGAGTTGGGTGATTTTTGCCGGAATTCTCATTGTCGGCGCCCTACTTGCTTATAACTTTTATTTGGTCACGAATTTGAATGACGACGAGGGCCGTGCAAATCGGGCCGAACCGTTCTATACGTCTGTGGTCATCGGCTATGAAGAGAAAAAGTTGCCTGAGGACGGGGAGACGCTAGAAGTTCGTGAATATAAAGTGACATATGACGAAGACGGACATTTCGTATCCGAGGTCGTAGAGGGCCCGAACGTCGGCGCCCGTGCCGAGTGGGATGGGACCGTCTATCGTGAGTTCAATCCGGACGGTGAGGAGACGAACAGTCAAGAGACGAGCTCAGGCGCGGTCGCCCCGCACCCGTTCTTGTCACGGGCGACGAACGAACAGATTCGTAAATGGCTAGACGACGGAACCCTTGGCTCGAGCGAAGGCGATGTCGATATCATCGGTCGTACGGCACAGGCGTTCGTCAAGAAAGAAACACCGGAAGCCGTCCCAGCAGAATGGGTCGAGAAATATCCATCGATTTTCAGCGAAGACGAAAACGAAGAAGCGGTGACGTATTACGTCGATGCGAACGAGCGCATTTTGCTCGCCGCCGAGTCGCGTAACAACGGCAAGTTGTTTCATTCGATTCGCATGACTTCTTTTGAATCACGATAATCCGGCGAGGAGCAGACTGAGACGTCGGCTCCTTTGTCGTCTAAAAAGGAGAATTTTATGAAACAGATCACTTTGGAGCAAGTCCAAACCGACTTGACGGCTTGGGAAGAAGGCGGACGCGTCGACGAAGCGGCTCTTTTGTCCTACGCTCACTGGTCACGTGCGACCGGCCAGCGTCAAGAATTGATCCGCACATTGACTTTGCTCGCGACGAGGCGGTTACAACACCGTCAGTCAATCGACCCACTGTTAAATCGTTGGGTGAAAGAGTTGGAGTCACTAGGTGCTTTGCCGCCAGCTCTCCGTGTTAGCCAATTGTACGAGCATTTACGGCGCCACAAACAACAATTGCATGTCGACTGGCCAAAGCTACGTGAAACGGATTACGCCTCAATGAAAGTTCAAATTTTGACCGAGTATGAGTCGAAGACGTCTGAATTGCTCGAACATCTTGAGCAGCTTCATGATGAGATCGACCGCGCCAAATCAGATTTGCGGGACTCGGAGTTTAAAGGTCAACTCGAACGGTTGTTCATCGTCGTCATTGAAGCGATGCAAGAAGTGGCCGCGCTCGAAGACGACACGGCTTCACTCTTGGCATCGATGCAAGGCAACTATTTCAGTCGCGAAGCGTTTCATCGGTTTGGTGAACAGGTGTTGCTCGTCAAGGAGCGGCTCGCTACGATCGTCGACCTGTTGCCAGAACAAACTGAAGAGACGCGGTCGAGTGCGATCGAATCGCTTGAGTCGATGATTGGCTTGTATGACGTAAAACAACGCGTCAAAGCGTGGTATCGGTTCCTACTGTTCCAGAAAGAGCGTGAGAAAGCAGGGTTCTCGTCCAAACATCAACCCTCACTTCATCTTGTATTCACCGGTAATCCCGGTACCGGCAAGACGACGCTCGCGCGTCTCATGGCCGAGATTTATTTTGAACTAGGACTGCTCATGCGTCCTGACGTCGTCGAAGCGGACCGTTCGAGTCTCGTCGGTGCATTCGTCGGACAAACGGAAGAACAAGTCATGAACAAGGTGAAAGAAGCCGAGGGCGGTGTCTTGTTCATCGATGAGGCGTATGCCTTGAAACGACAAGATGCGAGTGGGAGTGACTATGGTCAGGCGGCCATCGACACGCTCGTCGCCGCGATGACGAGCGGCGAATATGCCGGCAAGTTCGTCGTGATTCTCGCTGGTTATCCGGAAGAGATGCGACATTTTCTGCTCGCGAACCCGGGACTTCGTTCCCGCTTCCCGGAATCGAACCATTACGAACTCCCGAACTATAGTGACGACGAACTCGTCGCAATCGGTGAAAAAGTGGCCGCGGAGAACAACTATGTCCTGACGGTGGAGGCGAAGCGCGCCTTGATTGCGCGCATCGACCGGGAACGGGTCGACGCGACGTTCGGAAACGCGCGGACGGTTCATAACATTTTGCTCGACGCCATGTTCAAGAAAGGGTCGCGATTTGGTGCTGACGCCCCGCTTGACGAGATGGCGCTCCTGACAGAAGTCGATTTTGATATGGATGCCACCGAAGATACCTCGGGTCCAACCCTTACGGACCTTGTTGGGATGGAGGAGGCGAAACGTCAACTGCGCGAAATCGAGGCGCTCGTCACGATTCAAAAGCGGCGACGTGAGCTCGGATTGAAGACGGCCCCGGTCCAACTCCATGCTGCTCTAGTTGGCAACAGTGGGACCGGCAAGACGACGTTCGCACACCTATACGCCCAGCTCTTGAAGAAGACGGGATATTTGAAACGCGGGCACTTGAAAGTCGTCAGTCGGGCCGATCTCGTCAGCGGATATGTCGGTCAGACGGCACAAAAGACGAAGGCGGCGATCCGCGATGCACTCGGCGGCGTGCTGTTGATTGACGAGGCATACAGCCTGAACGGAGGTCCGAACGATTACGGACGAGAGGCAATCGATACACTCGTCGACGAGATGCCGAAGCACGGGGACAACCTCGTCGTCGTCATGGCGGGCTATGAGGCACCGATGCGTCGCTTGATCGACTCAAACCCGGGGCTCAATAGCCGAATCAAACGGACAATCCACTTTGAGGACTACTCGAATGAGCAGCTTGTCGATATCGCCAAGAAGTACGCCGCAAAATTCGGCTATACGTGTGATGAAGCTGTCGGTCAAGCGCTCCTCGATCGCCTGAAGGAAATCGACCGTCCGAATGCACGGACGGCCCTATCATTGATCGATGAAGCAATCGCGAGACAATCATATCGCTTAATCGAAGCGTCGTCACAAGACGATGATTTGAATCATATTTTAGTAGTAGATATTAAGACTAAGTTATAATATAATCGGGTTGAAAGTGAGGACGATTCAATGCATACAATTCAGATTCCGGTCCGCTATCAGGAGACCGACATGATGGGCATCGTCTATCATGCAAACTATTTAGTATATCTTGAGATGGCGCGTACCGAGTTGTTGCGACAGCTCGGGGTTGAATATAAGGACATGGAGGAAGCAGGATTCGTCTCTCCGGTGACGAACGTCTCGGTCGACTATAAGAGGAGCGTCACGTTCGGCGACACGGTTCACGTTCGGGTTTGGGTCGACAGTTATTCAAAGATCCGGACCGTCTATGGCTATGAGTTGACCGACCAACATGGTCACCTCGTCGGTTCGGCGAAAACGACACACGTCGTCGTCAAGCGAGGCGACTTTAAACCGGTCCGACTCGACCGCGAGTTTCCTGAGTGGCATGACATGTACATGCGCATCATGAGTCCCGTCTTATAACAGTGGTTCTTTTGTACCGTCAGTATGGTATCATATCTTGACGGTATTTTTTGTACAAAGAAAGGGGAAGATCGCATGCGAAAACCATCTCTGTTGATGGTATGCTGCGCCTTGACGCTCACGTTGGTGGGCTGTACCACAAGCAACCAAAACGAAACGGAAGAAGTCGAGAATAAACCGGCTGAGACCGAACAACAAACAGAAGCTCCGGCCGAAACGCCGAAGGATACAGAAGACGAAGTGGTTGAAGACGCTCCGACGTCTGAAGCCGAGCCACCGAAAGAAGATAAGCCTGCGGAAGAACCGGCAGCAGACGAACCTGAGACCGAAGAAGCACCTGTTGCTGAAGCGCCACCTGTAGAAGAACCGGCCCAAACGCCGAGCGAGCCGCTTGAACAAAACGGGACCGCGAACGTGAAACTCGATACACTCATCCTCGTCAACAAACAAATCGCTTTGCCTGCCGGTTATAAACCGAAAGATCTCGTGACGGCGAACATCGACTTTGTCGACACCGCGACGGGGGAACGAAAGATGCTCCGCCAAGAAGCGGCACGGGCCATCGAGAAACTCATGACGGGAGCGAAAGCGGCCAAGATCGAGTTGAAAGGGACGAGTGCGTTCCGTTCTTACGATTATCAAGTGCAACTGTTCAATAATTATGTCGCCCGGGATGGAAAAGCACAAGCGATGAAATATTCAGCACCGCCCGGTCATTCGGAACATCAGACCGGTCTCGCCATCGATGTCTCAAGCGCTTCCGTCGGCTATCAGTTGACACAAAGCCTCGAGCAGACGAAAGAAGGCAAGTGGTTGGCCGACAATGCCCATACGTACGGTTTCATCGTCCGCTATCAACGCGCCTATGAGGCCGAGACAGGTTATATGTACGAACCGTGGCATTTACGTTATATCGGGGTAGAGCACGCGACGAACGTTCACAAGACGAACGTCCCGCTTGAGCGTTATCTCGAGCAATTAATGGATTAAGGGGAATTGCGATGCCTTACATGACAGAAATCTTCATCATTTTAATCAGCTATTTACTCGGTTCGATTCCATTCGCACTCCTTGTCGGAAAGCTCGGCTACAAGGTCGATGTCCGCGAGCATGGAAGTGGGAACTTAGGTACGACGAACACGTTTCGTGTGCTCGGGAAGAAGGCAGGTACAATCGTCCTGCTAGGCGATATGGGGAAAGGCTTGGTCGCGGCGTTATTGCCGCTCCTATTCGGGAGTGAGATGAGCCTGCTTCTCGCCGGGATCCCGGCTATTATCGGTCATTCGTATCCGGTGTTCGCCAAGTTCAAAGGCGGGAAATCGGTAGCGACGAGCGCGGGCGTGTTGCTCGCGGCATTTCCATGGTTTTTCGCTGTCGTCGTCGGAACGTTCATCGTGACGCTGCTCGTCTCAAGGATGGTATCACTCTCATCGATGGCTGCCGCAGCCGTAGGGCTCGTGACCGTCGTCGCCTATGGCGTTATCGCGAAGGACTGGTTACCGCTCATCGTCATCGTCCCGCTCGCCTTATTCATCATCATCAAGCACCGTACGAACTGGCAACGAATCCGTGCGGGCACAGAACCGAAAGTACCGCTGTTTCAAAAGCGGAAATAAAAAAATGATGACCGACAGGCGCTCTGTTTACACAGAATGCAGGAAGGTCATTTTTTGATGAGGTAAATTGCATACAGAAAAAAATCTAGGATCTGCTGACTGTCTTTTTGTGGATTTCCGTTGATTTTTGCTGAAAAGTTCGAAAAAACTGTTGGATTTGCCCGTTCTTTACTTTCTGTTTACGTTAAATTTACATCCGTTCGCTACACTGAGAAAGGAAGCGATATTTGCGGAGGAGGCAGGGAAGTGTCTTTAATTGGAGAAGAACGTAAACAGAAGATTGTGGAGTGGATTGAACGGGAAGGCAAAGTGAAGACGAGCGAATTGATTGAACGGTTGAACGTCTCGGGGGAGTCGATTCGCCGCTACTTAGAAGAGCTTGAAAAAGAACATCGTATTAAACGGGTGTATGGAGGGGCGGTGCTCCATCAGAGCGTCTCGTTTCAACCGATGATGATCTCGAACATGGATGGGATTCGTCGTATCGCCTATACGGCGTTTCAGCTCGTCGAAGATGACATGTTGCTCTATATCGGACACGGCGTCGCCTCGGAACAAGTTGCAGCGAGGCTCCGTGGCCGTAACTTGACGGTCGTCACGCCGTCGCTCATGGTTGCCAAGGCACTATTCGAGCAACGGGCCAAAGGCGTGTTCACAGGAGACATTCAACTGCTCGGCGGGACGATCGACCCGAAGCATCTTGTCACTGTCGGTGAGCATGTTTTGCAACAACTAAAGGCGTACGTGTTCGATATGGCGATTCTTTCCGTTGAAGGTGTCGACGCCTCGCTCGGTTTGACGTGTGAGGCTCACGGTCTCTCGACCGTGACACAGGCGGTTCTCGATCAAACACGTCAATGTTACTTATTGGCCGACCACACCCAGTTCAATCAACAGAAGCGATATCGCGTCTCTGATTTTTCTAAAGTAACGACCATCATTTCGGATTTTCCGGAACCGACCGATTGGAAACGGGCCTTAGCAGAGCACGAGGTCGAATGGCGTTTCGCACCATGATGAGGAGGAAAAAACATGATTGAAGTAATTGTGACGACATTGACCGAAGCAAAAACAGCCGAACGGTTCGGAGCTAATCGCCTCGAGTTGATTGCCGATTTGCCGGCAGGCGGGACGACACCGAGTTTCGGGACGATTCGTAACGTCCTCGAACAGGCGACCATTCCCGTCCACGTCATGATTCGGCCCCATGCGAACTCGTTTGTCTATAACGAGGAAGATGTGGAGACGATATTGGCAGACGTCGGTCTTTGCCGTGAGCTCGGGGCCGAGGGTATCGTCTTCGGGGCTTTGACGAATGACGGTCGTATCGACGAGGCGCTACTCGGGGAAGTGATCAAACATAAAGGTGAAATGGCATTGACGTTTCACCGGGCAATCGATGATGCGGTCGATTTGATGGATGCAATCACGATCTTGAACGATTTCCCTGAAGTCGACCATGTGCTGACGTCCGGCGGAAAAGCAACGGCGCTAGACGGAATTGAACGTTTGAGCGCGATGCAAGAAGTGGCAGAGATGAATGTTCTACCGGGTGCCGGCATCACGGCCGACAATGTGGCACAGCTCATCGAACGACTAGGTGTTGATTTCGTTCATGTCGGTAGCGGGGTGCGGACCGACGGACAGCTCGACGAGCAAAAGTTCAACGCGATCAAGCGACAGATGACACGCTAAAAACAGTCGGATGACTGTTTTTTTGCTATAATGAAGAAAATGATACTGTAGGTGAAGTCATGCAAACATCAGTCTATAAACAATTTGCACTCCGGATGCTGTCAGGAAACTGGGGCATCTCACTCCTCGCGGTCGTCGCGACGATGCTCGTCCAAGCGGTGGTCACGACCCAGCTTGATTTAGAGTCGACCGACCCGAGCATCCTCTTCGTCTCGATTGGATTGTTGTACGGTGCGACCGTCTTGCTTGCTCCGCTCGAACTCGGTCGCAACTGGGTGTTCCTCGATATCGCAAAAGCTGAGAAACCGTCGTTCGGTCTCTTGTTCGATGCGTTCGGATCACTCAAAGATTACATGCGCGCTGTCACGTACTACGCCGTGTTCTATCTCGGCTTGAACGTGCTCATGCTGTTCTTGATTGTGCCGGGCGTCTGGTTTTACTTGACGTATCGAATCGTCCCGTTCGTCCTTCGGGACCGTCCAGAATTGTCAGCGTTTCAGGCGATGCGCGAAAGCCGACGTCTCATGTTTGGACACAAGCGCACGATGCTTCGTCTATATGCGAGTTTCATCGGTTGGTATGTCCTCGTCTTGTTCACCGGAGGATTGGCCTATATCTTCGTGCAACCGTATATCAATACGGCGCTCGCAGGACTGTATGTGGAAATCAAGGCAGAAACAGAAGCAAACGAACAACCGGTCAGCTGATTAGCCGACCGGTTGTTTTTTTATGTCCCGTGTCGATCCGACTTTTTTGGGTCGGGTGCGTCACGGAACTCCGTTTTCTCTTCTTGTGAGGCATGTTCATGCCACTTTTTTGCCTGCTCCGTCGCGATTGGGATTGCCTTTTGATCGGAGTAGCCTTGAGCGAGCAAGGCGTTGGCGATATCGATGGCTTTCTTTTTAACGAGCGGGTCGAAGTTTTTCAGTGATTCCGGATAATCTTTCATATTCCATGGCATCTCACATCGCTCCCTTCTGTACTACTAATTCCACAAGCGAGCCGATTCAAACGTCTTGGTGCATATAGTACTCGATGAGCGCTTGGGTCCCGTTCTCCCCATATCCGTTCTCTTCGAGGATGGTGTACAGTTTATGGGCCAACTCGAGGCTCGGCAGTTTAATGTTTAACTGTTCAGCGCTCTCGAGGGCGAGGTTCATGTCTTTCAAGAAGTGCTTGATGAAGAAACCAGGCGAATAGTCTTCGATGATCATCCGTGGGACTAGGTTCTCGAGCGTCCAGCTGCCGGCAGCCCCACCGCGGATTGTCTGGCGGAGTTGGTCCGGGTTTAGCCCGGCCCGCTTGGCGAACGCGAGCATCTCGGCGTTGCCCATCATGATGCCGGCGATGGCGATTTGATTGGCGAGCTTCCCGTATTGACCGCTGCCGGCATAGCCCATTCGTTCAATCGATTGGCCCATCGCCTCGAACAGCGGTAGAGCCTTCGTGAAGGCATATTCGCCGCCACCGACGAGAATCGACAACGTCCCGTTCTTCGCGCCGACATCTCCGCCCGTGACCGGTGCATCAAGCGGCAGCAAACTCTGGTCGATTGCGGCCTCGGCGATCCGTTCGGCAAGGAAAGGTGAAGACGTCGTCATATCGATGACGAGCGTTCCCGGCTCGGCCGATTGCAAAATCATCCCGTCCCCGAAATAAAGGCTCTCAACGTCTGACGGGTAGCCGACGATGGTGATGACCGCATCGGCGTTTTGACAGACGGCTTCGACCGAATCGCACCAACGGACACCTTCGGCCAATAAATCAGTCGCTTTCTCTTTCGTCCGCGTATACGCTTGGACTTCGAATCCCGCCTTCATTAAGTTTCTGACCATCGATTGACCCATCACACCGAGTCCGATAAATCCGACTGTCTTCATAGTTGATTGCCTCCTAAAAGTTGTTGTTTCACGAGTCGTTCATAGAGCACGTTATCACGAAGCAATTCTCGATGCGTCCCGAGCCCGCTGATTCCACCGTCCTCGAGCACGACGATTTGGTCAGCATGTTGGACGGTCGAGAGCCGGTGGGCGATGACGAGCGTCGTCCGTCCTCTCATGAGCCGGTCGAGCGCTTCCTGAACGACGCGTTCGGATTCCGAGTCAAGACTTGACGTCGCCTCGTCGAGTAATAAAATTTGCGGGTCACGTAACAGCGCCCGGGCGATGGCAAGCCGTTGCCGCTGTCCGCCTGATAAGCGGACGCCGCGTTCGCCGATTTCCGTGTCGAGTCCGTCCGGCATCGCTGCGATGAACGACCAGGCGTTAGCCATGACACAAGCGTGACGAATCTCGTCCTCGGTCGCTGTCCGAATCAAGCCATACAAGATATTTTGTCGCACCGTCCCGGATAAGACTGGCGAATCTTGGGCGACATAGCCGATGACTTGACGCCACTCATTTCGTCCATATGTCGTGATATCGCGGTCCCCATAACGGATGTGACCACTCGACGGGAGGTAAAACTGCTCGACGAGGGCGAACAGTGTCGTCTTGCCGGCACCGCTGCGTCCTACGATGGCCGTCGTGGCACCGAACGGGATGGTGAGGGACACGTCATCGATCACGGGTTGGTCGCCATACCGGAACGTCAGGCCCTCGAATGAGAGCGATGACTGTTGGATCGTCGATGCCTCATCCGTGTACGGTTCTGGCTCGATGGCGAGCAGTTCTGAAATCCGCTCGGTCGCCCCGCGTGCTTTTTGGAGCCGGGTGATAAATTCCGTCATCGTGATGAGTGGCGTGATGATTTGGAACAAATACAGCATGAACGCGAGCAACGACCCGGTCGACAAAGCACCGGTCGAGACGCGATAAGCCCCGAATCCGAGAATGGCAATCAACATCGCCGTCAACGTGACGTTCAGAAGCGGAATCAAAATCGCTTGAATCCGACCCTCTCGGACGCCAAGACCGAACAAACGCTCGATGCGTCGTTTTCCTTCTTCAACCTCGACGGATTCGGTCGCCTGTGATTTGACGAGCCGAATTTCACCAAGTAGTTCGGCGAAAAAACCTGACAAATCGCCGAGTTCGTGTTGCGTCGCCTTGGCGATTTTCCGAAGTTTGCGGCCGAGCGGGATCACGATGAGAAGCGTCGTCGGCACGGAGAACAAGATGACGAGTGTCATCTGCCAATCGAGCGTGAACAAGATGCCGACGGCGCCGATGACCGAGACGAACGACGTCAATAGACGGACGCTCTGTTCGGACAAAAGTTGTTGCAACGTCGTCGTGTCGTTATTTAATCGCGAGACGAGATCCCCTGATTTGACGCCGTCATAGAACGGGATCGGTAGTGCGACAAGATGTTCCCATAGCGTCGTCCGCAAATTGGCGACGACCCGTTGTCCGACGATATGTAGCCAATAAATCGAAATCGCGCTCGAGACGACTTGAATGAGAAACGCGATGACGAAGATGGTGACGAGACGGGCGTCGAGCGCGGCTTCGCTCCAATTGTCGACGACGCGCTGCAAGATGAGCGGGATGACGAGTGATGCCATCGCTTGAATTAAAGAAATCAATACGGCACCGACAAACAGACCTTTCGGTGGTCGAGCGACACGGAACAAACGTAAAAACGCTTGCCATGTGGATGTGGACTCCATCATACGTCCCCCTTTCCTTATAACTTTCGCTGTTTCGAAAACAAGTGTCAAGACGTCGAATCGTAGCATGGAATAATGATAGAATGGAATCAGAGGTGAAGTCGCATGAAATGGATACATACGGCCGACTGGCATTTAGGAAAAATCGTCCACGGCCGCCACATGACAGAAGAACAACAACATATATTATTTGAGTCATTCTTACACATCGTCGACGAGGAGAAGCCTGATGCCATCGTCGTCGCCGGTGATTTATATGACCGGGCCGTGCCACCCGTCGAGGCCGTCGATCTGCTCGATGAGATGTGGCGCGCGCTCGTGCTCGAGCGGGGCATCCCCGTGCTCGCCATCGCTGGCAATCATGATTCGGCCGAACGTCTCCAATATAGCTCAAAACTGTTGACGAAAGTCGGTCTCCATATCGTCGGGAAGGTTGACCCGGGCACAGGGCCGATTATCGTGAACGACATCCCATTTTATTTGATGCCGTTCCTTGAGCCGGCGCGTATCCGTTATGCGTTTGGCGACGAGTCGATTCGTACCCATCATGACGCGCTCGCCGCGGTCGTCGAGTCGTACGGGGCGATTGACCCAAAATCCGTTGCCGTCGGGCACAGCTTCGTCGCCGGCGGACTCGAGACCGACTCCGAACGGCAACTGTCCGTCGGGACGGCCGGGCAAGTCGCCAAAGGATTGTATGACCCGTTCGGCTATACGGCGCTCGGACACCTACATAACCGCGACGCCATCCGCGACGACCGCATCGCATACAGCGGGTCGCTCATGAAATATTCGTTCTCCGAGGCGACCCATGTGAAATCGGTCGACGTCATCGAATGGGACGGGATATGGATACGCCGTCGGCGCCCGCTCAAAGCGCGACGAGACTTGCGCATCTTGACGGGGACGCTGAACGAGCTACTCGACCCATTGTTTTATCAAGATGAGGCCGTAGACGACTATTTGAAAATCATCTTGACCGATGAACGTGCGTTATTCGACCCGATGGCGAAATTACGGACTGTCTACCCGAACATCTTGCATCTCGAACTTGAGTTGTTGCGTCGTCAAGACGAGACGTCCCGGTTCGAACGGGAGAAACTCGAGCGGCAATCGGTCGAAGATGTATATATGGACTTTTTTAAAGCCGTCCACGGGCGTGAAGCCGATGCGACGGTTCAACGTTTCTTAGAAGGGGAGGAGTCGATTTGAGACCGGAACAATTGACCATTACCGCCTTCGGTCCTTACGCCGAGACGGAACAAATCGATTTTACGCAGCTCGAGGGACGTTCGATGTTCGTGATCAGCGGCCGGACCGGCGCCGGCAAGACGACGATTTTTGACGCGATGACGTTCGCGCTCTATGGTCGGGCGAGCGGGACACTCCGGAACGCCAGCGATTTCAGAAGTCAGTACGCAGACCCGAATCGAAAGACCGAGATCGATTTCTCGTTCACGATTCGCGACGAACGATATCGAGTCGTCCGCCAGCCGCAACAACCGCACCCGAAAAACAAGACGCCGATTCCTCATGAGGCGGTGCTCTATGAATGGAAAGACGCATGGAAACCGATGGCGACGAAAGTGAACGACGTCGAGCAGACGATTGAATCGTTGCTCCAGCTGAGCTATGAACAGTTCAGTCAAATCTTGTTGCTGCCGCAAAACCAGTTCCGCCAGCTTCTTGATTCCGATTCGACGAAGAAGCAACAGATTTTGCAATCGATTTTCAAGACGGAGGCGTACCGCACCTTTCAAGAAGACTGGATCGAACGCTACGGCAAATATCGCAAACAAGTCGAATGGGCGGTCGAGACGACGCGCTTAAAACTGTTGGAACTTGAAGATGATGCCGTTGAGGACATATCCACCCGTAACTTGCCTGAAATCGTGACGTGGCTCGATGCCCGCGAGGAGCGGCTCTTAGCGTCAAGGGACTCGCTACAAGAACAGCGCCGGGCTGGAGAGGAACGACTCGAGGCGTTGCGCCGAGACGTGAATCAGGCGACCACGCTCGCCGAGTTGATTGAGGAGCGGGACATACGCGCCAGGGCACTCGAGACGTTCCGAGAAGCGGCAACAGCCCGCAAAGAACGACAGGCACTCATCCAACGACTCGAACAAGTGTCGAGCGTCAATCCGCTCTATCAACGTACCGAAACGGTGCGTCATGACATCGAACGGTTGACCCGTGAACGCGATGCCTCGCAGCAACGGGACGAAGGTTACTTGAAACAGTTGGAGGGGTTAAAGGCCGAGGCCGAGACGATCACGGCCATGCGCCAAGAGGCAGAACAAGCCACAAGTCGTGTCAACGCGATTGACGAGATGTTGCCATACGTCGATGAATGGCACCGTGCCACGAGACGTCGGGACGACTTGAAGCGACAGGTAGAACCGCTCAGCCAGTTTTTAGAAGAAGCGCGTCTGAAGCAGCTCCAAGCGACCGAGATTGAACTCGCGGCTAAGCTCGAGCAAGCACCGGCACCAGAACAACTCGTTGAAGCCGAACGACTCTATAGTCAGCTCCAGCATCAGGCTCGTCTCGAGGCGAAAGTGGAAGAGGTCACGGAACGGCTCGGTGATTGTGAACGCAACGGGAAGGAAGTCCAACGACAATTCACCGCCCAGACGGAACGGGTCGAACAATTCGTCGAGGCTGAGCATGCGCGCATGGCCGACATGCTACGCGAGCAGCTTGAGACAGGGGAGCCTTGTCCGGTTTGCGGTTCGTTGACCCATGGACACGTCGAGCGAACGGAGACGTCCGTCGACCAAGCCGGTCACCGCTCGGCCGTCGAGACGTTGAAACGGATTGAGGCTGAACTACATGAAGCACGGGCGGATTATCGGTCGCTCAAACGTCAACTCGATGAGTTGACCCGCGAACGCGATCTCGCGCGGCTCGAGTTAAAGCTCGACGGTCAGGCCATCACTGCGCTGCAACACCAAGACGCCCGTGTCCGACAGTTGCGTCAAGAGGCCGATGCGCGACAACGGAACGAGCGTCTCCTACGCGCGACCACGAGCGAATTGAAACAACTTGAGACGGCGAAGCGTACGCAAGCAGATGAGCGGCAGAAACTGTTTGAACAACTCCAACACGTTCAAGAGCAGCTTCAGTCGATGCGTCAACCGGATGGGACGACGCTAGAGACGTTGCAGACCGAACGGAGCCAACTTACGACGCGACTCGCCCACATCGAACAGAAGGTGGCCGTGTATGAACGCCGGCTCGAAGAATTGAACCGATTGAAGTGGGGGGAAGCGGAACGGCTCCGTCTCCTCGGTGAACAACTCGAGTTCGAGCAGACTCGTCTATCCGAAGCGACGACCGAACTGGATGCGGCTCTCGAGAAGCTTGAATTGACTGAAACTGTGTTCAAGGAGTATCGTGCGCGCGTCGAGCAACTTCCCGAACTGCGTGAGCGCCAAGCGTCAGAACTTGAGGAAGGTGTCCGTCTCGAACACGCCGTCAAGGCGTTGAACGAGAAAATCGGGGATCGTCCGCGACCAGACCTCGAACGGCTCCAGGAGCGGTTGCACGAGGAGGTCCGTTCGTTCGAAGCACTGTCCGAACAACTCATGACGGCGGACGGGCAGTTGAAGCGTCATCGTCACATCGTCGCCGAATGGAACGTACTTCGGGAGAAAACGGATCAGGATCAACGGAATTTAGAGACGGTCAAATTGATTGCCGACACCGGACGGGGGCTCAACCCACAAAAATTGACGTTCGAGACATACGTGCAGACGGCGTTTTTCGATCAAATTTTACATGCGGCCAATATACACCTCGATCAAATGACGAGCGGGCAGTTCCAGTTGGAACGAAAAATCGAGACAGCGAAAGGAAATGCCAAGTCTGGTCTCGAATTGTTAGTCTTTGACGCCTATACGGGTCAATCGCGTCGGGTCCAAAACTTGTCGGGTGGAGAAGGATTCAAGGCCTCCCTGTCACTCGCCCTCGGACTCGCAGAAGTCGTTCAACAACTAAGTGGCGGGGTCAGTCTCGAGACGATGCTGATCGATGAAGGCTTTGGGACACTCGACGCCGAATCGCTCGATCAAGCGATCGAATTGCTCATGTCGCTCCAATCGAGCGGCCGGCTCGTCGGGGTCATCAGTCACGTCCAAGAATTGAAAGACCGGGTCGATGCCCGGATTGAAGTCAAGAAATCAAGGAGCGGGTCAACGATCCAGCTCATCGTGGAGTGAGACCGATGAAACATATGGAAACGAAAACAACGTTAATGGCCCACCTGAAAGAGGCGGGCATTCGACGAGGGGACGCACTGTTCGTCCACACGTCACTTTCAAAACTTGGTTGGGTGTGCGGTGGTGCCCAGACGGTCATTGAAGCACTCCAAGAAGCGGTCGGAGCGGACGGGCTCATCATGATGGCGACCCAGAGCGGAGATAATTCAAATCCCGCCGAATGGGAAGCTCCGCCGGTCCCGAGTGAATGGTGGCAGACGATCCGTGACGAGATGCCAGCGTATGACAAGACGAAGACAGCGACTCGAGGAATGGGACGGGTGCCAGAACTGTTCCGAACGTATCCGGACGTGTTCCGGAGCGATCACCCGATGTGGTCGGTCGCCGCTTGGGGTCGGAACGCCGAGCAGATTGTGGCCGGGCACACAATCGACAACGGTTTCGGGCCAGGGTCACCGATTGAGCGCTTGATCGAGCGCGATGCAAAAGTTGTACACCTCGGTTCCCCGCTCGATGCGACGACGTTATGGCATTATGCGGAATACGGGATTGACGGACCGATGAAGCCGTTCGAATGTGCGTTGGTGGAGAATGGTCGACGAGTGTGGAAGACGTTCGAGCATATCGACGTCAACAGTGACCCGTTCGGTCCGATCGGTGAGAATATCGTCAGGCGTGCCGATGTGACGACGTTCCACATTGCGGATGCGACGTGTTATGTCATTCCGTCTAAGACGTGGGAACCTGTGCAACACGCGTTGATTGCATTACGGAGTTGGCTCCGATGAATCAACCGAAAGCAAGTGAACAATGGAGAGGGGCAGTTCGATGAATCGTTGGGTCAAATATGTAGGGATGGCGGTCGGAGTAGTACTGCTCGTCGCGTTTCTCGCCGTCGTGGGCATCTCAGCCCACATCGGTGATCAATTGACGTCGCCCGAACGCGAGACGTTGACGTATACACCGAAGTCGTTAGGCGTCAAATATGAGAATGTCACAATCGAAGCCGAAGATGGACAGGATTTATACGGTTGGTGGATTCCGCATCCGACACCGCGCGCGACGGTCGTGTTCGCACATGGGTACGGGAAGAACAGAGAGCAGTCTGATTTGCCGCTGAAAGAATTGATCCCGGAGTTCCATGAGCAAGGCTATCAGTTTTTGACGTTTGACTTTCGGGCGTCAGGCATCTCGGAAGGCGATCGTGTGACGGTCGGGGCGAAAGAACAGTCCGACCTCCAAGCAGCCATCGCTTTTGCAAATAAGCGGACGGATGGACCAATCGTCTTATATGGCATCTCGATGGGAGCGGCGACGGCACTCGCGACGGCTGACGACACGGACGTTGCGGCCGTCATCGCCGACAGTCCGTTCAGCGATCTTCGCGGCTATCTCGAGACGAATCTGCCGATATGGAGCGATTTGCCGAACGTACCGTTCACACCGGTCATCATGACGGTGACCCCGTGGTTCACGGGGCTCGACGCCGACTTAGTTCGCCCGATTGACGATATCGCTCAGATTGAGGCACCGGTGTTACTGATTCATAGTGAAGGGGACGATGCGATCCCTGTGAGCGAGAGCGAGCAATTGGCCGCGGCCGGGGAAGATGTCGAGCTGTGGGTGACCGAGAATGACGGGCACGTGCAGTCGCATCGCTCGTTCCAAACCGAATATCGACAGACCGTATTCGAGTTTTTAGAGCGCGTGTTGTAAACGAAGAGTCTGGGGAAACCTGGACTCTTGTCGTGAGAAGGGTCATCGGCTCGGCGACGATCAGTAAAGTGCAACCGATTGGAGTAGGCATATGGCGCAGATTAAACATGAGGACGTAACGATTGAACTGTTCCCAAGAAAGTATTCAGAAACAGGGGAAGACGTGTTTATCGCTTCCTTGTTCACGATCGAGGTAGAACAGCTATTCATCTTCAAATTTTATGGTTCGTTGCTCCTCAAATCGGAGTTCGAAGATCTTTTGTTTCATATGAGAAAATTGTTAGATGGTACCACGGACAAGTATTTACTCGATCCGATTGAACCTTATTTCGTCTTGAGGATTGAACGGAAGGCGGACGAATTGTATAAATGGACATTTTGGGCGAGAACTGGACCGAAGCGGGTGGACGCATTCTTCTTCTTGAAAGAGGAGATGGAACAGTTCTATAGACAGTTGGAGCAAGAGATGACTGAAATATTGCCGCCGCCGTTTTTGCCATAATTGAACGGATGGCGAGATGATTGAGGAATTGGGTTTTACTGTACAAGCTCATGGAGAATGGAATCGATAAAGCGCACTTGTTTGAAGAACCAACTTAATCATCCATATTCAATGTTAATGAGACAGTTCAGTTGATTGATTCCAAGGTGTTGAATTTCCAGCTATGTGAACAGGAGTAATCGATATGGAGACCATTAGTTCAAAGTTCGTTTTTGAGACTGATATTGCTGAAAGACATTATGCGACAGACTCTTTAGATTGTTTGAAACGGTTTGATGTTTCGGTTTCGAAACTCAGTTTTTTAACCAATCAATCAACTTTTCTCAGAAGATTTGTTTTGTAAGATGTGGCTTGAAAGATTGGGCGATGATTACAGCTTCATGGACAGATTGACAAAGAAAAAAAGTCAATCTATAAGGCGGTATTTTGCCAGGCAGCGCACGGTTCGATATTGTCTTGAGTAAACGGCAGTTTCTTAAAGAGCGAGAGAAATGGATACAGCTCTTTCGGTTTGTCTGTGAGACATGGAATCCTCATGGTACATTGATGGAGCTTGATTTGAATCTTGAATTTTTTTTGATGAAACTGATTCCGACAAGATTCACTGTACATACGAGAGTTAGGAAGTGATCAGAATGACAAGAATAAAAATCGGTGATGTGTTCAAGATTAACACACCTAACGGAGAGGCTTATCTTCAATATGTTCATGAAGATAAAACGATAGGCGAGTTGGTAAGAATATTACCCGGCGTATATGGAAAACCTCCAGAAAACCTTAAAGAAATAGTCGCGGGGAAAGAAGCGTATTTATTACATTGCCCACTCAAACCGGCTATAAGACACAAAATCATTGAAGCCATTTCGAACTATGACATACCTCCAGATTTTAAAATCCCTCAAAAATTTAGAACAGAGATAACAGATGACGAGGGGAATCTTATTGGTTGGCACCTCGTAGATTATGTCACTTGGTATAACGATGTAGTCTATGAGTTAACAGAAGAACAAATTCAGTTATCTCCTTGGGGTATATGGAGTTATCCGCTATTAGTCGAGCGAGTCTCAGAAGGCTGGACGTTAGAGAACTGGAAGTGAATAAGTTTAGAAGGATACTAAACTTGCGGTGAAATAATCTCGATACATTGGAAACCTAACTGCTTTTTAAGGTTGTTTTAGGATATTAAACTCTTTAAAGAATTTGTTCAACTCACGTTCGATTTGTGGCGACGTTTCTGGGATGTCGAGTAACAGCAGTGTCTGTTCGAAATTGACGGTAAGCAGGACGAAGGGGTTTTGTTAAAAAAGTGATTACTGAAGCATGATGGACTTGTGAAAGGACTACGTGCCTCGATATTCAAGATGGAACAAAGGGGATTTTATAGATGAGTGAAAAGGCGGATCAATTCGTGAAGGCTGTGTACGAGACTGTCGTACAGGAAGGTCTTCACATGTATAAGGAAATGTACGAAGAAGAAATCTCATCTTCAGAGGTTGACTTGTACAGTCAAGCGATTCACATGTATCAACAGATGAATGCAGAGCAACAAGGGTTGATGATGCATATTATTGAAGTCGTCATGGTGGACACGGTGTCTCATGTGTTCGGCGCGATTGATGGGACGTCACCATTGACGGATTCAGACATCGAAGCGACGGTAATGCTTGACGGGACTGACACAGACATGGAGCTGCAAGATGCCTTCATTGGCTACTTGCAAGACGAAGACTTGTATCCATAATCTACATCAGAGGCGCAGACTGTGTCTCTTTTTGTTATGATTGGTTATGAAAAGGAAAGAAAGAAGGTTTGCTCATGGACGTTACAGCATTATTATCGTTTCTCTTGCTCGGGACGCTGATCGGGATTTTGAGCGGTTTCTTCGGGATCGGGGGCGGGATTTTACTCACGCCACTGCTGCTCGTCTTCGGGTATGAGGCAAGTGCGGCCATCGCGCTCAGTCTGATGCTCACACTCGGGTCGACGACGGCCGGTACGATCTCCCATCTTAAATTAAAGAACGTCAATCCGAAACATGCCCTCATGATCGGCGCCTTCGGTGTCGTCGGGACGTGGGTGGCGACGCCGCTCGTGTTCTACCTTGAGACGCTCGACGGTGCGAAGCCGGTCATCTCGCTCGCCTACATCGCGCTACTGACGTACTTTGCCGTCTCGTTCTTCCGGTCGAAGCAACATGAAGAAGGAAGTGTCGGCTCGGAGTCGGTCCCACGCCTCGGTTTTATCGGGTTGTTCGGCGGGTTCATCTCGTCACTCATGGGTGTCAGCGGCGGATTTGTGTTGACACCGCTTCAAGTCAAACTGCTCAACACCGAGATGAAACGAGCCGTCGGGACGAGTATCGCCGCGGCGTTCCTTATCGTCGTCTCAGGCGTGATCAACTATGCCGTCGCCGGGGCCGATGCGAACTATTGGCATGGTCTCGCGCTCATCGCAGGGGCGATGATTGGCTCGCCGATCGGGGCGAAGCAGTTGCAACGGTTCAGTTCGCAACTCGTCAAAAAGGCGCTCGGTGGCTTCTATGTTGCTGTCGCCATCAGCGTAGGACTTAACTTGCTCGGCTTCAACGATATCTCGCTCGGACTGCTCGTCGTCCTCGCGCTTTCGTTTATCGTCGCGCTATTTATCCGACCGCGTTCGAAGTGATCATCGACCCTCGTCTACAGACGGGGGTCTTTCTTATAGGGGGAGTATATCCTTCATATAAACATCACCATCGGTATAACGCATGCTGAAACGCGCAAAAAAAACCCTGTCCGAGGACAGGGTCTTAACGTCTGGCGATATGGTCAATGTTCTCTTGAATCTCTCCGACTTTGCTCTTCGCTTCACGAAGCCGTTGTTCAAACGCCTCAGTGTCACGTTTTTCACGTTGCGGCTCGTCTTTCCCGCGACGCTGTCCTTTCGGGGAGCGATGGATATGGGTCGCTTTCATCAAGCGCTTTTTAAACGTTGAATCGCTCATCAGGACACCCCCTTCCATACTATACACGTTCCACCTCTCCATTCCGATGAAACGTTTGAACGTTCATGAGGCGAGGGTTCTGCGCATTTGCGGGTTCGTCGAGACTTTATAGGCGATGGCCGCGGCTAGGACCGCTTTAATCAGGTCGCCGAGGATGAATGGGATATTCACTTTTAATGCATCAGTGAACGACATAGCGAACACGGCTTGGAGGCCGAGACTGCCGACCACATAGACGAAGCCGAGGCCGATCAGGATGTTATAAGCGACGAGAGCGGGGAACGAACGATGGCGTTCCGACAACCAACCGATCAAAAAGGCAGCGATCGGGAAGGCGATCAAGTAACCAACCGTCGGACCGACGAACGGGGCGAGCCCGCCCGAACCACTTAAGACGGGTAGACCGATCAAACCGAGCAGTAAGTAAACGACGACGGCGAGCCCACCTTTTTTGGCTCCGAGGACGGAAGCGACCGTCATGATGCCGAGCATTTGCAGGGTGATCGGAACGGGACCGATCGGGATGGCGATGGAGCCGATGCTTGCGAGTAGGGCGGCACCGATGGCGATTTGTGTTAAATCGTGAATTTTCATTATGTAAACCCCTTTTCTGTTAACGTTAACTGATAATAGGTTAACATCATTAATTCTATATGACAAGCAAAAATGAGGACCTGGTCGTAAAAAGACCGGGTCCTCATCGTTTATGCATGCGTCGGTAGGTTCTTTTTTGCTTCCTTCAGTTGGGTACGGACCGCATCAAAGCCTGTCCCACCATAACTGTTGCGACGTTTGACCGCCGTCATCGGCGAGAGTGCTTCGTACACATCCGCTTCAATCAACTCAGAGTGGGCTTGGTACATCTCGATCGGTAATTCTAATAAATACAGACGTTGGTCGATACAATACCGGACGAGCGTCCCTGTCACTTCATGGGCCTCACGGAACGGCATCCCTTTCGCTGTCAAATAGTCGGCGAGTTCGGTGGCGTTCGAGAAATCACGCTCGGTTGCTTGCTTCATCGTATCCGTGTGGAACGTTATGTCTTGAATCATACCGGCCATGATGCTGAGGCTACCCTGTACCGTTTTGACGGTATCGAACATCCCTTCCTTGTCTTCTTGCAAATCTTTGTTATAGGCGAGTGGGAGTCCTTTCATAATCGTCAAAAGCCCCATCAGATTGCCGACGACGCGTCCGGACTTTCCGCGGACGAGTTCGGCCATGTCTGGGTTTTTCTTCTGTGGCATCATGCTCGAACCGGTCGAGAACACGTCGGAAATCGTGATAAAACGATACTCTTCGCTACTCCACAGAATTAACTCCTCACAGAAACGAGACAAATGCATCATGAGCAGCGATGCGTTCGACAAAAACTCTAGAATGAAATCACGGTCGCTGACGGCGTCCAAGCTGTTCGGATAGACTTGGTCGAAGCCGAGCAGCTCGGCCGAACGGTGGCGGTCGATCGGGAACGTCGTCCCGGCGAGGGCACCCGCTCCGAGTGGGCTCATATCGATGCGCTTCAAGCTGTCACTGAAGCGCTCTTTGTCACGCTCGAGCATCCAGAAGTACGCGAGCAAGTGATGGGCGAGTGAGACCGGCTGGGCCCGTTGCAAGTGGGTATAGCCCGGCATGACCGACTCGACGTTTTGAGCGGCGTGGTCATAGAGTGCTTTCTGTACGGATTCGATTCCGTCAATCGTCTCGAGGACGCGGCGTTTCAAATACAGATGCATATCCGTCGCGACTTGGTCGTTCCGGCTGCGGGCCGTATGCATCTTGCCCGCCACCGGACCAATCTCTTCATGCAAGAGCGCCTCGAGGTTCATATGGATGTCTTCATGGAAGACGTTGAACGTCAAGTCGTCCGCTTTCGCCTTATTGGCTAGCGTGTTCAAGCCGGCAACGATTTGCGTGACTTCGTCAGCCGTCAAAATGTGTTGCTCCCCGAGCATCGTCACGTGGGCGATGCTCCCTTCGATATCTTCTAACACGAGCTGGGCGTCGAAATGAATCGAGGCGCCGAACTCGTCGACCCATTCACTCGCCGTCTGTTCGAACCGGCCGCCCCATAGTTTACTCATGCACCATCGTTCCTTTCTCCGCGAGCACTTCCGCTTGAACTTTTGTCGGTAGACCCCAAAGTTTGATGAAACCGACGGCTGCTTGTTGGTCGAACGTGTCAGCTGACGTGTACGTCGCGAGGTGTTCGTCATAGAGCGAGATCGGCGATTTCCGTCCGTCGACGATGGCTTGCCCTTTGAACAGTTTCATCCGGACCGTACCGGTCACCGTCTGTTGCGTCTCATCGATGAAGGCGAGGAGTGCTTTCGTCAATGGTGAGTACCAGAGGCCGTTATAGATCGTCTCTGTCAACTTCTGTTCGACGATCGGTTTGAAATGGGCGACTTCACGGACGAGGGTGAGCGCCTCGAGCGCTTGGTGTGCCGTGATAAGTGTCATCGCGCCAGGTGCTTCATATACTTCCCGTGATTTGATGCCGACGACCCGGTTCTCGATATGGTCGATTTTCCCGATGCCATGGGCACCGGCGACGATGTTAAGTTGCTCGAGGATTGCTGTGAATGTCGCTGCTTGTCCGTTGATGGCGACCGGGATCCCGGCGTTGAATTCAATTTCGACATACGTCGGTTCATTCGGTGTGTCTTCGAGCTGTGCCGTCAATTCATAGGCGCTCGCTGGTGGAGCGGCCCAAGGATCCTCAAGGATGCCGCATTCGACGGCACGCCCCCAAATGTTTTGGTCGATCGAGAACGGCTCTTCTTGCACGATTGGGATTGGGATGCCATGTTCGGCCGCATAGGCGATTTCTTCTTCCCGTGACCATTTCCATTCCCGGACCGGTGCGATGATTTCAAGCGACGGGTCGAGCGCGTGAATGGACACTTCGAACCGGACTTGGTCATTCCCTTTCCCTGTGCATCCGTGGGCGACGGCGACAGCGCCTTCTGCTTGTGCGACCTCGACTAGCTTCTTCGAGATGAGCGGGCGCGATAAGGCAGAGACGAGTGGATATACGCCTTCATACATCGTATGCGCCTGCATCGAATACCGGGCAAAATCGTTGACGAACTCATCGACCGCATCGATGACGACCGATTTGACGGCCCCGACTTTGAGCGCTTTCTGTTGAATGCGCTCTAGGTCTTTCCCTTCACCGACGTTTAAACAGCAGGCGATGACATCATATCCTTGTTCATCCAACCATTTAATTGCGACCGATGTGTCAAGACCACCTGAATAAGCTAATACGAGTTTTTGTTTCATTTCCTTACACCCCTTATACATAATTATTCATCTGTATTTATAAATATACGACTTACTTTAACGTATGATTCGCAGTAAAGCAACCTTTTTACGAAAAAAAAGAATCACTTGTGAAAGTGATCCTTCATTGGACGATTTCGAGCTCGGGCATCCACTGTGTCATATGTTGGCTCGTGGCCTCGAACAGCTCCGGCTTGGCGGTTTGTAACGGGACGACCTCAAACGGACCGTTGGCACTCGATCGGCGAGTGAACGTCGGATAGAACATCGGGTTGGCGAGTTCGAACGTCGTCTCATCCGCATCGACCGTCTTGACGACATCGATGCCGACGATGCCGCCCGTATTCCGGTCGTCCCCTTGTTGACCGGATAGGAAGTTGCCGAGCGAGTACGCGACGAACGTCCGGTTGCCCTCGGCGCCATCTATCCAAGCGAGCGGTTGGAGGACGTGAGGATGGTGGCCGATGATCAGGTCGACTCCGAGGTCAGACAGTTGTTGGACGAGCGTCTGTTGCGCTTCGTTCGGAACCGTCTCGTACTCGTTCCCGAAATGAAGCGATACGACCGTGATATCGGCCGCTTGCTCAGCCGCTTCGATGTCAGGGGTCATCGCTTCGAGGTCAATATAATTGACGTGATACGGTTGTTTCGGAACGACACCGTTCGTCCCATACGTATAGGCGAGAAACGCGAATGAGATATCGTTCTTCGTTAACGTCCGAATTTCAGCCTTGTCCGCTTCGGATAGGAACGAACCCGTGTACGGCATGCCAATCTCGTTCCAGTGGGCAATCGAATTCTCGATGGCCGTGATGCCCCGGTCGAGCGTATGGTTGTTTGCGGTCGTCACCAAGTCGACGCCTGCAGCTTGGAGCGCATCACCGACCTCATATGGACTGTTGAAGGCCGGGTAACTCGACAACCCGATCTCACTTCCGCCGATCATGCTTTCTTGATTGGCGATAGCGATATCGGCCTCGGTCAAAATCGGAGCGATTGGTTCGAAGGCGGTGGTGAAATCATAGCCCTCTCTGCGCTTGGCGGCATTATACACGCTGTCGTGTAACAAGATATCGCCAATCGCATAGAGCGACGTCGTCGTCACGACTGGTTCTGGCTCTTCTGGAACAGGTGCCGGCTCCTCCGCCTCGGTCTCTGGTGCCGGGGTCTCGGTTTGCTTCGTAGACGACGTCTCGACGTCAGGGGTCGTACAGCCGAACAAGAAGAGGAGGGGCAAGGTCAACATGACTTGTTTATATGGGATTACTCGTTTCAATGGACGAGTCACTTCCTTTCATGTGGTTCAAACTGGCTCAAGCGGTCCTACACAATCCATTCGCCATGAAAGTAGAATCTCCTTGTCAGGGCACAAGAAAAAAGTGCCAGGCTATAGTAGCATGGCACTCTGATTGTTAAATGCGTTCTGTCTTCAAGATGTGTTCCATTTCTTCGAACTCGTTCGTGATCCTCGAGCTCGGTGGTGGTGTCATCAAACTGACGACATAAATGGCGAGGCTCGACAAGAAGAACGCTGGAATCATCTCGTATAGCTCACCGACGGTCCCGAACCAGTCGGCGGCAAAGTTTTTCCAGACGATGACGATAAATGCCCCGACAAGCATACCAGCGAGCGCCCCTTGACGCGTCGTCCGTTTCCAGAACAGGCTGAACAAGATGAGTGGCCCGAACGACGAGCCGAAGCCGGCCCAGGCGTAACCGACCAAGTTCAAGATGGTATCGTCCGCCCCGAACGCGAGCCAGATCGAGATTAACGAGACGAGGATGACGGTAATCCGGCCGACCATGACGAGCTCACGGTCGCCGGCATCTTTCCGGAAAAACTTCTGATAGAAGTCTGTCGTCGCGGCACTCGATGAGACGAGGAGCTGTGACGAGATAGTCGACATGATCGCCGCGAGCAACGCCGCGAGCAAGACGCCGGTGATGAGGTCGACGAATAATAAATCCGAGAGATTGATAAAAATGTTTTCAGGATTATCAATCTCAAGACCGCGTTGCGTATAATAGGCGAGACCGAACAGGCCTGTCGCCATCGCGCCGACGACGGTGAACAGCATCCATGAGATGCCGATGCGTCGTGCTTTCTTGATATCCTGTAACTTTTCGATGGCCATAAAGCGGACGATGATGTGCGGTTGCCCGAAATAACCGAGACCCCAAGCGAACAACGACACGATGCCGATGAGCGACTGTCCTGTCAATGGATCAAGGAGCGCCTCATCGATATCACCAATCGTTTGGAACGCGGCGCTCACCCCGTCGGTTGCCGTGATGGCGATAGCCGGGACGAGGATGAGGGCGAACAACATGATGAGTCCTTGGACGAAGTCGGTCCAACTGACGGCCAAGAAGCCGCCGATGAACGTATAAATAATAATGATAGAAGCCAAAATCAAGACGCCCGTCCCGAACTCGATCCCGAAGACGGCGTTGAATAACCGACCGCCGGCCACGAACCCGCTCGTGGCATAGAGTGTGAAGAATACGAGCGTCACGGCTGCGGAGAACGTCCGCAACGTACCGCGTGAATCTTTAAAACGTTTCTCAAAAAAGTCTGGTATCGTGATAGCATCTTCGGATAAATACGAGTACGTCCGAAGCCGCGGTGCGACGAGCAACCAGTTCAAGTACGCACCGATCGTCAACCCGATGACGATCCAACCACTCGACAGACCGGTTGCGAACATCGCACCCGGTAGACCCATCAACAGCCATCCACTCATGTCGGAAGCACCTGCCGACAAGGCGGCGACGGCCGGACCAAGACCTCGTCCTCCAAGCATATAGTCGCCGATGCTCTCCGTCCGCCGATAGGCGATGACGCCGAGTAATACCATGAGCGCCATGTAAACGGTGATGGATATCAATATCCCGTTCATAAAAATCCCCCTCATTCGTAATGAAAACGCTTTCTTTATTTATGGAATACACCATGACGAAATTTTGCCACAAAACTGAAACAAGTGCACGATTTTTATTGAACGATTGACCAAATAATCAAATTATTTAGCGAAGCACGAAGCAAGATGATCATTGACAAGGCCCGTCGCCTGTAGATGAGCATAAACGGTCGTCGGCCCTAAAAATTTGAATCCACGTCGTTTCAACTCCTTGCTGATCTGATGCGACAGTTCGGTCGCTGCCGGAACTTCATCAATCGAGGTCCAGCTAGAATTGATTGTCTCACCGTCGACGAACGACCAAATATAGGCATCGAACGTCCCGAATTCTTGTTGTATCTCGATGAAACGCTTGGCATTATTGATTGACGCTTCAATTTTGCGGCGGTTCCGGACGATACCGGGATTGTTCAGCAACCGTTCCATATCCGTTTCGTCGAACAAGGCGACCGCTGCGACGTCGAAGTCGGCATAGGCGTCCCGGTAATTGTCGCGCTTTCGTAAAATAGTGATCCAACTGAGGCCAGCCTGGGCACTTTCAAGGGTCAAACATTCAAAGTGCTTTTGATCGTCATGGACGGCTTTGCCCCATTCCTCATCGTGATAACGAACGTATAACGGGTCGGTGCCGCACCACGGGCAACGTGTCGGTTCTGTCATGATTGTTCCCTCGCTTTCATTCAAGTACTTCAGTTTAGCATGTCAGGACGGTTTTTGATGGGAGGTGACGGGTATAATAGGAGATATTGGAGGGTGAACGTTATGAGAGATTGGATGATCCAGGTCATTGAACAGTTCGGTTATTTCGGTATCGCGTTCATGATTTTTATTGAAAACGTGTTTCCGCCGATTCCATCAGAGGTCGTGCTCTTGTTCGGTGGATTCTTCGCCGTGCAGACCGATTTAAATGTTCCGCTCGTTATTTTCTCTGCGACTGCGGGCGCCATTTTAGGAGCCGTATTGTTATATGGAATCGGGTTATATGTAGATGTCGAACAAATCGAGAAATGGACAAAAAAATATGGGAAATGGATTCGACTCGATATTGCGGACGTGCGACGGGCGGATGCCTGGTTTGACAAATATGGGAGCTGGATGGTGTTCTTTGGCCGATTGATGCCGGTCGTCCGAAGCTTGATCTCGCTACCGGCCGGCATGTCGAACATGCCGTTCGTGAAGTTTTTACTGCTTAGTACGGCCGGGACGGTCATATGGAACACGATCCTGATTTATATCGGCATCCGTGTCGGCGAGAACTGGGAATCCATTTTAAGTTATTTAAATGTGTACTCGTATGTGATTTATGGATTACTGGCCGTCAGCCTTATCGTATTTCTCATTTGGCGCAAGAAACGGAAGAAAAAGCGGTCGGAACAAGCATCATCGTTTTGATGAACAAAGGAGGACCTTCGCGTGAAGGTCCTCCTTTGTGTTCTATCATTGATCCTCTTTATTTTTTGTCTCATCGGGAAGTACTTTCTCAAGTTTTTCCTCCGTCTTGTTAGCAAGAATCTCAGAGAAGCGGAACAAGACGATGCCGATGATGGCCGATACGAAAATATAGAGACCGACAAATAAATTGATTGCGCCGTTCGATAGGGCGGTGAACAAAATCGAGAACTCGCCGCGAGGGGCGAGTGAAAACCCGGCCTCGTTCGCTTGCACACGAGACAATCCATAAAGTCGCCCTCCGACACGCCCGACAATCCACTTCGATAATACACCCCAGACAATCAAGACGAAGAAGAGCGTATTGACGATGACACCTTGATCAAGATTGATTGAAATGCCGAATGAGATGAAAAAGATTGGTAAGAACAAGTCACGAACAGGTACCGTCAGTCGCTTCAACGGCCGCACGTCATGGATACCTGCAAGCATGATTCCTGCGATAAACGCCCCGAGAATCTCGGACAGGCCGAACACCATGCCGATTCCCGCAAAGAATAAAATCAATCCAATTAAACCGATGCTCGCATCATCTTGTCGCAACAAATGTTTGACGAACCGCTGTCGGTTCAAAACGAAACGAGACCCGATAAAGAGTAGCACTCCGAAGACGAGGAACCCAGCAAACACTTTACCAATGTCAGAAAATGCGATTGGCTCGTCCTGGATGATGAACGGGGCGATGGTCAAGATGAGCGGGGCGAAAATGTCTTCGAAGATGAGGAGCGCCAGTACAAACTCTTTCACATCTTCATGTTTTTCCGAATGTCGCTCGAGAAGTTTCGCCGAAATAGACGAACTCGTCGCGTAAAGGACGGCACCGATCAAAAATGCTTGTGAGAAGTCGAGGCCAAACAACAGAGCGATCCCGATCGTGACTCCGAACGCGAGAAGGATATCTAAGACACCTGCTTTCCACACTTGCTTCATTCGCTTGGCGAGTTCGCTCAGTGGAAATTTTAAACCGAGTAGGAAAAATAACAAGATGATGCCGATTTCCCCGGCGATTTTGAAGACCTCATTTCCGTCCCAAAAGAAGCCGACCGCGACACCGACTGCAATGAAGGCAAGGATACTTGGAAAGAATAGCCGCTCGATGATCAAACTGAGCACCGAGATCACGGTGAGCGCCAACCCGAGCAGTACGATTACATTGAATATGTCCATATGTCACCCCCAAAAGAAGCAAAGCAATGCTTCAGCATCAGTTTTCACTCCATTGGTATTCCATTCCGACCGATTCGGGACGAGAATAGTCAAATCCGAACTGGCGGTACAGACCGTCTGCCGGAATGTCGGCGATTAAACTAATGATTGAAGTTTCATCTGCTTCTTGCAAAATCCAATCCATCAACTGCTCCATGATCAATTTACCAAGTCCGAGACCTTGACATTCAGGGTCGACGACGATGTCGACGAGATGAAACACCATGCCGCCGTCTCCTACGACGCGTCCCATGCCGACCATCGTCTCGTCTTTATATAAGCAAACACCATACAGCGTGTTCGCAAGTCCTTTTACCGTTCCAGAATCAGAACGCTTCGGCATACCTGCTTTGACACGTAAACGTTGATGCTCCTCCGGTGTCGGTGTTTCAATCCGTACATCTACTTCATTCACCATATCGCTACTCCCTCTCTGTCCATAAGTTAAAATTATTTTCCCGCTATATTGAATCAGTAAACCTTGATTTCCACTTCGGGTTATTCAGATAATGAAGACATGATATGCAGAAAAGGACGTGTCCCTATGATAGAAGGTCAGACGATTTTACCCGCTCTTCGTGACATGCGAGACCTCGAAACGTTTGTGAAAGGACCGTTCGACGTCGGTGTGCTACTCGAAGTACATGTCGCCCGGCTCGATGCCGTGTTTCAGTTGCTGGCGGCCCATGACAAAAAAGTATTCGTCCATCTTGATTTGATTCAAGGACTTAAGGCTGATGAATATGCGACCGAATATATTTGTCAGACGTATCGTCCGTATGGAATCATCTCGACGAAAGGCAGCGTCATCTTAAAGGCGAAACAAAAGCAAGTCAAAACGGTCCAACGTTTGTTTTTGATCGATTCGAGCTCGCTCGATAAAAGTTATCGCCTGATTAAACGTACGCAGCCGGATTACATCGAAGTGTTGCCTGGCCTTGTCCCGAAATATATCCGATCAGTTAAGGATGCGACGGATATTCCCGTTTTTGCGGGTGGGTTGATCTCGTCGCCTGAAGAAGTCGAGGCCGCCCTTGAGGCCGGGGCGACGGTCGTGACGACGTCGGATCAATCTCTGTGGACGAACAACTAGGACTTGTTTCCACGCAATCAGGGTATTTTATTTTCCAGGAGGGATGAACATGACAAAAACGATGATTATCACCGGGGTCAGCCAAGGAATCGGGCTGGAACTGGCGCGTCATTTTAGCACGACATACCGTGTCGTCGGACTCGATATCGGGCAAGACCCGCAACTTGAAGGAGTGACGTTCCACCGGATGGACCTAGGGGATCATCAAGATGTGACCCGTGTGTTCAAACAGATTCAGCAAGAAGTCGGTACCGCCCATGTGCTCATCAATAACGGCGGTGTATCATCGCTCGTCAAACCGATGGCAGAGCTCGACATCGAGACGTTTAAACAAGTGATCGATGTCAACCTCGTCGGGACGTTCGCTTGCTCGAAATCTTTCTTGACGTTGAACGAAGGGGCAGACTTTGGTCGCATCATCAATATGGCCTCAACGCGTGCTCTCCAGAACGAGGCCGATTGGGAAGCGTATGGCGCATCAAAAGGAGGCATCGTTTCGCTGACCCAGTCGATGGCGGTTTCCTTGGCCAACCGACCGATCACGGTAAATGCGGTCAGTCCTGGCTGGATCCACACCTCAGATGAACCGCTCCGTGACATTGACCACGCGCAGCATCCATCAGGGCGGGTCGGCACGCCGGACGACATTATTCGGGCCGTCGATTATTTGATCGATGAACGAAACGATTTCGTCAACGGACAAAACCTCGTCGTCGACGGAGGGATGACGAAAAAAATGATTTACGAACCTTAACTCACAAAACTAGGACCATTACCCTATATTTTAATGAGGGATATGCGTGTAAAGACCTAGTGGCGGGTATAGAATGGGGAGTACATTGAAACTTGTGAAGGAGGAAGCGTCGTGCAGCAAATCATCGAACAGGCTCTCCGTTTCGCAGCCGTTCGTCATGACGGACAGTTTCGAAAAGGAACGAACATTCCTTATGTGACCCATCCTGTCGGCGTCTCGATGTTGCTCGTCGAAGATCGTCAACCCGTCCCGGTCATCGTGGCCGGTCTACTCCATGACTTGCTTGAGGATACGTTGACCACGTCAGAGGAATTGACGGAGCGTTTCGGAAGCGAAGTGACTCGTTTAGTCCTGGCCGTTTCCGAGCCGGAGAAACATCATTCTTGGGAAGAACGCAAACGGATGACGATTCAACGTGTGTCGACACTCCAATATGATGAAGTGGCCCTCCTTGTCGCAGACAAGCTACATAATCTGCGCTCGATTCGATTCGACGTCGAGTCTGCCGGCAAACAAGTATGGGATCGGTTCAATCGACCGCTCCGTGACCAGTCCTGGTATTATCACGAATTGCTCCATGCGTTTCAGCCGTTCGCTCAGACGACGACACTCATTGAAGCGTTCGAGACAGAATTGAACCTGCTGTTTTATGGTGTAGAAGAAGAACGGAGCGAAAAGTTAGAAAAACTGTTCGGGGTGATCAAATACGGATTTCACGAAGAAGAGTGGTTTCAAGAGACATCAACGCTTTGTCAAACTGCCTATGAACTGAACGAGACGATGCGCGAAGGATATCGTCACGGGTTCATGGTCAATCAACCGGAGCTAGACGCCTTGTCGGCTCAGTTGAGAGAAGCAGGTATGTGGGAACGCTTGCCGCTTCCGACACTTCAAGCGATCGATGAATTATCGTATCGCATGGCATTGAAATCGGACGAACTTGTCGCGTGGCTCGAGTGAAATGATTGTCATGTGACCTTAAACGTGATATATTCGTCGTGAACATAAGAGGGGGAGTAGCGACCACGACCGTGGTCGGTGGGTCGTCATTACGGTGCAATGCACTCGGTCCACCGAGCTTCTTACCAAGTCCGCAAGACCTTTTTATGGATGCTTTTTTCGCGTCCATAAAAAGGTCTTTTTGAATTCACGAAAAGGGGAGATCTATTAAAATGGTATTTATTTATTTTATCTTGGCTGCCGCCATCACTGTGTATGCTGCCATCAAACTCTCGACGTATGCCGACGTCATCAGTGAGAAGTCGACGATGAGCGGCATGCTCGTCGGTACCGTGTTGCTGGCCGGAGCAACGTCACTTCCAGAAGTGACGACGAGCGTCTCGGCCGTCATGATCAACAACCCGGATATCGCCATCGGGAACATGCTCGGGTCGAACTTGTTCAATATCTTCATTTTGGCGATGTTCGACTTGTATTACCGTCAGAAACGCCTGTTTAATGAAGCGAGTCGCGATCACCTCTATACGGCGAGTCTCGGTTTGATGTTGACGCTCGTGACGATGCTCGCACTCGTCATCCGTATCGACTTCACGATTCTTGGGATCGGGATTGATGCCTTATTGATTGCAGGGTTGTACGCGATTGGGATTTACTATATCGGACAACGTCCAAAAGAACCTTCGACAGAACGGGAAGTCGAGCAAGAGGTCGGTGTCAGCGTCACCGACTCAATTCCAATCAAGCGCGCGGTCATCGGCTTCATCATCGCCGCGCTCGTCATCATGGCTGCCGGAACAGCGCTTTCAGTGTTAGGTGATCAAATCGCCGTCGTGACCGGACTTGGTTCGAGCTTTGTCGGCAGCTTTTTGATCGCGGCCTCGACGTCGCTCCCAGAAGCGGTCGCTGTTTTCGTCGCCTTGAAGCTTGGTAACGTCAACTTGGCGTTCGGTTCGATTTTAGGGAGTAACATCTTCAATATGCTCATCATCGCGCTGTCGGATGTCTTCTACCGAGGCGGCTCGATTCTAGCAGATGTGTCAACGTCCCACTTGGTGACGGCGATTGGAATCACGATTTTGTCGATCTTGGTCATGTACAGCGTCCTGCGCAAAGATGTCACGTCGAAGTTCCGCTACGTCTTACCGTCCGTGCTCGTCATCCTCGTCTATTTCGCATCGTCTTATTTCATTTTCATCGGTTAATCACTCACACGGTGTCCTCGGACATCGTGTTTTTTGTTTGAAGCGGTTCGAGGAATCACTTTTCATCGTCTTGGGTATAGAAGGAGGGAAGGAGGGGTGGCGATGCAAATGCATTCTCTGAAACGGCTAGATGAGTACATTGTGTTAATTCCAGCATATAACCCGGATCAAGCGCTCGTCACACTTGTCCGTGAGCTAAAAGAGACGGGATTTGTCTATGTCATCGTCGTGAACGATGGAAGTGTCGAGACGTCCCGGCACGTGTTCGATGAGGTCGGGAAGTGGGTGACGACTGTCCTCGTCCATGAACGGAATCAAGGCAAGGGAGCGGCGTTGAAAACTGGGATTCGACATGTCGTTCAGCATTTTCCGAAATCGACCGGTGTCATCACGGTCGACGCGGATGGGCAACATCTCCCGGCAGACGTATTAAAACTTTATGAAGAAGGCGTACGTTGGCCCCATCATTTAATTATGGGCTGCCGTGACTTTTCCGGGTCTGATATCCCGTTCCGGAGCCGATTCGGGAATCAGATGACGCGTGGTGTTATGCTGCTCGGAAGCGGTCTCCGTCTAAAGGACACGCAGACCGGTCTTCGGGCGATTCCCCTTCGCTATGCGGAACAATTGCTCGATGTGCCAGGGAACCGTTACGAGTTCGAAATGAACATGTTGACGTTCACGAAACGACTGCAAGTCCCAATCCATCAGACTCCGATTCAAACCGTCTATGTGGCAGAAAACGCCTCGTCCCATTTCCGCCCGGTGATTGACTCGATTCTAATCTATCGCATGTTTTTGGCCTATTCCTTATCTTCGATCGCGTCATTCGTGTTGGACGTCGGCGTATATGCCTTGTTCGTCTACTTGTTGAATCCATGGTTCGAGACGACGCACGTCTTGATCGCGACGGTCGTGGCACGTATCCTGTCATCGTTGTTCAATTATTTCGTCAACCGAAAAATCGTATTCCATTCGAAGGCGAAGCGGGCGATGCCCAAATATTTCGGGCTCGTCGGATTGCAGATGGCGCTGTCGGCTGGTCTCGTCTATGCGTTGTTCTATGTCATCCGCGACGGGGAGGTATGGATCAAAGTGGTGGTCGACAGCTTCTTGTTCGTCGTCAGCTATTATGTCCAAAAAAAATGGGTTTTTAAACGGTAACAGGCCAAGACGTGTGTCTTGGCCTGTTTGGCATGCATATCGTTCAATAAGCGAGTTTTCCGAGCTTGACCGATGTGTACCGGTGCAGTTCACGCGGATCATGAATCCCGGTCTTCTGCATCATGTCGCGCATGAGCAGGGCACAGACACGGGCATCTTCAGCCGCATCATGATGGATGAACGGGACGTTCAAATATTCCGCCATCGTGTTCAGCTTGTGATTCGGCAGACCTGGATACAGTTTTCTCGACAATTTGACAGTACAGCCGTACTCGATTGTCGGAAACGTATATAAATCATATTTGGCGATCGCTTTCTTGAAAGCGCCCATATCAAATGAGGCGTTGTGTGCCATGACGAGGTCGACATCCCGTAGCGTCGGATAGAGCTGTTCAAGCACCTCAGGTAACGCTGGGGCGTCCCAGACATCGCTCGGCCGGATGCCGTGGACCCGGATATTGCCGGCATCGAAGTCTTCCTCAGGATTGACGAGCAGTTGGTTCGTTTCGATGATTTCACCGTCGACGAGCAAGCTCCAGCCGACAGAGCAAATGCTCCGGCTATCGCGGTTCGCTGTCTCGACGTCGATGGCAAGAATTGAATGTGACATAATCGTTCCCTTTCTTCATAAAACAAGTATAAAAAAAGTCTAACATATCGTTAGACTAAAAAGCGATTATGCGGCCACGAGGTTGCGACACGCCTCGGCACAGCGGAGACACGCTTCGGCACAACGTTGGCAATGGTCATGCAAGTGACGGCCGCATTCGACGGCGCACGTGTCGCACACTTGGGCGCAGAGGGCCGCGATCGGTTTGGTGAACGCCGAATCGGTCTCGAGTGCGTTCAAGGTGAGGGAGCAGATGTCGGAGCATTCTCGCGTCAGACGAATGCACTCTTTTACCATCAGCACATCTTCTTCTTGTAAACTTTTTGAAAAACAATGATTGCTCGTCCGCATACAGTCGATAATCGCTGAAATCGTCTCTTCAATTGAGTCCCGGTTCATGATAAGTCCCCCTTGATAAAATAATGTATCTTCAAATCATTACCCGATACCATATCGCTTAAACCGCGCCAAAACGACAAAAAAGTCACTTCACAAAAGTGAAGTGACCAAGTAATGGAGCATAGCGGGCTCGAACCGCTGACCTCCACGCTGCCAGCGTGGCGCTCTCCCAGCTGAGCTAATGCCCCGTTCGAAAATTATTATATCATTCTAGTAAAACATTTGGCAATGGGTATTTTTAAATTTGTTGAACAAAGTTTAATCAGCGCTGAACGTGGGAAAATCACAGATGATGTTATATTACGAAAGCAGGTGTCATCCATGGAAATGATTTTACTCGCACTCTTGCCTGCCTTGATGTGGGGGAGTATCCCGCTCATCGTATCGAAGGTCGGTGGAAAGCCGATTCAACAGTTGATCGGGACGACGATGGGAGCGATGGTGATGGCGGTCATCATCGCGCTCGTGTTCAATCCGGAGTTCACGACGCTCGCAATCGTGACCGGCTTCATCTCCGGGGCGTTCTGGGCGCTCGGTCAGTATTTACAATTCCAATCGTTCCAAATTTTAAGCGTATCGAAGGCGATGCCGATCAGCACCGGGATGCAGCTAGTCGGTACGTCGTTGTTCGGTGTCATCGTGCTAGGGGATTGGCAGACTTCGACCGAGTTATGGCTAGGGTTTTCTGCGCTCGTGTTGATTATCATCGGGGCGGCGCTGACGTCGTATCAGCAGAACAAAGACGGCGACAGCAGCGGTGCCTTGAAAAAAGGTTTGCTCGTCCTGCTCGTCTCGAGTATCGGGTATGTGACGTATGCCGTCCTGACGAACTATTTCGAAGTCGACGGCATCACGGCCATCTTGCCGCAATCGGTCGGGATGTTTATCGCGGCGCTCTTGTTCAGCCTGCGAGAGAAAGATGTGAAGAAGTTCGATCCGAAGACGTTCAAAAACATCTTGGCCGGTCTCGCCTGGGGGATTGGGAACTTCGGTTTGTTCGTGTCGAGCGGTGAGGTCGGGATCGCGACGTCGTTCGCCTTGTCCCAATTGAACGTCGTCGTGGCGACGCTCGGCGGAATCTATCTGTTGAAAGAAGAAAAGACGACGAAAGAACGGGTGCTCGTCTTCATGGGTATCGGGCTCATCGTCGTAGCCGGGTTTATGCTCGGGATTGCGAAGAGCTGAATGAATTCGTTAAAGATGGACCAGGTCGCTTGATGCGACTTGGTTCTTTTTTAGTCGAACCGGACTACGGCCTTTTATATATAATGATTGGAAAAGTGAGAAGTAAGGGGGGAATAAAGTTGGAATAAACATACTATGAATCATAAAAGTGAATTCATTTAAGAATAGGACGTGATCAAGATGGCAAGAATACAAATCGGCGATGTGTTTAAGATTAACACACCTAACGGAGAGGCTTATCTTCAATACGTTCACGAAGATAAAACGATAGGCGAGTTAGTTAGAATATTGCCAGGGGTATATGAAAAAACTCCAAAAAACCTTAAAGAAATAGTCGCGGAGAAAGAAGCGTATCTATTGCATTGCCCACTCAAACCGGCTATAAGACACAAGATCATTGAAGCCATTTCGAACTATGACATACCTCAGGATTTTAAAATCCCTCATAAATTTAGAACAGAGATAACAGATAACGAGGGGAATCTTGTGGGGTGGCATATCGTAGATTATTCCACTTGGTATAACCATGAAGTCTATGAGTTAACAGAAGAACAAATCCAATTATCTCCCTGGGATACTTGGAGTTATCCGCTATTAGTCAAGCGAATCACAGAAGGTTGGGCGTTAGAGAACTGGAAGTAAATTAGTATACTAAAGGCTTATAAGAGAGCTAAGAATCATCTATTGTTAATGCTGGAATAAATGAAAAGACGCGACCAAATCAAGATGGCCGCATCTTTTCATTTTAAATTATATGAGTTAAACCTTTTCCGCCCACGCCACATCAATAAATTCATCGCGTCCTGAAATAGCCCGATCTTCCTTATAATGTTTCGGATTCTTCTTATGGAAGTCTTGATGGTATTCCTCGGCCGGATAAAACGTGTCGGCCGGTAAGATTTTCGTGACGATCGGCTGTTTGAAACGTCCACTCGCCGCGAGCGCGTCGCGACTCTGTTCTGCTTTCACGCGTTGTTCTTCCGTATGATAGAAGATGGCTGGCGCATACTGGCTGCCACGGTCTTGGAACTGGCCGCCGTCATCGGTCGGGTCGGTCTGAATCCAATATAGTTCGAGCAGGCGCTCGTATGCGAACAGCGTCGGGTCGAACGTGATCTCGACGACCTCATAATGACCGGTCGTCCCCGTCTTCACTTGTTCATACGTCGGGTCGTCGACGTGACCACCCGTATAGCCTGATACGATCGATTCGATACCAGGTTGTTCCTCGAACGGCGTCACCATGCACCAAAAACAACCGCCTGCGAATGTTGCTTTTTCCATTTTTACATCCCCCTCAATCAATTTCCAAAAAAAAGCGCCCATGTCATCGACATGAGCGCTTCGTCATATCGGCCAAGGCAAACGCCTTGCTGGTAGTAGCACCTTGCCGAAGCAGGTTGCTGTGAAGTCATAGAGCCAGGTCTCTCGTTCACTCAAGATATCGATATGTAGTTCGTGACAGCATCATACCATCAGATTTGAAGCGGCGTCAACGGTTTGGCTTGCGTCGAAGTTGGAACAAGGTGGCACCGAGAATCAGGATGACGAGTACGATCGAGGCGGGCGTCGAATAAGCCTCTTCCCGGGCGTACAGTTGTAAAAAGAACAAGGCGAAGACGGCGAGTAAGACGAGCATATAAGAACGGGTCATGGTTACCTCCTTTTTCTTTCAGTGTATCAACTTATACATTCATTGGCGATGAAAAACAGGAATCGGGACGTCTTTAGAGAATATCATCCATTGACCAAAGGAGGAATCATCATGACTGACACATACGATTTTATGGAACTTGATATCGAATCAGCCCATCACGGCTATAAAGAAGGGACGTTCACAGCCCGTGACGTGACTGCTTTCTATTTGACAAGGATTGCCCAGTTGAACGACAAACTGAAGGCGGTCATCCAAGTGAACCCGGACGCCTTGTTCGAGGCCGAGTCGGCTGACAGGGCGTATCGTCGCGGGCTACGCTTGCCGCTACTCGGCATTCCTGTCTTGATTAAAGACAATATCGAAACAGCCGGACTCATGAAGACGACGGCCGGGGCCGTGGCGCTCGAAAATCACTTCGCTGGAAAGGACGCGCACCTCGTCCGTCTCCTTCGTGACAACGGGGCCATCATCCTCGGAAAAGCAAACTTGTCCGAATGGGCCAACTTTTTGACAGAAGGCATGCCGAACGGGTGGAGCGGGGTTGGTGGCCAGACGCTCAATCCGTATGGTGACAAGCTCAATGTCGGAGGGTCGAGTTCAGGTTCGGCGTCAGCGGTCGCAGCGAACTTGACACTGCTCGCCGTCGGTAGCGAGACGAGCGGCTCGATCATCCATCCGAGCGTGCACAACGGTATCGTCGGCATCAAACCGACCGTCGGCCTCATCAGCCGGAGTGGAATCATCCCGATCTCGCGGTCGCAAGACACGGCGGGACCGATGGCACGCACTCTCGAAGACGCGGTACGTGCACTTGAAGCGATGGTCGGGGAAGACCCATCGGACCCGTCGACACTAAACCTCCCGGCCGGCCCGCCGTATCGGACGTGCCTCGACGTGCGCCAAGCGGTCGGGATGCGTGTCGGGATTGTCAAAGCAGACTTATCGGAAGAAGAGCAATCCTTATACGGTGAGGCGGTCGAGCTGTTGAAGCAGAGCGGCATTGAACTGGTCGAAGTCGAACTGCCCGCCCATGACACGCTCGACCAAGGCGATATTCTGTACCACGAGTTCAAACTCGGAATCGAGGCGTACCTCGCCACGACGACGCTCCTATACGAGACGTTGTCTGATTTGATTGACTGGAACAACAAGCATCCTGAGACGATCCCGCATGGACAAAAGACGTTCGAGAAAGCGGAACAACTGTCGGGACGTCTCATCGAGCCGGCTTATTTGACGCGCCGGCTCGATGACGTACGTGACGCCAAAACGGACGGACTCGACCGCCTATTGAATGAGCAGCAGTTGCACGGACTCGTCTTGCCTCACGATTTGAACTATGACATGGCTGCAAAAGCCGGGCATCCGACCATCACGATCCCGTTTCGATTGAAAGCGAGCGGGGCTCCGTTCGGCTTGTCGTTCACGGGGACGAGTTATGCCGAACGTGACTTGATCCGAATCGCCTTTGCGTTCGAGCAACAAGTGACACGTCCCGTCCCACCGTTATAAGAACGTTGCACCGGTCGTCCACGTCCGCTACAATGGTACGTATGCGGATTGAAGAAAGGACAGATAGCAATGAAACCATCTATATACGGGCTGACGTTCGATCAGCTGACGGAAGCGTGTGTCGCTTGGGGATACAGCGCCTTCCATGCGAGACAAATTTGGGACTCGCTCTACATCGACCGAGTGAAGCAAATCGAGGATATCTCGGTTCGGGCCGAGGTGCGTGAGGCGCTCGCCGCCGAGTACGTCATCTCGACACAAGACCTGTTCGTCAAGCAAGAGGCGGGCGACGGGACGGTCAAATTCTTACTTAAGTTACATGATGGTCACTATATCGAGACCGTACTCATGCGTCACAAATATGGACGTTCGGTCTGTGTGACGACGCAGGTCGGATGCAATATCGGCTGCAGCTTCTGTGCGAGCGGACTTTTGAAAAAGACACGTGATTTGACGGCCGGTGAAGTCGTCGAACAGATCATGACCGTCCAACACTACTTGGACGAGGTCGGCGAAGGTGCCCGGGTCAGCCATATCGTCGTCATGGGAATCGGCGAACCGTTCGATAACTTTGACAACTTGGTCGACTTCCTGCGCGTCGTCAAAGACGAGCGCGGACTCGCCATCGCGCCACGTAAAATCAACGTGTCGACGAGTGGACTCGCCGACAAGATTTACAAGTTCGCGGACCTCGATCTTCGCATCAACTTGGCGCTGTCGCTTCATGCGCCGAACGATGCGCTGCGGACGCAGGTCATGAAAATCAACCGGGCGTTCCCGCTCGACAAGCTCATGCCGGCGATTCGGTATTATGTCGAGAAGACGAACAAACGGATCACGTTCGAATACATTCTATTGTCGAAAGTGAATGACTTGCCGGAGCACGCCGAAGAATTGGCGGCGCTCATCGACGACATCAAGGACAAGTCGTACGTCAACTTGATCCCGTATAATCCGGTCAACGAGCATATCCAATACGAGCGCAGTACGTCCGAGGATATCATGGCGTTTTATGACGTCTTGAAGAAGCGTGGCATCAACACGGGTGTCCGCCTCGAACACGGTACTGACATCGATGCGGCCTGTGGCCAATTGCGCAGTAAACATATGAACGTCGAAGGTGCGAAATAAGTGGACTCCTTGAATCACTCGATTCAAGGAGTTTTTTTATGGAGAGACGCTCCAAAGACGGGAAAAGAGTCGTCGCCAACAACTCGCTGAAACGATTTTGATAAATAGTGAATAGACCTCGTCCGCTCAGGGAATAGTCAGTTGAAATCAATGTAGAGAGTGGAGGCATTTCAATGGAGACAGTAAACGCTGCGTTATGGATTCGAGTCAGAAACACGCTTGGGGAGGGCCCGTGTTGGGACGCTGAGCTAAAACGATTCTATTGGGTCGATATCGAGGGACATACACTTTGGTGGTACGATGAACAGGAAGATGAGCTGTCGTCGTTCGATATGGGACAACAGATCGGGTTTGCGGTCCCGAAAGTGACAGACGGCGTCGTCGTCGGGTTGAAAGACGGGATTTATGAGTGGGACGAGACGTCAAAAGAGCTCGATAAAATCGTCGAACTCGACGACTCGGAAGGAAACCTTCGCTTCAATGACGGGAAAGCCGACCCGTACGGCCGCATCTTCGCCGGAACGCTCCACCTCGACGACGAGGAGAACGAGGCGACGCTCTATCGCGTGAACCGCGACGGCACGACCGAGGTCATGTTGAGCGAGTTGACATTATCGAACGGACTGACATGGTCCCCGGACCACTCGATTTTCTATCATATCGATACACCGACCGAGACGGTCCGTAAATACCCGTTCGACTTGAAAACGGGAACGCTCGGGGAAGGGGAAGTCGTCATTGATTTTAAAGACGAGGAAGGATTCCCGGACGGCATGACATCTGATGAGGACGGTTTCTTGTGGATCGCCCATTTTGCCGGCGGGAAAGTGTCGAGATGGAACCCGCAAACTGGTGAGAAAGTGCTCGAGGTGAGCGTCCCTGCTCCGAACGTCACATCATGCTGTTTCGTCGGCGACGACTTGAAACAACTCGCTATTACGACGGCACGTGAAGGAATGGATGAAGCGGCGCTTGAGGCCCATCCCGACGCAGGTTCGGTCTTTAAAATTGATACAGACGTGAAAGGGATGCCGCTCTATCGGTTTGGACGATAAGGAGGTACGAAGATGGTGAAGCGATTGCTCGTTCGGGCGGGAATCGGTTTGGCGCTTGCCGCGGTGGCCCGGGTCGGTATTCAAAAGTTGTTGGGGGCGAACCGGGAAGAGGATCATACGTATTTGGAGCCGCGGTGGGATGAGACGCCGAGTGTCGATGCAGACAAAGACATGGATGAGGTCGGTCTGACTCAGCTCGATTCGATTTATCGGGCCGAATGGCAGGCGAACACCTATCCGCGCTCAGAAGCTGAACGGAGAGCGTTAGAGGAATAGAGAGTAGGAACACGTCCGTGAGCGGGCGTGTTTTTTTCTTGACAATATGATAACGACCCGTCATTATCTAAAAAGTAATGATTACGATTTAGGAGTGGGGATAATGAAGCAAATTCCAATCACGGTGCTGTCCGGTTATTTAGGGAGCGGTAAGACGACACTATTGAACCATATATTGAACAATCGGGATGGGAAGAAGTACGCCGTCATCGTCAACGACATGAGCGAGTTGAACATCGATGAGCGATTGATCGAGCAGGGTGGATTCTCGCGGACGGACGAGAAATTGGTCGAGCTATCGAACGGTTGCATCTGTTGCACGCTCCGTGAGGACTTGCTCGAGGCGGTGCAGGAAATTACGAACGACCGTGACCTTGATGGGATTATCATCGAGTCATCAGGCATCTCAGAACCGATTCCGGTCGCTCAAACGTTTACATACGCCGATGACGTCCTCGGCATCGATTTGACGAGCCGCGTCTATATCGATGCGATGGTGACGGTCGTCGATGCGTTTCGATTCTTGAAAGATTTCAACTCGGGCGAGTCGCTCCATGAACGCAAACAGGCGATTGACGCGACAGATGTACGCGAAGTCGTCGACCTGCTCGTCGACCAAATCGAATTCGCGGACATCATCGTCTTGAACAAAGCGGACCGGGTGACCGTGACGGAACTCGACGAGATGGCCGGGCTGTTGAAGGCGCTCAATCCAACCGCCAAACTGTTGACGTCGGTCCATGCGAACGTAGAATTGACCGAGCTGTTAGACGTCAAGTTGTTCGATTTCGACCAGGCGATGCACGCCGCTGGCTGGATTCAAGAACTTGAGGCGGAAGCACACACACCGGAGACAGAGGAATACGGGATCAGCTCGTTCGTGTATCGGCGACGTCGACCGTTCCACCCGGAGCGTCTCCACGCCTGGATTGAAGCGTTCCCGGAGCAAGTCGTCCGCGCCAAAGGCTTTTTATGGATCGCTTCCCGGAACGACCTCGCTTGCCTGTTCTCACAAGCAGGTTATGCCTCGACGCTTGAACATGCTGGTCGCTGGCTCGCGACGCTTCCGGAGGAAGAGCGTCGTCTTATGTTCGCGGCAGAACCCGAGCTCGCTGCCGACTACGTCGAGCCGTACGGGGATCGCCAGACAGAACTCGTCTTGATCGGGCAGCGGATGGAGCGTTCGGTCATCGAGGCGGAATTAGATGATTGTCTGTTGACAGACGAGGAGATGACTTCTGACTGGACGACGTTGCAGGATACGCTTCCGGGAAATGGTATCGTGACTTTCACATAAACCGTTTACAAACTTGGCGTGTTCGTCTATACTTCTCGTTGCATAGACAACCGCATACATTGGACTACACTAGGGGTGCTTCGGCTGAGATGTGAGCATGGCTCCAATCCCTTATGACTCGATCCGGGTAATACCGGCGTGAGGAAGTGTGGCACTTTTTCTAATGGACTTAAATTGGACGAGTGGCCGCATTCTCATGGATGCGGCTTTTTTTGTGTAACAAACCATAGGGGGAATGAATCATGAACAAGCAATGTGGGACGAGCCCGATCGTCGGGTTCCGCTTTACGCTGAGCCCGATGACATCCGATTTCGTGAGCGTCATCAAAGGGGCATTGAAGGAGACGGATCTTCGTAACGTCTGGCGGCATACCGATGACGTTTCGACGGTCATCCGTGGCCGCAGTGAGCATGTGTTCGACGTGGCCAAGGCCGTGCTGTCACATGCGACGAAGACAGGGACCCACGTCTCGATGAGCGGGACGTTCTCGGTCGGCTGTCCAGGCGACACGGCAGGAGACAATCTTCTCGACGTGACGACAGAGCCGGTGAATGGCAAGGTGGGTTCGCAATACGTGTCTTCACAATTTGCGCTCTATCCGCTTGGTGACGCAAACTATATGGATATCATCTACGAGGAAATTGACTTTGCGAGAGAGCGAGGCGTCTTCAACGACTCGATGCACTACGCCTCAGGCATTCATGGGGACATCGAGCCGGTGTTCGCTTTCTATGAGGCGACATTCGACCGGGTTCGTGCGAAAACGAGCCATGTCGTCATGACGGTCACGTTCAGCGTGAACAGTCCGTCACACGGGGGACGCATCGATGCTTAAATCATGGAAGTTAAAAGAAATCGTCTTATTGTCGATTTTATCGGTCGTATTCGCTGTCGTCTATTTGGCGTTCGTCCATATCGGGAACCTTTGGGCCGGCTTGATCGGACCGATCGCGTACGAGTGGATCTTTGGGATTTGGTTCATCGTCTCGATTATCGCGGCCTATATCATTCGCAGACCTGGCGCCGCATTTTTGTCCGAAGTGCTTGCGGCGACGATTGAGATGATGATTGGCAACGCCATCGGACCGCGCATCATTTTAGTCGGGATCATACAAGGACTCGGGGCAGAGGCGGCGTTCGCATTGACCGGTTATAGACGCTATGACCTTTGGGTGCTCATGCTCGCTGGTTTTGGAGCGGCTGTGACAAGTTTCGCGTATACATACGTCATGGGAGGTCTTACCGCCCTCAGTCCGACATACGTGGCGACCATGTTCGCACTACGCGCGTCGAGTGGGATGCTCATTGCTGGCCTTGGAGGGAAGCTTTTAAGTGACTTGTTGCTTCGCACGGGAGCGCTTGAAGGGTATGCCCTCGCGCGTCAGGGTCGTATCCATGGTTGACGCAGAACATTTGTCGTTTCGTTATCCGGACAAAACATCCGATGTCTTGACGAATCTCACACTCCGTCTCACAAAAGGGAGAACGCTGATCACAGGGGCGAGCGGGTCAGGGAAATCGACACTGTTCTGTTTGATGAATCGTCTCTATCCAGACAATTGTGATGGAATCGTGACGGGCAGACTGCACTTGTTTGACCGCTCCTATGATACGTATGAAGCTGGCGAAGTGAATCGTCGCGTCGGAACGGTGTTTCAAGACCCGGACAGTCAGTTCGTCATGCAGACGGTCGAAGAAGAATTGATTTTCACGCTCGAAAACTTCGCCGTCGCGAGAGACGAGATGATGGATCGTGTCACCCAGATGCTAGAGGCGTTACAGTTGACGGACTATCGGCACCGTAACATCCATGACCTATCAGGAGGTGAGAAGCAACAAGTTGCCGTCGCGTGTGCGTTAATTGGCCGTCCGGAGTGGCTCCTCCTTGATGAGCCGCTCGCTCACCTTGATCCTGAGACCGCCCATTATTTCGTTCGATGGCTCGACGATATCGCGGAGACGATAAACATTGTCGTGATTGAGCATCGGCCATATATATGGGGGGACTTCTTTGACAGACAAGTGAAGCTCGTGAACGGGCGCATTGACTATGACGGGCCGTTCATCGTCCGACCAGATTATGTGTTCTCTCCGATTCGAACCGAACGTGGAAAAGAATTTTTATTTCACATACCGAAATGTGAACGAAAAACATTTAACCTAGCAGCGAGCAAAATGAAAGTCGCCAAGGGCGATCTCATTGCCGTGCTCGGTCGAAACGGCAGCGGGAAGTCGACATGGCTTCGAAGCCTCGCCCGGGAATATCATGAAGTCGGCCTCGTCCCGCAATCTCCGGCCCATCTCTTCGTTACGAGTGATGTGACACATGAACTATCATACGGTCATAATCGCCCGATTGAGGACATCTTGATGCGGCTCGGGCTCGGTTCGATGCGTGACCACCACCCACTCTCTCTGAGTCACGGTCAAAAGCGAAGGCTCGCGATCGGAGTGATGATGCTCTCGAATAAACGATTGATTGCCTTTGATGAACCGACCGCCGGTCAAGATGAGGTGTCGCTTCGTGCGCTCTATGACTTGATGGCTGAACGAGTACGCGCCGGCCAGACGGTTTTGTTTGTGACGCACGACCTCAGTTTTGCCCGAATTGCGAACACCTATTACTTGATGTGTGACGGCAACTTGAGCGGGCCATATGATCCTTCACTTTGGGATGATCCGGGATTACTAAGGTCCCACGGCTTATTGATGGAGGAATCGTGATGACGTTTCATGAAATGAACCCGACGATTAAATTTTTGACCGTGACGTGTCTCATGTTCGGTCTCGCCTTTATGTATAATCCTTGGACGCCACTTGTTGTTTTTCTCGGTACGTTGGCCCTTCAAACGCTCTTCTCTGCCGTGAGCTGGAGAAGATGGGGATTGTTCATGATTCCATTTCTATTGACCGCGCTCGGAACACTTTGGACGTCGCTCGTCTTTGGAAAGCAGACAAGTGGAGATGTCATGTTCAAGCTGTTTGGCAATGATGTGACCGACGAGAATGTGAGGTTAGCAGCGACGCTCTCCTTACGTGTGTTGGCATTCACAGCCTTGTCGCTTCTGTTCACGCTGACGACGGATCCAAAGCGGTTCGTTTACAGTTTGATGCAACAAGGGAAATTGTCACCAAAAATCGCCTACAGTGTGTTCGTCGGATTTCGTTTCTTCCCGATTTTAAAGAATGAACTGATGCAACTGTATGAGACGCATGCGTTACGTGGCGTGCGCTTAGAGACACGTCTCGATCATATTCGCCACGCCCCGAAACTAATCATTCCGCTGCTTGCCGGATCGATCCGACAAGCGGAACGAATCGCGTTCTCGATGGAGGCGCGCGGATTTACAGGGGAACCTCGAGCTACGTATGAAGTTGTCGCCGTCACGAGGAACGATTTTCTGTTGGCGTCACTGTTGTTCCTATTGTTCGGAGTAAGCACATGGGTTGGCGTACGTTAAAAACAGGACGACTCACTTGGAGTCGTCCTGTTTCGTTTCTTTCACGATTCTAAATTTCGGTTTGATCGATTCATTATTGAACGCCTCGAGCACCGTGTTCTCATTGGCCATGCGAATCTGTTGCGGCTCGCCTTTTGAAGTCGTGCCGATACAGTACATGTGCGCCTCATGGTCGGCGAAAAGCGTCTTGTATGGCGTCGCGTGGTGCATCAGGCGTCCTGGCGAGCCCCAGCCGACAATGATCATGCCGCCGCTTGCTTCGACTTCGTCGAGCGTTTCTTCGACGTAATGAAAGTTCACTTCGTCGAGTTGCGATTCGACGTAGGGAAGATTGTCATTGATGGCAAGTGTCGGGACGAGACTGATCACGCGCATCTCACGGATCGGTTGATCGAGATGGTTCCGCATGAGCATATACGCCCGTTGTGTCGTTGTACCGGACAAGAAGGCATCGCTCATTCGGGGCGAGTAGATGATGACGGCACAGATGACGCCGTCGATGACATCGGTGAATTCGTACGAGCGCAAGTAGCGTTTCGTCTTATCCTCATTGAAGACCGACTTGACGCGAATCGTCACTTCCTCGATATGGGTATTCATAAGATTTCCTCACTTTTAATCAAATAGTGCCAGGTCAGACCCAGCCTGCGAACCATTCCAAGTAGCGGATCGTGTAGCGCGCGACACGTTGAGTCACCGACGCTTTGTCGTCCGGTAAAGAAGACACATCGGTTTGATAGGATTCATAAAATGACATCACATCATTGACATATTGTTCACTGCGGTTGTACTCGAAGATGGCGTTTCGAATCGAGTCCGTCGAGTCTGCCGTCGTCCCGCCGTGCTCGCTCAAATAGTAAGCGGCTGTATGGGCCGAGTCGACGAGACTATGCGGGTCCGCCTTGCCGTCATTGTTCCCATCGCGTCCGAGACCACCGTATTGTTCGATGAGCGCGAGATCTGTCAAATCAACCTCGTCCTCAGGAACATCGCCTTTTTGATCGTCCGTGTCATATTGCCAACCGAGCCACGTCCGCGGCATGAATTGGAACGGGCCGATTGCCCCGACCGAGGAACGCATCGATGAACTGTGGGAGAAAATCGTCTCGACACGATGCACGGCGGCGAGCAGACGCCAATCGACGTCATACGTGGACGCGGCATCCTCGTAGACATCGCGATGGATGGCTGGGACCCCGTGATCCCCGTAGTAGGCCCGGTACAGGGCATTGTTCACTTTATCATGTTGACCAAACCAGCCGATTGCGCCGAGGCACAGCACGATCACAAGCATGAGACCGGTCAGTCGCAAAATCAATCGTTTCAAGATTCCGCCTCCTAGCTTTCTAGACAATACCCGAATAGTGTAGCATATAGCTAACAGGAAGGACAGGAGTGGATATAGATGCTCGAACAGGCCGTCTTTACCATCATTCTCATGTATTTGTTGATCGTTCAATTGTTCAACGCCCGGTTGATGAAGCCGATGATCGAAACGCTCGGTCGTGGACGTGTCTATGAACAGACAGTCAAGTCGTCGTGGGGGCTCAGCCTGCTTTTGCTCGCCCTCGTCTTCTTGTTTAATGTCACGCCCGAGGCGGTCGGGCTCGGATTTGCTCCGATTGAGGGCGACGTCCGGGCTTGGAAGTTCTTCTTTTTCACGACCGTGCTCATCTCCGTGCTGTTGGCATTCTATTTGCTCGTCAAAACCTCAACACATTTACGGCGGAAGTTACGACCGTATTACGATCTCGAGATTGAGCGGTTGCTCTTGCCCCGAACGAATATTGAGGCGAAGGCGTGGGGCGCGATCTCGTGGACGGCCGGTGTGACCGAGGAATTCATTTTCCGAGGTGTGTTGCTCTACACGATATCACTTTACCTCGATGTGTCTTCCCCGATGCTCGCCTTCATCGGCGGGGCCATGTTCGGATTGGCCCATGCCTATCAAGGTGTCAGAGGGATCCTCGTGACCGGGCTCGTCGGTTGGGGTCTCGGCTATCTCTATTTGACGATGGGCGTGCTATGGCCGGTGATGGTCGTCCACACTTTACTCGACCTTATCGCAGGGCCGGTTCATGTCGCCGATTCAGAAACTGACTGACGGCCGCCTCGTAGGCGGGCTGGTCTTTCAAAATACAGTTCGTGTGTTCGGCACCATGGATGAGGGCGATCTCGTTTTGCCGGTTGAGCGCATTCATCTCGACCGACATCCATGTCGGCACGAAATCATCTTTCGTTCCGTGAATAAACAACACGGGTGCATCAATCGCTGAGAGTTCGTGTTTCGGACGGACTTGATGCATCCTGAAACCGGCTCGTGTCCATAGGAAGTAGTCAATCCCCGGTAAGAGCAGGTCACCAGGCAAACGATGCAACACGTTCAACTGATGACGCATGAGCTGTCTCATATCGTCGAACGGGCATTCGGCGATCAAGAAATCGACTGTTGTCAGCGGTCCGGCCTGTAAAATCGAGGCGGCACCCATCGAGACACCGTGTAACCCGACTTCCGAGACCGTTTCGTTGGCCCGCAACCAATCGACCCAGTCCACGATGTCATGCTTCTCATGATAGCCGTAGGACGCGTAGACGCCCTCAGATTCACCGTGGGAACGTAAATCGACGGCGAGAAGATTGTAACCGAGGCGGTGGAACATCGCCAAATGCGGGGCCATGAAACTGTGAGAGGCAGTGTAACCGTGAACGAAGACAATCCATTTCGTCGAGCCTTCGTTGCGATACACACGCCCATACAGGCGGTACCCGTCTTGAGAATGGAGCGAGACGTGTTCGAACGGCACGTCATGGTAAAACGATTGATCTTCCTTCGTATAGGGGGCCAAGAGCATCTCGGGTGTCTTGCGCTTACCTCGAGTCATGCGCTTGAACGCGTAATAGCTGATGGCATAGTAACCGGTGAGTAATGTGGCAAGTCCAACTTTCCATCTTTTCTGCATTTAAACCGCTCCTTTCTCCATTATTGTACCCGAAAATGCGATAACAGTTCACTTTCCGTGTGAATTCGACAACGAGTTAGTACGGTTTAGCGTGGGATTTATCGATGATATCCTCGTTCGTTTGTTCGGTGATGTACGGGTATGATGAGTCTGAACAATCATCCAGGTGACACAGGAGGGTATGAAGCGATGGGGCGAGAGGTGATGGATCGGCTGTTACAAGCGTGCTTGACGGGACAGGTGGACTACAGGACCGCCGAAGGGGTGACCTTCTATCGAGCCCCGATGAGCAATCATCGCCAACATGCGATTGTGCTCGATGTGTTGCTCGATTGCTACGTACGAGAACCGGGGCAACCGATCGAACTGTCGGTGCCAGACGTCGCGGTTTCGATTGGCATACCGCCGGACGATGTCTTTCGCTCTGTCATGGCGCTCGCTCGCATCACTCTCGTCTCGCAACATATCGAGGAAAGACTGATCCGGGTCGACTCGGCAGGAATCGATGAGACAGGGAAGATGACGCTCATCATCTGTTTTAATGCCTGGCTGACGCATCACCTCGGTAAACTTGCGAGTGAATGCATCGAGGATCGGCTTCATGCGCACGTCATCTGACAAACAACAGGGAAGGCCGCTTCAATCGCGGTCTTCCCTGTTTTGATGGCGGGGCGACGGTTGGAGCAGCCCGTCTTGAAGTAAGAGAACCCGATCACAGACGTCGAGCATCCGTTCATCATGGGTGATGACGATGACACGTCGCGCGCTCATCCGTGCCTCGGCAACGAGTAGCTCCATGACACGCCGACCGTTCTCGAAATCGAGGCTCGCAGTCGGTTCGTCGGCCAAGATGAGTCGCGGGCGATTGACCAAGGCCCGAGCGACCGCGACACGTTGACGTTCACCCCCGGATAGGTGCTGAGGCAACTGGTCGAGACGATGGCTTAATCCGAGCGCCTCGAGCAGGCGAATCGGGTCTTGTTTCGATTCGCTGTCTGCCTGTACGAGCTCGAGTTGTTCCCGGACCGTCAAATAAGGCACGAGATGTGCCTGTTGGAACACGAACCCGATCTCATTCAACCTCAAGAGGCGTCGTTCTTCTTCACCGGCATCGAGCAAGTCTCGGCCCTCGAGCTCAATTTTCCCCGCTACCGGACGTTTCAACAGGCCGAGAATTTGGAGCAATGTACTTTTCCCACTGCCGCTTGGACCGATGATGCCGATACATTCCCCGGCTTTAACTTCTAAATCAATCCCGCGCAGTACGGATTGTCCGTCATAGGCATGGCTAATATTCTTCAATTTCATTGTAATGTCCCTCCTAAAGCATCGGCGGCGTCAAGGTGACGCAGTTTCCAAAGTGGCAACAGCGTCCCGATGAGTGAAAGTCCGAACATGATTGCACCATATAACAGCACGTGACCCGCGTCGAAGCGGAATGGAATGTCAGTCGGAACGAGCGTCGCGACGAGGGCGGTCAACGTCGCGGCCAAAAGACTCGCGACAAGCACCGTCACCATGACTTGTGTGACGAGCGCTGTACCGATCACGCGGGGACGGATCCCGATTGCTTTCAAGATGCCGAGTTCAGGTAATTTTTGAAGTGTCAACATATAAAAGAATGCGGTCAAGATGAAAGCACCGATGAACAGAAGAAATCCGCGCATCATGGTAAACGTGCCTTGCTCGGCCGTATAGCCCGGGACGGCCTCTACGACATCTTGTTTAGCTAGCGTTACGAGCGATGTATCAGCTTCCCCGAGCCAAGCGGATACATATGTTGGTTGTCCACTGTCTGCTTGGTATGCCTCCCACGTTTCCATCGATGCCCACATGACAGGTGCATGGCTGTAGCGACCCTCCGTCGTCCCGGCGATGGTGAACCGGTAACCGGTCGCGAAGTCGCGTACGGTATCGCCGACTGTCACGGTGTCAAGAAAACTTGGGTCGACGAGTACTTCGCCAACGTCGAGGTCGAGAGTAGGTCCGACCTTGGAATCATTCGGCAACGTGAACAGTGTGGCATCTTGTTTGTCTTTACCGTGGACGAGCGTCATCGGTTTGACGCCGAGCGGGGTGAGGGACTCAGGCGTCGACGACTCGATGAACGACCGGGTCAATTGATTGTCAGCGTCATCGGCCAAGTGAAACGTCTCCACTTCTAGTTCACGCAGGCTGGCCCCATTGTCGTAAGCGAGTCCGTCTGCGAGCCCGGTGATCAATGTCGACAATAAGACGATGAGTAACGTGATCACAAAAATGAGCGAAAATTTTCGTTTTTGCCGCCACATTTCTTTAAATGCTAAATTCATACAAAAAAGCCTCCTTCATAGCGATGAAGGAAGCATAACCGATGGATGTGAACGGAATATGAACGGGACTAGAGCCGGACGTAAAACATACTCCCTTTACCAAGGCGAGATTCGACCGTCAAGTCGCCGCCGTGAAGGCGGACGATATCTTGGACGATAGCAAGTCCGAGCCCCGTTCCTCGGCCGGTCCGGGAGGCGTCTCCTTTATAGAAGCGTTCAAACAGGCGGGCTTGCGTCGCTTCGTCCATTCCGACGCCGTCGTCCTCGATTGAGACGGTCGGGCGGTCGGCTGTATACGCTTTGATGGTGATCAGTCCGCCGTCGTCAGAAGCGTGAATCGCATTCGTCAACAAATTGGTCCAGACTTGGGCCAACAAGAGCGGGTCGCCCGTGACGACGAGTGTCTCATCTAAATCTGTCGCGACGGCAATCCCTTTCTCGTCCAATTGGAACGCATGGCGACGGATGACGTCCTTGATCGACGCGCTGATGTCGACCGATTCGGTGAGTGAGACGTTCGATTCGTCGAGTCGGGCGAGCAGCAACAATTGTCTCGTTAAATCCGACAGTCGTTCCGTCTCATCGTGGATGATTCTTGCATAATTGCGTGCATCCCCTTCGGTTCGGATGACCAATTCTGAGGCGTATCCTTTGATCGACGTGAGCGGTGTCTGGAACTCGTGCGAGACGCTCGAGACGAAACGGCGCCGTTCACCCTCTGATTTTTCAAGTGAGTCGACCATATCAGAGAAACGGCGGGCGAGTGTTCCAATTTCATCGTAGCGCTCCGTCGGCAGGTTGAGCGGACGAGCGCCGGAAGCGACGGAGCGGGTCGCCTCAGTCAACGTTCGCACCGGGCGAACGATCAGACTCGTCGACAGGGCGATCAAGATGAAGGCGAGCCCGGTCAGAAGTGCGAAGAACAGGCCGACGAACAAGTGCAATTCTCGGATTTGGGCGCTGAGGTCGGGGCGAATGAAGACGGCGTCAGTCCCTTCGTTTCCATCCACGCTGAACCCGTACGTGTTGACGACTTCGTTGTCGAACAATCCGAGCCAAAACAAGTGAAACGGATAGCTGCGCATCCCGTCGTAGCGCTCACCGTCCTGGACCGAGGCGATGATGTCGGCGTCAAGAGACTCGTCCCGGAACGAACCTCCATAACGGTCGATGTCGTCGTCAGGACGCACGACGAGGAGTTGATAGCCGGTCTGGGCGAGCAGTGCATAAAAGGCCGAAGCCTCGCCATCCGTGTGTGTCTCAAAATAGTCAAGGGCGGCTTGTGCCGTCTGTTCGGTCTTTTCGCTGTAGGTCGGCTGCCACCAGACGTGATAGGCGATATTGCTGACGAGGAGGGCGATGGCGCCGGACAGTAGTAAAATCATGAACACGGTCAGGACGATCCGGGTATAGAGCGTCTTCATTGATTGACCTCGAACGTATAGCCGACGCCTCGTACCGTTCGGATTGTGATCCCTTCGTCATGCAGGCGGCTCCGCAACCGCTTGATGTGAACGTCAACGGTCCGGTCATCGCCTTCGAAGTCGAGGCCCCATACTTGCTCGATCAATTCATCTCGAGTGAACACCCGACCCGGAAACGCCGCCAACTGATAAAGCAACTCAAACTCCTTCTTAGGCAGGTGGATCGTCTCTCTGTTTAGTTCGAGGCGATAGTCGCGTAAGTCGAGCTTGAGCGGTCCGGCCGTGACGAGCGTGGCCGCATTTTTCGCGTAACGCTTTGCGACGGCTTGCAGGCGGAACAGGAGTTCTTCCGGGATGAACGGTTTCGTCATATAATCGTCAGCCCCGTGTTCGAAGCCACTTCGTTTTTCTTCCCATTCTCCGAGGGCGGTCAATAGAATGACGGGAACATCCGCCAGTTGTTTTAGACGCGAGCAGAGCGTTCGTCCATCGAGGCCCGGTAACAGGATGTCGATGATTGCGGCATCGGCTGGGTTTTCCATAAATAGTCGTTCGGCGTCAATGCCGTTCGTGGCCGTCGTTACAGTATGGCCGACCCGTTGTAACGTGGTTTCAACGAGGTGAAGGATTGCTAAATCGTCTTCTACAATCAGTACGTGCATCGCACTCTTCCTTTCTAAGTCAACATCGAAAACAGGTGACCTATCTCAGGCCACCTGCATGTTATGCCGTTTTGGTCAGCTCTTTATGCAAGGCCCGAAGCGCCCGCAAGAAGGCGTCTTTGAAATACTTGTCTTCTTGGGCCTCGAGCGTCTCGAGCGCGGACGTGTCGCCGGTGCTCGCCTTGACGAGCAGGTTGACGACCGTGCCCCACCGTTTGATGTGCTCGGGCTTCGGATGATTCATCGCGACGGTCAACGTGAACCAGTACGGTTGGTCACGACGCTGAAGGGTGGCAATCATCTGCTTGGCCGTCGTCGCTTCCTCCTCGGACGGCAACGTGGCGGTGGCGAACCAGCCGAGAAGCGCGGCGCTCATCTCCTCGAGTCGGATTTTTGCGGCCGGGTCAATCGGTTCTCGACCAAACTCGGAGATATTGACGAAGACGAGTCGGTCTTTCCGGTCAAGGTGGGTGATCCAACCTTTGACCGATTTCAGTTTATCTTTGTCTTTTGACTGCGCTTTGACGGTATAACCGTTCAACTTGCCGATGTAAATCCGAAATTGACCACGGTCGAGTTGTTTGTCAACTTTGAACTCGATCTCTTGGCCGATTGTGAAAGGCTGATTTTGTTTATTGAGCGTCTCGCCTTTCTTCAGTTCAGGCCGGCGCACGATATAGCGAAGTGCCTCCTGTTCGGTTCGGTCGTCAAGCGTCCACAGGTTGTTCGGCGTGACGTTTTTGAAACGGTGGCGGCGGACGTAGATGTATTGGTCGAGTGCCTCGACGGCATTGGCGACGGAATGGTTACCGCTCAAATAGTCGTCTGCGATATCCCGGAGCGTGATCGACTCGAGCCGGTCGATATGCCCAGCGTACGGGACGTTCCCGACGACGAACAAGGCTGTGGCGATCAATTCACTCTCGCGAGGGGTCAAAGGACGTTTGGCCATACTGCACTTCCTCTCTTCATGTCATCCCTTTCAGTATAACAAAAACAGATTTCGTCATGTTGTATGAATCGACCAGATGGAAAATTTTACAGGCGTACAGGATTTCGCGGTTTCATTCCGAATATTTGTTAAGATAGAGCTATGTGGATGTTGAGATGAGGTGATGAGATGAAGCTATCGATTGATCCGGGGGACTATGTCGTCTTGATTGAAATCAATAAAGAGGTCTTGAAATGTACGTCCCTCGATCAGGCCGAGTATGCTGACCGAGACCGCTATGAATTGGTCGGCCGGATGAGTGAGCGGCTTCCGGCCGAGGTAATCGTGCCTTCTATCATCGATTATATCCGATTCGGGAGTGGCTACATCGGCGACAATATCGTCTGGGACAAAGAGACGGAATCGTTCTTTTGTCAACAGTTCGAGACGATCGACGGCTCACCGCTCGGCGAGGACTTGGATGGGTTCACGCCCGACCCGTATCGGACGGAACTGGCGCGCTATTATACGTATTTGACAATTGGTAAAATCGTCGAGTATGAGATGCGTGACCCTGACCAACCTGACTACTGGTGACCGAATCGAGCTAAAAAACACCCGAATCCATCGAAATGGATTCGGGTGTTCGTTTATGCTTTCGTGATGGCTTCACCACTCCAACGGATATTCGCTTCTAAGACATTGCCGTTATCGTCGATATGTTCAAAACTCAGTTTCCCGTCGACGATAATCTCACAGAGGCCGACGCGAACGTCGTCGCTCCATGCACGACGCGTCTGTGTCGACGCGTCGAACGTCGGAATTGATTCAGGAAAACGTTCCTGTAAGTGGGCCAAGTTATGATGGTCGAAGTGATACGGACGTTTGGACAGCTCATTCGGTGCTTTGATGTCAAACGGCTCGAATCCTCGAACGAGTCGATTATTTCGGTAAAAGGCGAACACGCCGTTGTTCGGGTGGAGCGCTTTAATGTCATCGATTTCAATCACATAGGTCAGTCGTTGAATCCAACCGTTTTTTGCATCTTGACGCATCAAAATCCCTCCTTGTTCAATGGAACACGCCTTATTTTAGCGCTGACGCCAATGAAAATCAAGTTCAGGTTCTCGGTTGTCATTTCGCAGGTTATCCGCTACAATGGATAAAGTGACTATGAGGTCTGGGCAATCGCGGGACTCAAGTCTTGAGGAAAGTCCATGCTCGCACAGCCTGTGATGGCTGTAGTGATCGTGCTACACGAAACGATAAGTGTAGGCAACGCAAGTTGACGGCAGAAGAAGCACCTAAGTCCTCGGATAGGGTGCAAGCTTCTTGAAAGTGCCACAGTGACGGAGTCTGATCGGAAACGTTCAGAGTGGAACGAGGTAAACCCCACGAGCGAGAAACCCAAACTATGGTAGGGGAACTTCCTGACTGGAACCGAACGGGACGGAAGGCGCCAATCGGCGCAGATAGATGATTGTCACTCCATCGTGCCAGGGAGACCGTTATGAGCACCGGAGTACAGAACATGGCTTACAGGGCAGCATAGTCTCTCATTTAACATTGACCAGGAGTTCAAGCAATCCTACTTGAGCTCCTTTTTACATGACCATTTTAGGAGTAACACTTATAGAAAGTAGGGATAGTATGGCAAAACGAAAACTGATCGCCACCGCGGCGATGGGCATCGAGGCGCTCGTCGCCAAAGAAGTGCGCGACCTCGGCTACACGTGTGAGGTCGAGAACGGCCGCGTTTATATCGACGCGGAGATGGAGGACATTCCACGGTTAAATCTATGGCTCCGGACGGCAGACCGCGTCAAACTCGTCGTCGCCGAGTTCAAGGCGACGACGTTCACGGAACTATTCGACGGTGTCGTCGAATTGCCGTGGACGGATCTCATGCCGTGGGACGCTCGGTTCATCGTCGACGGCCGTTCGGTCAAGTCGAAGCTGTTCTCGATTCGTGATTGTCAGAAAATCACGGAGAAGGCGATCGTCGACGCGATGCAACGCGGCTATGATAAGCCAGGCGAGTGGCTCCCGAAGACGGGCGCCTACTATCCGATTGAAGTCGCCTTGTTGAAAGATGTGGCGACGATCACGATCGACACGTCAGGTGACGCGCTTCACCGTCGTGGCTACCGTGAGCTCCACTCACAGGCTCCGCTCAAAGAAACGATGGCTGCAGCGATGATTCAGCTGACGAACTGGAAGCCGGACATGCCGTTCTATGACGTCTTCACCGGTTCAGGGACGCTCGCGATCGAGGCGGCGCTGATCGGCCGCAACATCGCGCCTGGCCTAAACCGTGAGTTCTGCTCACAAGATTGGCCGTGCGTACCGAAGAAGGCTTGGTACGAGGCCATCAATGAAGCGAACGAGAAAGCCGAGTGGGACAAACCGCTCAAAATTTACGGCATCGACCTCGACCCACGTATGGTCAAGCTCGCCAAGGACAACGCCGAGCTCGCCGACGTCCGTGACGCGATCACGTTCGTCCACAGTGACGCGGCCGCCTTGAAGCCGAAAGAAGAGTATGGCATCATCATCGGTAACCCGCCATATGGGGAACGGTTGCAGACCGAGGAAGAGATTATCGACCTGTACGAGCGGATCGGGCAACAGTTCGCCAAGTATCCGGGCTATAGCGTCTATATGCTGACGAGTTATGAGGACTTCGAGAAGGCGTACGGCCGCCCGGCGACGAAACGCCGCAAGCTGTACAACGGGAATATCGAGACACAATACTACCAATTTTTCGGAAAACGTCCGCCGAGACGTCCGGTCGATTCGACAGACACGAAATAAGGCACATAATCCCCCGGACCGTAGACATTCGTCTATGGTCCGTTTTGGTTTGATGTGTGTTTTCCAAAATCAATCAAGACTCGTCACAAAAAAACGCTCTCCCTTTAAGTTAGGAAGAGCGTGGCGTCGATGATTCGATCCTAGCGATACGGATCATGCGGGCAACTTTATTCTCCGACCATCCCGTCACCATCATTGTCATGCATGTGAGGATAGAGCCAATGATCACTTGTGATCGGCATGCCGAACCCGGCATCTTTCGCTTCTTGGATCGTCACTTGGCCGTTCCCGTTCGTATCGACGCTCGCGATGTCGCCTGCTTCAGACGAAGTCGCGGCTTCGGGCTCACTCTCGGTCAGCCCGAGTGAATCGTTCACTTCGTCCGGATTCACGTTGTCAAACTTGTCGACGATGACGTTCCCTTTGAGCGTATACGTGTATTGATAGCTCGAGGGGATTTGTGTCTTCGTATCCGGATAGGTGATGAGGGCTTCGAAGTCTGTGGCCCCGCCTGCACTCCGAATGACGCTCTCCATGTACGCCTGGTCGCCATGGCGATTGAGCGTGCTATTTTGTGGGGTGATGTTAAACGCATTCGAGACGCCGCCGAGCGAGTCGGCGATGACGTGACCTTCGTCGAGGTCTTGATGTTCGACACCAGGAACTTTCGCTTCGTCTGAATAATAGCGCCCGGAAGACGTGACGTTCTCGAGTTCATCATTTTGCAGGACGATCTCGTCGGCAATCACTTTCACGAGTTGTCCGTACTCGTTCGTGAACGCCCAATACTCGCGCTCCCCGTAGCCGATATCGACGACGACATTCTTTTCACGTTCGCCCGACAAATCTCCACCTTCGACCTCAATCAAGTCATAGCCCGAGAATCGATCGCTCGTTTCGCTCTGTTCGGTGGGCTTCGTCTCGACAGGGGCTTGTTCCTGAGGTTCCGTCTTCGTTAAGGGGGGTTGATCCGTTTCACTCGTGCAACCGCTCAAAAGTAGAAGGGCCAATGGCAAGGTAAGATAAGTAAGATTGTTTTTCATCGTTTAGCTCCTATGTCTTTGATGCATACTTGTCCATTCTAGGAATCTTTCCTGGCATTTACAAGCAATTAAATTGAAGACGATTTTGGTCGTGCCTCGACATACTAGGCAAAATTGTCACAGATTGAGGAGGTGTTCGGTCAAGAACGAATGGTACAATAGAGTAGAAAGAATCGAAAATGGCTTAGCGGATGTAGCTCTCAATCGATTCATGCGCATACTTGTGGCGTTTCAATCGTTTCGTTTCAGGCTATACATACGTTATACATCGCTTGAGAGGAGACGTGTCATGCAGACATATACGATTGAATATGCATTTCAAGATAAAGAACAGACGTCCCGGACGTGTGAGGTCGAGCTCGATCGGACACCAGATTTAAACGATAACGAGCAATTGGCCGACCTCTATCAAATCGTGTCGGATGCGATTCGTAAGCCGATCACGAGTTTTGAGATACTTGCCGTCCTTTAACTATTTCATCGGCCCCGGGCGCACGCCTTGGGGTTTTGTTCAGTCCATCGAATAGGAGAGATGTCGAAATGAAGATTGTGGTTGTTGGGTTAGGGGACGTCGCGAAGAAAGCATACTTACCAGTCTATGCCGGATTAGAAGGGGTGGATGTCTATCTCGTCTCGAGAGATGAGGCGAAAGCGGGGCAGCTCGTCGACAAATACCGCTTTACGGGCCATTACCGGTCGTTACAGGACGTGCCGTTCGATGAGGTGGACGGTGTATTGATCCATTCGACGACGTCGGCACACGCGGAACAGGTCGTTTACGTGCTCGAGCATGGTGTCCATGTGTTCATCGATAAGCCGGTCACGTTCTCACTCGAGGAAACAGAGCGGCTCGTCCGACTCGCGGCAGAACATGGGGTCGAACTCGTCACCGGCTTCAATCGTCGTTTCGCGACGGCGACGGCAGCTTTGAAGGAAGTCACGGACCATAACCTCGTCCTCATTCAAAAGAACCGGACGTATCAACCGGCGACACTCCGGGAGTTCATCATCGAGGATTTTGTCCATGTCGTCGACACGCTACGATATTTGACGGGACTCGCACCGGTCGAAGACTTGGCGGTGCGGACGCGCCACGAAGACGGGAAGCTGAAGCAGTTGCAGATTCAGTTCACTGCGGGTGGGGTCGAAGCGATCGGAATCATGAACCGCGACAACGGCTGTACAGAGGAAGTGATGGAAGTGATGTCCCCGCACCTGAAGCGAGTGTCACGCGACGTAGAGCGCGTATATGACTTCACACGCGATGGCATGCTCGAGCGAGCTCTGAGTCCGTGGGAGTCGAACCTTATGCGTCGCGGCTTCACGACGATGATCGATGCGTTCATCAAGTTGCTGAACGGGCAACCGAACGAGTCGGTGCTCGCCGCAGACAGTCTGACGACACATGCCCTCTGTGAGCGGATTTTGGAAAAAGCATCGCGGTAAGCGTCTCGTTTTCAAGCTTCCAGGAGCGGGTAAGAACTTCTTAAAAGGAGGGGATGCGCATGGATATTCGTGAACTCGTCATGCAAGCAAATGATTTGTTATGGACGTACGTACTCATTTTCGTATTAATTGCCGGGGGGCTCTATTTTACGATTCGGATGGGATTCGTCCAGTTCCGGATGTTACCGGAGATGTTCAAGCTCTTATTCGTCAAAGGGATGAAACACGAGAAAGGACAAGTATCGTCGTTCCAGGCTTTCGCTATCGGGACGGCCGCACGGGTCGGGACCGGCAACATCGCCGGTGTCTCGACCGCGATTGCACTCGGTGGCCCGGGTGCCGTGTTTTGGATGTGGCTCATCGCGTTGATCGGTTCGGCGTCAGCGTTTGTCGAGAGCACGCTCGCTCAAGTGTATAAAGTGCACGACGGCAAGGCGTGGCGTGGTGGACCGGCTTATTATATCGAACGGGCGCTCGGACAACGATGGCTCGGCGTCGTGTTCGCCATTCTGATCACGTTCGCCTTTGGATTTGCGTTCAACTCGGTCCAAGCCAACACGATCGCTTTGTCGGTCAATAACGTCTTCGATATTGACACGCTTTGGATCGGGATTATTTTGGCGGTGGTGACAGGGATTGTCATCTTCGGTGGGATTCGTTCTATCTCGACGCTGTCAGGAATCATCGTCCCGATTATGGCCGGCGGTTATATCTTACTTGCTTTGTGGGTCGTTTTGACGAATTTGGACGTCGTGCCGGCTGTTTTCTCGGCCATTTTTTCAGAAGGGATACTCGGGCTCCGAGAACTTCTTGGAGGAGCGGTCGGTGCGGCCGTCTTGCAAGGGATACGGCGCGGCCTGTTCTCAAACGAAGCGGGGATGGGATCAGCTCCGAATGCGGCAGCGACCGCGGAGGTCAGTCACCCTGTCAAGCAAGGTCTCATCCAGTCCCTAAGCGTCTTCGTCGACACGTTGTTCATCTGCACGGCGACGGCGATGATCGTCCTCATCTCCGGCGTGCCGGGCTCTGAGGACTTCCAAGGCATCGAGCTCGCCCAAGAGGCGCTCTTGACAGAGATTGGGCCGATTGCGACATCGCTCATGACGATTGCGATTTTATTGTTCGCGTTCAGCTCGATTTTGGCGAATTATTATTACGGGGAGACGAATATCGAGTTCATCTCGGAGCGAAAAATGTATCTGGTCCTCTACCGGATCGCCGTCGTCGGGATGGTATTGTTCGGATCGGTCCGTTCAGCCGGCCTCGTCTGGTCAATCGCTGATATATTCATGGGGTTGATGGCACTCGTCAATATGTATGCGATCTTCCGCCTCAGTAAGGTTGCGAAACTATTGCTCGACGATTATGTGGCGCAGAAACGGGCAGGACGCGACCCGGTGTTCAATCGGGACGACGTCGAGTTGCCTGGCAAAGAGCATATCGAGGCTTGGGAAGCGAAGCGAGAGAACATCAGTTAAGACCGAGGCAAGAATTGACGCGTTGCGCCATTCTTGCCTTTCCTTCTTGCTTCATTTTATTTCAAATACCGAAATTATATTATAAAAAAGAAAAGAGTGCACGAAATGATACAACCATTCCTTCATACATTCAAACGATTTTTTGCCGAACGTTTTTTCGATCAGGCCGCGATGTTGGCCTACTATTTTATCCTCTCGACGTTTCCATTTCTATTGTTCGTCCTCGGGATCGTCGGTTGGCTGCCTTTTTCGAGCGGTGACGTCATTTCCGCACTGTCCTTGGTCATGCCGGAGGCAAGTTATCGGTTGTTGCAAGGAAACATCGAAGCCATTTTTGATGATTCGAGACTGCGTCTCGCCTCGCTCAGCATCTTGCCAGCATTGTGGATCTCTTCGATGGCCGTCCAGTCGCTCGTCCGGTCATTGAACGACGCCTACCGTCTAATCCGGAATAAAGCATTTTGGCGTGGGGTGCTACAAGATATCGCCGTCACACTCGCGCTTATGTTCGTCCTGCCGTTCTCATTGCTCGTTCCCGTCATCGAGACGGCACTACGAGAGCTGGCGACCCACATCATCTTTATCGATGATATCGTTGCCCGATATGCTCAGATTTGGTTCTATTTCCGTTGGATTATCGGGACGCTCATCTTGTTCAGTGTCTTCCTGCTCGTCTATAAATGGTTGCCGAGCCATCGCGGTACGTTTCGGGACAGCTGGGCCGGGGCGGCCTTTGCAACAATTGGTATCTTGACAGTTTCGAACGTATTCAGCTACTATTCACAGTATGCTAACTATGAACAGTTTTACGGTCAACTCGGTGCCTTTATCATCCTGTTGATCTGGTTCTACTTGGCGGCCTCGGTCATCCTCCTCGGAGGGCTTCTGAACGCCACGCTCATCGAACAAAAAGAAATTTCCGGTTGACGTGTAATTGCTTGTTATCATTTTTTGATTCAGGGAATGTTACGTTTAAGGTCACATCTTTTAATCGGAGGTGGGAAACATGGATATGCAACGGCTCGTACACAATCGTCGTTTCATCGATCAAACATTGTTTTACCTCGCCTTACAATTATGGAAGTGGGTCATGTTACTACCGGTCTTGTTTTATTTGGACGTTGAGATGAGTAGTGCTCCGTTCACCCAGTATGTGATGGTCAGTCTCTTGCTGTACGTGGCATTTCGTGTCATGCAGTACGTGATTGCCAGTCGAGCTTCTTTGATGGAGCTTCTCGAATTCGGCTATGCGATTCTCTCGCTTGTGCTCGTCCTTTCGTTGCTGCTTGAAGTATCTGCTTCACCAAGTGCCATCGCCTTGATGATTGGTGTGTTCTTGGTCCATCCGTCGCTCGCCTTGCATCATTATCGTGACTTCACGGAACGGAAGTGGTTGAACAAGCAGTTTCAATTGTTTAGCCCGATGTTACGAAAAGGAGAGATTCCAGTGCATGTGCTCGTGCTGACAGAGGATGAGATCATCATCACGGCAGAGAGTGGGAAAGAGTTCACGTATCGGCATATTTACTGGGGCGGGTTCTATATCGAAAATGTCTCATGAAGGTGGTCTAGTCATTGAATAGTGTCATTGTGATGGTGTTTTGGATCGTGACGTTTATTGTATTCTTTAAAGGGGCGTTCGATATGTGGCGCGAATGGCGCACCACGAAGCAACGTTCTGTGTTATATTTCTTTATCGCATTGATCCTCACCTGGTTCTGGTTCAACCCTTATCAGCTGACGGCGCTCCATCCATTCGTCTTGATGGCGTACTACTGGAACCGCAACCGATGGATGCGTAATGCGATGCTCGTCCTCGTATTGGTGCCATTTTTCATTCAGTTATGGTTCATGGCGAGAGCGATGTAATCGAATCTTAAGGCCGCAGAGAGTATACTGTCTGTGGCCTTTTTTTCGTTCGCGTTTATTGTTTCGAACGGGGAGACGGTCATAGGGATGATTAAAGCCGCGTCAGGAGGAGTACTGTGACGCGGTCAAGTCGGACCAAACAAAAAACGCGGGCAAATGCCCGCGTTTTGATGTCGTTATTCTTTTTTCGCAACGGCGAGTTCAGCTTCCATTTCACTGAATTCACGGTTGATTCGTTTTTGTTCTTTTTGGCTCGTGAACGTGCTGACGAGAACGATGGCAAGCATACTGAGGAAGAACCCTGGTACCATCTCATAGATGACGCTCGAAAGTCCAGTCACGATCCAAAGGATAACGGTGATGGCACCAACGAGAATACCGGCGAGGGCACCTTGACGCGTCATCTTGTTCCAATATAGAGACAAGAGAATCGCTGGACCAAATGCAGAACCGAATCCGGCCCATGCATAGCCGACGAGCGTCAAAATCGTGTTCGATGGGCTGAGCGACATGAGTGTCGCTACGAGTCCGACAGTCAAGACGCCGATTCGACCGGCGAGCACCATCGTCTTCTCGCTTGCTTCTTTATTGAAGAATTTGCGATAGAAGTCTTCTGTCAACGCTGACGATGTCACGAGAAGTTGTGACGATACGGTCGACATGACCGCGGCTAGAATCGCAGCGAGCAAGAAACCAGTGATGAACGGGTGGAACAATACTTCAGAGAAACGGATGAACACCGTTTCTGGGTCAGCCAAGGCGTTCCCTTGACCACGGAAGTAAGCAATCCCGACAAGACCGGTCATGACAGCACCGATGATTGAGACAGTCATCCAACCCATACCGATACGGCGTGCCGTCTTCAAAGATTTCACATCACGGATTGCCATAAAGCGAACGATGATGTGTGGTTGACCGAAGTAACCAAGTCCCCAAGCGAGGAGACCGATAATCCCGAGCGTCGACGTCCCTTTAAAGAGGTCGAACAAATCAGTGTTGAGCGTCGTTGCTGTGTTGACGGCGTTTGAAACACCACCGACGTCAGTCAAGGCGACGATTGGGACGAGGACGAGCGCGAGGAACATGATGACGCCTTGCGCAAAGTCTGTCCAGCTAACGGCTGTGAAACCGCCGAAGAGCGTGTACAGAATGACGACGCTGATCGTCACGATGACACCTGTCTGATAGTCAAGCCCGAACGAGCTTGCAAACAACTTCCCGCCAGACACAAGTCCGGCTGACGTGTAGAACGTGAAGAAGATGATGATGACGGATGCAGACAGGATCCGTAGCCAGTTCGAGTGATCTCGGAACCGATTCTCTAAAAAGTCAGGAATCGTGATCGAGTCATTTGCCATCTCCGTGAAGACGCGTAGACGGGGAGCGACTAACAAGTAGTTCAAGTAAGCTCCGATGACCAATCCAACGGCTAACCAAATCGCTGATAATCCCGTGGCATACATTGCCCCCGGAAGTCCCATTAACATCCAACCACTCATATCCGAAGCCCCGGCTGACATGGCAGTAACTCCTGGCCCCATCTTGCGGCCACCTAACATATAATCTGATGAATCGGTCGTTCGCTTATAGGCGACGTATCCGATGAGGAGCATCATCACGAGGTAAAGCGCGATGGATACCCATTCTTGCCATAACATTTGATTACCTCCTGTACGTGTTCAATTGTTGTCGTTTAATCAATTACAGTTTAATCATGTGTGAGACTCACACAAACTGGTCAAACTCGAATGACTAGGCGAACTTGTGACTAACCATAACGGACCTAAAGAATCATTGCAAACTGTCATCTTTTCAGAAAAAGGGCTCTAAAGCGCATTGTATCAACGGATAAGCACGATATTTTTCATTATAAAAGTTTAAATATTCTGACAATTAGTCATGCCAGTGTTACTCTTGTGTCATCTGTTTGTCATATAAATCGTCATTTTACTTAACGTTTAACACAACGACCCGCTCTTCCCTGTACAGGGAAGAGCGGGTCGTTGACTGGTGTTTTTATTCATGGGTGATTCCGAACGCGATCTGTTCGACCGAGCGCATCGTCGGGAACGTTTGTCCAGACTTGGCTTGCATCGTCACCAATACGTACTGCTTGCCATCACGCTCCATCAAAAACACCATCGTATAACCTGATTCGTCCGTGTATCCGGTCTTTGTCGCTTTAACGAGCTCGGAGTAATGGATACTGCGCTCGTTGACCGCCGACCCGAGGTGGTACCACCAACGTCGCTTCAAATCGCCGTTCTGATCGACAAATTTCGCCTCGTATTCGTACGTCCCGGCAATCTCGAGAAGTTCCGGATACGTGCCGAACGCGTAAGCAATCTTAGCCATGTCGAGAGCGGTCGTAAAATGTTCTGGGTCGGAATAGCCGTGCGCATTTCTAAATTGTGTGCCGGTCAAGCCGAGTACTTTCGAGCGGGCGTTCATCAAGTCAACGAACTCGGTCGTCGAACCGCTCACATATTCGGCCAGGCTATTTGCAGCGTCGTTTCCCGACTCGAGCAACGTCGCATAGAGGGCTTGACGGACAGTGAGCCGATCACCGACCGCAAGATGGACGATGTGACTGTCCCAGGGAATATCGAGCGTCGACTGTTTCACGATGACGACGTCTTGATCGAGTTCGTTCTTGTCGACCGCTGCCTCGTATGCGAGGAGTGCAGTCATCAATTTTGTCGTACTAGCGGGGAAGACGCGCTCCGATGCGTTCTTGTCTAGTAGGATCTCACCATCCGTCAAATTGACAAACGCCATCGAACCGACAAGTAGCTCGGCCGTATCCGATGCTGCAATCGGTTGGTTCGTCCAATCCATGATCGGGATCTCCGGGAAGGTCGGTCCTTGTTTGACAGGTACCACTGCCGAGACGGCAGGTGCGGCTTTCGGTTCTGGTTCTTGTTTGAAGCCGATCAAGGCCGGGATGATGGCGAGTAGTCCAACCAAGGCGAGGCCGACAGTGAGTCGCCTCATGATGTACGTTTTTCTACGGTGTCTGCGGTTTCGTTTCACTATGTATTCGCTCCTTCATTGTTTACTTTTCTACCATAATGGATGAAGCCCTTTGAAATCGTCATCAAAATAAAGAATCAGGTCAATAATTGACGCGTATGAAATGAAGGGGAATGGGTATACACAATAACAGACACTCAACCTACTAAAGGAGGCACCTTCATGCATCGATATCCATTCACCAATTCGCTATGGCGTCAGCACGACGAGACGTTTCCGTATCCAAAACTAGAAAGCTCGGTCTCTTGTGACGTTGTCGTCATCGGGGCGGGCATCGCCGGGCTCGTGACAGCCTATGAACTACAGCAACGCGGTAAACAAGTTGTCCTGCTCGAGGCGGCCGAGATTGGACGGGGCACGACCGGCCATACGACGGCGAAATGTTCTGTGCAGCACGGGACCGTCTACTCCAAATTAATCCGGACGTTCAATCTAGAAACGGCCCGACTCTACTACGAGCTCAACCAAGAAGCACTCCAATATCTGCGAGGTCAGGTCACAGACGGGTTTGATATCGATTACGAGGCGAAAGATTCTTACTTATATTCTATCGACGGCTCGAGTCAACTCGTCGCCGAACGCGAGGCGTATGAGCAACTCGAGCTTCTCGGTGGGGACGCGACAAAAGAAGTGAATGCCGCCCTACCGCTACAAGTGAAGCAAGCGCTCGTCATCCGAGATCAAGCTCAAATCCATCCGGTCAAGTACTTAAACGAGCTCGCACGTCGTTTCGTCGAGGCTGGCGGTCAAGTCTATGAGAAGACGCGGGCGACCGAAATCAGTGGTGGACCCCGGCCGATCGTCACGACATCAGCAGGGCGGCGGGTCCAAGGGAATCAAGTCGTCGTCGCCACCCATTACCCGTTCAATGATATCCGAGGACTTTACTTCTCGAAATTCGAGGTCGAACGCTCGTATATCGTGGCTTGTGAGACTGAGCAAAGTGTACCGGAAGGCATGTATTTGAGCGTCGATACACCGAGTCGTTCGTTTCGTACGTTCCAGGAAGGGGATAAAACGTATATGCTCGTTGGCGGCGAAGGTCATTTGAGTGGTCACGTGACAGAGACACGCTCGCGTTACGACCGCCTCGACCGGTTCGCCCATGACACGTTCGATACGAAAAAAGCAAGCTTCCGATGGTCATCCCAAGATTTGATTACACTCGACCATTTGCCGTACGTCGGACAAATGTTTAGCCGGGAGCCAGATGTGTTCGTCGCGACGGGATTCGCCAAATGGGGGATGACGAACGGGATCGCCTCGGGTCTCCTCTTGGCTGATCTGTTGACCGGTCAGGATAACCGCTTCCGAGAACTATTAAATCCACTCCGTTCCAAGTTCAAGCCGACGGATGTCGGTCAGTTCTTGAAAACGAACCTCGACACGGCGACCCAGTTCGTCAAAGGTTCTCTCGAGAAATCCGGTACGCTCGACGACTTGCAACTTGATGAAGGAGGCATCGTCCAAGTCGACGGGAAGAAAGTCGGCGTCTATCGCGACCTTGATAATGAATGCCACCTCGTCTCGACACGGTGCACGCACATGGGGTGCACCGTCAATTGGAACGACGCCGAGCGCTCGTGGGATTGCCCGTGCCATGGGTCAAGATTTGATACGAAAGGGAATGTGCTCGAGGGGCCAGCGACCAAGCCGCTCTCGTACGAACGTAAAACCGATGTGCCGAAAGCATAGGCAACTCGCCCCGTCTATATTAAAGTAGAGAAGTAACGATACAACTGTCATAGGGGTGGAATCAGAATGGAACTAACAAAGCAGTGGCGTGAACATTTCAAGCAATTACGTGCCTTCGACGAGGCGATTTCTTTATTGTATTGGGATATGCGGACCCAGATGCCGGAGCAATCGGCCCCGCTTCGGGCCGAGACGATTGGTTATCTGTCGACGGAGGCGTTCAAACGCCAGACAAGCGAGTCTTTCAAAGAATTGCTCGCACAGATGATCGAGACCGAGGACTTGACCCCGGTCGAAGTGCGGTCGGTCGCGGTCGCCAAGACCCAGTATGAGCGGAATGCAAAAATCCCGTCATCTGAGTATCAGGCGTACGTGACGCTCGTCTCCGAGGCTGAGACGGCATGGGAGAAGGCGAAAGATCAGGATGACTGGCAGATGTTTGCCCCATATTTGGAGAAGATTATCGGGTTTCAACGCAAGTTCGCCGATTATTTTGGCTATGAGTCGCACCCGTACGATGCCTTGTTATACGATTATGAACCGGGCATGACGGTCGAACAGCTCGATGCGTTGTTTCAGACACTGAGGGATGAACTCGTCCCGCTCATCCGCCAATTGCCGGAACCCGTCCAAGGGCTCGACTGGACGATGGACAAGTCGGTCCAACAGCGATTATGTGAGGATTGGATGCGGGTCGTCGACTATGATTTGACGCGAGGCCGACTCGACGCGACGGTGCATCCGTTTGAGATTACAATCAATCGGCGTGACGTTCGCATTACGACAAAATACGACGAAGCCGACTTCCGCAACGCCTTGTTCGGTACGATGCACGAGGCGGGGCATGCGACGTATGAGCAACAAATCGATTCGGAACTCGACGAGCTCGGTCTCGGAGGCGGTGCCTCGATGGGAATCCATGAATCACAGTCGCTCTTCTTCGAGAATTTTGTCGGACGTAGCGAAGCGTTCTTGAAGAGCGTCTATCCGCGTCTTCAAACAGAAAATCCGGCGCTTCAAGACGTTTCTTTCGAGACGTTTTATGCCGGTGTGAACGAGGCGAAGCCTTCCTTGATTCGAATCGAGGCGGACGAATTAACATATAGCCTGCATATCATTATTCGCTATGAGCTTGAAAAGAAACTGATCCAAGGTGATTTATCGGTCGAGGAGTTACCTGCGGCATGGAACGCGCTCTATAAGGAATACCTTGGCGTCGACGTACCGAGTGACGCGAAGGGCGTCCTGCAAGATGTACACTGGGCCGGTGGGTCGTTCGGTTACTTCCCGAGCTACGCCCTTGGTTTGATTTATGCCGCTCAGTTGACAGAGTCGCTCCGCGATGACCATCCAGATTTTGAGTCGCTCGTCAGCGCTGGCACGTTCGGTCCAATCAAACAGTGGCTCGAGGACAATGTTCATCGTCATGGAAAAGCGCTGACGCCTAATGAACTCATCAAGCAAGTGACCGGGCAAAACATCTCGGTCCGACCACTCGTCCGTTACTTGACGAGCAAATATAAAACGAACTGAGGCGATACCTGATGAGATTCTTCGCACACCGGGGGGTGATGGCTCACCATCCGGAAAACACGATGACAGCATTCCAGGCTGCGCTCGAGGCAGGAGCGGACGGAATCGAGGCAGATGTTCATATGACGGGGGACGGAAAACTCGTCCTCATTCATGACGAGACCATCAATCGGACGACGGATGGCCAAGGCCGAGTGGCCGACATGACCTTATCGGAACTGCGAGGGGTCGATGCGGGCGTCACGTTCGCGGTTCATGAGCAGATCCCGACGTTAGATGAACTAATCGACCTGTGTCAAGGGACGTCGGTCGTGTTGAACCTCGAGGTCAAGACCGATATCGAACGCTATCCCGGCATCGAGCAGCGCTTAGTTGACACGATCCGTAACCGACGTGTCCCTGCTGAACAAGTCGTGTTCTCGTCATTCAATCACATGACGCTAAAACGTTTGAACCAGTTAGCGCCAGACATTGAGTGTGCGGTTCTCTTGGCCCAACCCCTTTATGACCTTGTGGCTTACTGTCAGAAGGTCGGTGCGACCGCCGTACATCCAAACGTTCGAACGATGACCGATGAAGAAATCCTTCAGCTTCAAGCTGAAGGGCTCGCCGTACGCCCTTACACTGTGAAAACGGTCCACGACCTTGACCGGTTTCACCGGCTCAAGGTCGACGCGGTGTTCGTAAACGACATCGACTGGGCGAAAGCACATTCGACCCCGTAACGTTACGCGTTACGGGGTTTTTAAATAAAGACGAAAGGGAAGTGTGGTTAATGTAAAGAAAGCGGTCTCTTGCAAATGTGCTGAACGGCATATTGAGAGCACACCGCCACCTTTACGCCATTGCTCCGTTGTCTTAAGTTTAAGATGTCACCAGCTACATAGCAATCAGATGTAGCACACGTTGCAGCACCGCATCAAACTTGTTGTATGCAGTCAATCGGTCAACCCAAGCAGAAAAAGGAGGAAATTTCACATGAAGAAATTGATGTCTTTACTTGGTACACTCGCCCTGGCGTTCGCACTCATCGTACCGGTCAGTGCAGAAGGACACGAGAACGCGATGGTACGTGTGCTCCATGCTTCACCTGACGCACCTGCGGTAGATGTATATGTCAACGGTGAAGTAGCGGTCGAAGGCGCAGAGTTCAAAGCGCTCACCGATTATTTAACTCTCCCAGCCGGAGATTACAATGTTGAGATCAAGCCGGCTGGTGATGCAGAGACGGTCGTCGTTGCGGCAGACCTCTCGATCGAAGCAGGCAAGTTCTATACAGCGGCAGCAATCGGCCAACTTGAAAATATCGAGATTGCAGCAATGGAAGACGATGCGAACTTTGAAGATGGTAAATCAAAAGTCCGTGTCGCTCATTTCGCACCTGACGCACCGGCAGTCGATGTAGCACCTAAAGGCGGCGACCCACTCTTCTCAAACCTTGAGTTCAAAGCGGTCAGCGACTACGGTACACTCGATGCTGGCACGTATGACCTCGAAGTTCGTCCAGCCGGCGCGACTGATGTCGTGAAGGCACTCGACGGTGTTGCCCTCGAAGGTGGAAAAAACTACACGGCGTTCGCCATCGGACTTCTTGAAGGTGAACCAGCATTTGAAGTCCTTCTCGCAGCGGACGGCGGTGAAATGGCCGGAGCTCCTGAAACAGGACAAGGTGGTCTCGCTCAGACAGCATCGATGAACTGGTTGCTCGCAGCAGCGGTTCTTGGTGCAGCAGCGGCTGGCTTCTACGTCTTTCGTCGTCAGAAGCAAGACGCTTAAGCTTCTCTTGATTGGAACGTTATCGTTCCTCATGCTTGCACCGGTCGCCGGCGCCCCGGACGCGAACGCGAAACTGACGACCGTCGGTTTCGCCGAACCGCTCGTCTTGTCAGCGACCGAGATTGACCGTCAATCTTTTCACAGAGACACGTTCGTCCCAAAACGATTGAAGATTCCGTCAATTGATGTCGATGCCGTCATTCAACCGGTCGGGAAAGACCGACTCGACCGGATGGATACGCCGACAGACGCTGATGAGGTCGGATGGTATCGTTACGGGGCGAAAGCAGGCGCGACAGGCAATGTCGTCCTATCCGGTCATCTCGATGACCTTCGCGGACCGGCCATCTTCGCAAACCTTGGCGAACTGCGCCTCGGAGAATCGGTGACGCTCCAGCGTGGTAAAAAGGTGATCGAATATGAAGTCGTCTCCGTTGAACGGTATCGACTTGAAGACGTGCCACTCGCCTCAATTTTTGCGGCGACCCAATCGACACGGCTTCAGCTCATCACATGCGCGGGACCTTATGACCCGCAACACGGATACCGGGACCGAATCGTCGTCACGGCGATCGCCAAATCTTAAATCAAGAATGAACCCGAGTGCGGGTTATCCGCACTCGGGTTTTTGTGTCGTGTCGTGAAGAAACAAAAAACGACCAGGCCGCGATAATCGGCCTAGTCGTTTTTATGCGTCCATTCGGTCAAGCAGTTTTGACAGAAGAATCAATTCATCATCTGAAAAATCTTCGAACACGTCCATCAAGTACTCGATTTTCATGTCTTCTAACGTCTCGAACAAGGCACGACCTTCTTCGGTCGCTTGCAATTCGACGACGCGACGATCACGTTCGCTGCGTTCGCGTGAGATCAATCCTTTTTTCGTGAGCTCATCCGCAAGGGCAGTGATCATCGAAGCAGAGAATTGAAACTCGTTCGATAGGGCCGAGGCGATTTGAGGACTATTTTGACAAAGCGACCGAAGGATGAAAAATTCGTTTCGCGTCAAATATTGTGAGAACATCGACCGGAGGTTTTTTTTCACTCCGCGATAGTTCATGCGAATCCCTCGCTCAGCATCAGCGACGAGCTGACGGCGGGATGCTGTCTGTACAGGTGTTGTCATCCTCAAGCGTACCTCCTAGGTAAATATCATTATTTGCATATATTTCAGAACATAAAAACATTCTACAACAAAAACATGAAGTCTGTAAAGTTATGATGGCTCTTCTCGGGTACGAAGTTCTTGGATGACTTCATCATAGTGTTTCAAGTCCGGATAGAAGCGGCGGAAGAAGAACTCGATCTGCTGGTCATCCCCTTCTGCGAGCAATTTCGCGAGGACGGCGTAGACGACACCCATCCCTTGACGGGGCAGGAGAGACGATGGCAATAGCGTCGCACATTGGACGGCACGATTGAAGTAGAGATCGAGCGTGTCGCTCAGATCCTGGAATGTGCGAATCTCGGCATAATGGAACATACGCGTCAGCTCGATAATCGTCGACAGGTCGGTGTCGAGCAGCCAATCGCTCTGGAAGATGGCATTGTCGAGTTTCTCGACGGTGACGTCGTTGGCGATATAATAGTTTAAATTGTCCCGGGTGATGCTCACCTTGTCCGGTGATTCGACAATCCGTTCGACCGTCTCTTGTTCGAACGTCCGCAACTGTTTACGGATATTGACGAACTCGGAGTCGGCAATCTCAAGCAATCCGGCAACACGACTAAAACTACGTTTGATTTCCGGTGGGACGGCGTTCGGGTTTTTATAGCCGAGATCGTGCTCGATCTCGGCCCATGCGTGTTGTAAGATTGAACGAACTTGAATCTCCGCCTCTTTGTCCTCAAAGCGACGATATTCCCCGAGAGCGAGCCGCTTGTCACTCAGACCGACGACGTAATGGACGGATAGGTAACCGAACTCGTTTGAGTCGAGCAGAGTGGATTTGTCGATTGACTGTTCGCGGTCGATTCGGAACTCGTCCTCGAGAATTCGGGCAACGGCCCGGACATCGTCATGGAAATACGTCACGATTCGAATCCCTGCCAAATCTTGGACGTCACGTAACGACCGATATTGGTACGGTTTACGTGACAGTTTGGCGTATAGGCTCTCCGTTTCCTTCGCCCGGGCGACAATCGAGTGAAATTGAATCCCCGCGTCGTTCAATAGTTCGCTGAGGAGCGATTTCAACTTAGCGGCGAACGCCTCGTAATCCTCTTTCTCATTCATATAGTCGAGCATGATCGTATTCATATCCTGTCTCGGCATCTACATCACTCCTTGTCTCAATGTCTCTAGTATACCACCATTGAAATCGGTGTCGCACCTTCGTGCATGAAGAGGCGGTATGGTACAATACGGCTTGGAATGGGAAGGAGTGGAGTATGTGAGAGTGACCCATACATTGAAATCGACCGAAAGGGAGAAGTTGGAGATCATTGCGGGGTTGTTAAGACAAGCGGGCTATCGGGGCGGAAAAATCGATTGGCAGACTGGAATCAACATCGTACGCCTTAGTCGGGATGATGTATCGTCTGAACCGGACGAACGGGCTCGAATCCGAGGGATCGTCGACCATTTCGAAATTGAAGATTGGACCGTCACGTTTTCTTGAATCCTTCTTTTATAAATCGCTGGCGGAAAACGGGTTTTATGACTCATTTTTCGGGAATAGTATATTATTCGATTTTAGAACAGCGGACGTTTAGGAGGATGAATATGTTAGAAACAAGAATCGTGCGAGATATGACCTCGGTGGACCATGAAGTGAACGGAATGGTGTCAGGAGGATGTCTGAACGAAAATATTTATTTATTTGCCAAGGATGAAGAGTTGACGGTGCGACTCGCAGCAGAAGCAGGGGTCCAACCGTATCGGATCACCGAGAAAGGGCTTTGGGAATCGCTCATGTCGAAGTTTTCCAAAAACTCGGATGACCGTATCGATCAATTCGAGAGTCTTGGTCTGACGAAAGAGATGGTCGAATCACTCGAGAATGAGATTCAAGCCGGAAAAATCGTCCTCGTCTGTGACAAGTCATAAACAATACAGCCGGAACTGATGAGGATCAGTCCCGGCTGTTTTCATTTGGTTTCGTAATAAGCGTTGACGATTCGACGAAGCGAACGCTCGTTTAAATCAAGCGTTTTAAATCCGGCGTCCTGTAATAGACGTTTCGTGTTCGTGTCGTTGAATGAGATGTTGCGATTTAAATACGGATTGAACACTTTTACCATCTCGTTGAACGTCTGTTCGACGTTACTCAGCGAAGACTTCGCCGTCTCCGTGATTTTCAGATGCGGGAATTCAAGCGCCTGCTTCATGTATTCAAGCATCGTCTCATTGCGTGGCGGGGCATCATTGGTCACGTTGTAAATCGTGTCCGGTCGGGCGTGCTCGATGGCCGCCAGCAACACGTCGGCCACGTAGTCGACCGGGACGAGATTCGACGTGCCTGTCTCGGACCCGAGAAGGCGGATTGGGCCAACGGGTGCACCTTTTCGTTCGAGTCGGCGCTTGAACACCTCAAGGGCGCGCATATAACCATACATCGTGAACTTCGAATCAGCCTCGCCGGTTTTCGAGTCACCGACGATGATGGCGGGGCGGAAAATCGAGACGGACAAATCGCGTCGCGCTGCCCATACTGCCTGTTCGGCATGTGCCTTGCTTTCTTCATACGGGTTATGGAACGCTTGATCGGTTGCATACAACGTCTCATCGCCGATTTCACGCGCTCCTAGCGTGTACGCCGTGCTGACGTGGAAGAAGCGGGGGCAATGTAGCGCTTTTGCGAGCCCGAGCGCTTGCTTCGTCCCGGTTAAGTTTGTCTCGAACAGCTCGTCGCGAAGCTCCTCATCAAATTTGACGAGGGCAGCCATATGGAGCACCAAGTCGAACGATTCGTCATGGCGTGCGATAAATTCATCGTCCGCACCGAGGAGCGGGGCCGTCAAATCACCTGAAAGCACAGTGATCGAGCTCAGTTCGTCTTGCGAGAACATCGCCTTCACTTTTTCAGGCGTACGGGCGAGGACACAAAGCGTATGGCCTCGATGAATCAACTCGCGGGCGAGTCGTCCTCCTAAAAATCCGGTCGCACCGGTCATAAAAATATTCACAGCGTTCTTCCTCTCTTTTCAGTCTCTTTCCATCATAACAAGCGACGGCAGAATGAGCCACTTTCAACCCGATGTTTCAAATTTGGGGTTTAACACTTTTTAAAGTGGGTTATGACTTAAGGAGAAGCGTACGCAAGGTACGTCATGACAGTGTTGATCTGTCAAATAACTTAAGTGAGGTTTTTTAGAATCATGGCTAATCTATTCGGAACTGACAAGGATGGCAACAGGAAGAAGCAAGAAGAGATTGAAAAAACGGTTCAGGAGAAAGGGATCACTCAAATCCATATGTACTTCTCCGACGTGCTTGGAGACTTGAAGCTACTGACTCTCTCTGCAAAATTGTTGCCGGAAGTTTTTGAAGGGAAGACGATGTTTGACGGTTCATCCATCGCAGGTTTCTCTTCCATCAAAAACTCAGACCTATTCTTGAGACCGGATTTAGATCGTCCACGCTACGAACAGGACGGGGACGAGAGCATCCTCGCGTTCTTCTGTGACGTATGCACACCAGACGGGGAACGGTATGAGTTCGACCCGCGTAACGTCTTGAAAGATGCCCTCGAGCGCGCAGCTGGCGACGGATACTCGATCTTCGTCGGCGCCGAGCCGGAATTCTTCATCTTCGACGAGAACGGAGAATTTTATGACGAGGCGGGATACTTCTCGACACGTTCAGAAGACAAAGGCTATGAGGTACGTCAACATATCGCCAACCGGTTGAGTGAGGTCGGCTTCAACATCGAAGCAGTCCACCACGAAGTGGCCCCGGCCCAGCACGAGATCGGTATCAAATATGATGACGCGTTGCACACGGCCGACAACATTCAGTTCTTCAAAGAAATCGTCACATTGGCAGCCCAAGAGAAAAACGCAAAAGTGTCGTTCTTGCCGAAACCGCTCCGCGACGTGAACGGGTCGGGGATGCACCTCAACATCTCGGTCTGGAAAAACGATAAGGATGGCAAACCGACGGTCAACGCGTTCGAAGAGCCTGAGTCGGATTACGGCCTGTCAGTCACAGCCCGTCACTTCATCGAAGGGATTCTGAAACATGCCCGTGCGACGGCCATCTTCACGAATCCGCTCCCAGAATCATATGAGCGTCTCGTGCCAGGTTTCGAGGCACCAGTCAACATCTGCTGGAGCCCGTCGAACCGCAGCTCGATGATTCGTATCCCGGCGTCACGCGGTAGCGCGACACGTGTCGAGGTCCGGAACCCAGACCCGAGCGCGAACCCATATCTTGCCCTCGCGGCCTTGATTTATGCGGGACTCGAAGGGATCGAGCAACAGCTCGAACCGTCGTCACCGAACGAAGACGACTTGTTCGAGTACTCGGCGAAACAAATCGAGAGCCAAGGCATCTCGTCACTCCCGGCGACATTCCATGAGTCGATTCAATCGCTCAAGTCGGACCGGTTCCATGATTACTTCAACCACGACTTGATCGACCGCTACTTGTCGCTCATCCAAGTCCGTAAATAAACGAAGCATATAAAAGCCCATTCCTCGGCCGAGGAATGGGCTTTTTGATTAATGGATCCCACGCATATACTTTTTAATGACCGGGGCGAGTGCGAACAAGATCATGCTGAGCACGATGGCCGCACCACCGATGATTCCGAAATAGAGCATTTCATTCTCCGGTGAGTAGAAACGGACGAGCTGGGCGTTGATCCCTTGCGCCGCCGCGTTCGACAAGAACCAGAGTGACATCGTCTGGGCCGAGAAGGCCGCCGGGGCAAGCTTCGTCGTCGCTGACAAACCGACAGGCGACAGGCTGAGCTCACCGAGCACGACGATGAAGTAACTGAGAACGAGCCAGAGCGGGTTCACGAGCGTGTCCGGTCCACCAAAGTAGGCCGGCAGCAAGATCACCAAGAAACTTAACCCTGCGAACAAGATCCCGAAGGCGAATTTCGTCGGGATGCTCGGCTCACGATCACCGAGTCGGACCCAAAGCCATGCGAATACCGGCGCGAGCATGATGATGAACAGTGGGTTAAGCGACTGGAACCAGGCCGGTGAGAGGGTGAACCCTAAAAATTCAAGGTCGGTCCGCTTATCGGCATAGCTGGCCAAAATCGTCGCCCCTTGCTCTTGAATCGCCCAGAACATGACCGAGGCGATAAAGAGCGGGATATAGGCGATAATCCGTGACCGCTCGACTTCTGTCGTTTTCGGGCTACGATACATGATGATGAAATAAATCGTCGGGATGGCAATCCCGAACACACCGACGAGACCGATGAACGTGTTGATCGTGAATAAGCCTTGTGGAATCAAGACGGCCAACAGGCCACCGATGAGAACCACCGCAATCGTCGTATATTTGATGGCGTTTTTCTTTTCAGATGGCGTCAACGGGTTCGGCACGTATGAGCCGGCTAGACCGAGGTTGCCCTTCTTTGTGACGAGGAAAACGACGAGACCGATGAACATCCCGACCGCAGCGAGTGCGAAGCCCCAATGGAAACCGTAACTTTTCTGGACCCCGCCGACAATCAAAGGCGAGATGAAGGCACCGAGGTTAATCCCCATATAGAAGATACTGAACCCGGCATCACGACGACGATCCGTTTCGTGATACAAGTCACCGACGATGCTCGAGACGTTAGGTTTCAACAAGCCCGTACCGATGACGATCAATGCCATTGAGATGAACAAGAACGTCAGGCTGCCAGGAATCGACAGCACGATGTGACCGAGCATGATGAACACGCCACCGAAGAAGACAGCGCGGGACGTCCCGAAGACGCGGTCGGCGAGCCATCCCCCAATGACCCCGGACATGTAAACAAGTGCGCCGTACACGGACATGATCGACAGAGCGACGTTCTGGTCGAGACCGAGACCACCCTCGGATACCTCGTAATACATGTAGAACACGAGGATGGCACGCATCCCGTAATACGAGAACCGTTCCCAAAACTCTGTAAAGAATAGCGTGAACAAGCCCTTAGGCTGTCCGAAAAAACCTTTTTGTGGCACGCTGTCCACAATTTTCTGTTTATCGATCCTTTCCATGAAAGATCCCTCCTTGACCGTATTATCATAAAAAGAATCATTATGTTTGTAAAGAATAAATGAATGAAAAATTCAAAATTTAACGATTTTGAAACGAAATCAAAAACCACACTAAACAACTAGGTTCAGTGTGGTTTTATACATCAAGCTGACTTCTGTTTCGCTTCGGCCGCACTGATGCGTCGTCCGAGTTGCCAATAAATGAGCCCTGACACGCAGCTGGCGGCTCCAACGAGTATCAAGGCGATGTGACCGGCCCGCTGGTCGAAGAACAAACTCGCCATGATGGGAGCGGTCACCCCGCCGATCAACCATTGGATACTAGCGGCCCCGTTATAAGCGCCGCGCATGTTCTCCGGTGCGATCAAGGCGATGAACGTCTGTTGGACCGGTGACATAATCATCTCGCCAAGCGTATAGAACGCGTACACCGCTAGCAAGATGCTGACAAGGACGAGGTACGGTGTCCCGAGTGAGTAGAGGAGACGCGGCATGACGGCGATCAAGATCATGCCGACACCGAAGATGGTCGCACCGGCGAGCATGACGTTTCCGAACGGCTTGCGGCCAAGTTTCGAGGCGATCGGGAACTGGAATAAGACGACCATGATGCCGTTCAAAGCTAGCATGTAGGCGAACGGGTTCTCGCGATCGGTGAACGACGGCATCGATTCCCGCAAAAACAGGGGCAACATGCTCTCGATGAGTGAAAAGCCCATCGAGATGAAGACGCCGGCGAAGATGAACACGAGGAACACCTTGTCATTGTAGAACACGCGCAACACGTCTCGGTTCGACGGCGTGTCGGCATCGGTCGACTCCGGGAGCGACTCCCGGATGTAGCGGCCGAGGACGAGCGCGTACAGGACGAAGACGAACGCGGCCGAATAAAAGATGTACTGTCGGTCGATAAAGAGAACGGCGCTACCGAGGAGCGGACCGAACGCCGCCCCGATGTTATGGCCCATCCGCAACAGTCCGAACGCCTCGTTCATCTGTTCGGGCTCGGTTACATCCGCTACCATCGCGCTAGCGGCGGGATGGAACAGCGAGTTCGTAAGTCCGAGCATCGCGTTCAAGAGCAAGAGCGGCCAAAACGTCTCGGCGAAGGCGAAACCGACGAGGGCGAGCGCATCTCCAAGGATGGCGGCCATCATGATCGGTTTGCGGCCATATAGATCGGCGAGTCGTCCGCCGACGACCGAGCCGATAAGTGCCATGATCGGTCCGGTCGCCATGATGACCCCGACCTGGATGTAACTGTCGAGCTTGTCGCTGTAATAGAGGACGAGGAACGGCGCGATCATGAACATCATAACGCCGGTGATCGTCTCCCCGAGGAAACGGATCCAAATATTGCGGTCGAGTCGTTTAAGTGATTGAATCATTAGGTTCACCTGCTTTAATTTTTGGAATGAAAAAAGGGACGCAACATGCACAAAGGCATACGCGTCCCTACGATCTTAGACATGCCTCGGAAGGCAGGCGAACGTCACGGATTCAAATCACGGAGAGGCGCCTGCCGGTCAATATGGACTTTTACGTGCGAGCGTTGAATGACTGACATCGGTACCTCTCCTTTCTACATTGGACTGTCTTCTCTTCAAGATTATGATATTTCTGTGAAATGTGTCAACCTAAATCATCAATGTGTCATAATAATTCATTTAAATTCTTACGACTGAGCCGATAATCGATCAAGCGAGACAATACGACTTGAATCATCGCCGTTACCGGCACGCTGATGAACATGCCGACGAGGCCGAACAGGCTACCCCCGATGATGATCGACGTGATGACCCAAAACGGGGTGATGCCGACACTGTCGCCGAGTATCTTCGGACCGAGCCAGAGGCCATCGAACTGTTGCAGCAAGAAGATGAACAGGAGGACGATGAGCGCCGTGAACGGGTCATAGAAATAGGTGATAATGAACGCCGGGATCATCCCGAGCAGCGGACCGACATACGGGATGAAGTTCAATACTCCGATGATGACGCCTAGGAGAAGCGCATAAGGCGCACCGATCACCAACAGACCGACGACGGCCATCACCCCGATGATGAGGCAATCGAGCGACTTTCCGATGATATAGCGCTTGAAGATGTAGTCCATCTCTTGAAAGATATCGATCGTCGTCTTGGCTGATGCGACAGGGAACATCGCGTACAACAGACGCTTGAACATACGGGCAAAGACCTCTTTGTCTTTCAATAGATAGATTGAAATGACGATTCCGATCAAGAAATTGATGAGCGTCATCGTGAAGCTCGACACGTAACTGACCGATGACAAGACGGCGGTCTCGACCCAACCGGAATAGCGCTCCTCGAAGCGACTGAAGTCGATGGCCTGGGCGATCGTTGCGTTGTACTCTTTCAAGTACGTGTTCAGCTGGGCGAGAAACCCATCGATCTGACGGATGTAGAATGGGAGCTCCTCGATGAGCGAGGCGACGCTCGAATAGATGCGCGGGAACAACGTCACCGCAGAGATGACGAGAATTCCGATGAACGTGACATAGACGATCAGCAAGCCTTGATAACGTTTTAAGTGAAACCGTTCTTCTATATAGGACAGGACGGTATTCAGGAGCAGTGCGATGGCGATTCCCATAATGATCGGTGTCAGCAACTGGAACGCGTAGTGCAGCACACGAGAAATCGTATCCGGCTCACTGATGACCTTCCAGAGGACAAGTAAAATCAGGCCGATGACGCTCAACTTCCAAATCAATTGACGATTTAGTTCCAATGGTCCATCCCCTCATGCTTTAAATTTTGTAGAATAGTGTTCACTTTTTACTATGACCGTTTTTTTACCGGGATTCAATAGGGGGCACACATTTTCGAAAAAGGATTGACAAGATTGGTAACGTTTGGTTAACTAAGTGACATATTACAAAAAGACAAATTGCATATAAAACACTTTCTATCAAGAGAAGCGGAGGGACTGGCCCGACGAAGCTTCAGCAACAGATTGATTCAATACTGTGCTAATTCCAGCAAGGTGACCTTGAGAGATGGGAAGGTGGTTGTTTGAATACGTCCGTATCTCGACACCTCTTTCCGCGGAAAGGGGTGTTTTTTGCATAGGAGGACTATTCATGACTGACAGACGCTCAAACTTACTTAAGACGTTACCGCCCCAACATTTCGTCGGACTCGCCGCTGAAGTCGCCGAGCTCGAACAGGCAGGTCGCGATATCATCCGACTCGGTCAAGGAACGCCCGACCTACCGACGCCGGAGCCGATTTGTGATGCACTCCAGACGGCGCTCCTCGACGCTTCGACCCATCAATACGGTCCGTTCCGAGGACAGGCCCGTCTGAAGCAAGCGGTGGCTACGTTCTATTTGAACGAGTACGGGGTCGAGCTCGATCCGGAGACAGAAGTCGCAATCCTGATCGGCTCCAAATCCGGACTCATCACACTTCCGCAATGCGTGCTCGAGCCAGGGGACGGGATCTTGCTGCCGAACCCGGGCTATCCCGACTACATCTCCGGGGCACGACTCGCCGGTGCCGTCGTCCGTGATCTCATCTTACGCGAGGAGAACGGTTTCCTCCCCGACTATGAGACGCTCGATACGGAAGGGGCGAGACTCATGTACTTGAACTATCCGAGCAATCCGACGGGGGCCGTCGCCACACCAGCATTCTTTGACGACACCGTTCGGTTCGCCCAGGAGCGGGACTTGATGGTCGTCCACGATTTCGCATACGGCAGCATCGGATTCGATGGACATGTCCCGCCGAGCTTCCTGCAAGCAGAAGGGGCGAAAGACGTCGGCATTGAAGTGTACACGATGTCGAAGGCGTTCAACATGTCCGGTTGGCGCGTCGCCTTTGCCGTCGGGAACGCTGACATCATCGAAGCAATCAATACGTATCAGGACCACGTCCACGTCAGCGTCTTCTCAGCGATCCAAGCGGCCGCCGTCGCCGCGCTCGAGGCGCCGCGCACCATTCGCGACGATTTGGCACGACTGTACGAGGCCCGTCGTGATCGCCTCGTCGACGGATTGAATCGGGCCGGTTGGGCCGTCGAACCGCCGGAAGGCTCATTCTTCGTCTGGGCGAAAGTGCCTGAGGGCGATGCCAAATCATTCTCGCGGAAGCTGTTATATGAAGCGGGAGTCGCCGTCACGCCGGGCTATTTCTTCGGCTCGGAAGGGAACGGTTATGTCCGTTTCGGTCTCGTCTCACCAGAACCAAAGATTGACGAGGCTGTCGAACGGATTGAACGATTGTTCGCCGCTTATGAGGAGGTACGGGCATGATTCGTCAAGCAGTGCTCGAGTATGACCACTCCGATGACGCGCTCGACCGTCTCGACGACTTGATTGACGGTCGTCGGGCCCATGTCCTGCACGGTCAGAACGGATATGACGTTGTTCGGGACATCCATCCGGCGATTGCGGACTATCCAGCCACGGCGTTCCGCGGAGAGTGTACGGACGCTGAAGTCGAGCGGATCAATTCGTTTGACGCCGACGTGTTGATCGCTGTCGGAGGCGGTAAGCTCGTCGATACGGCCAAACTCGTCGCCTCTCTACGGAACGTCCCGCTCATCGTCATCCCGACGCTCGCCTCGAACTGTGCCGCTTTCACACCACTCAGCGTCGTCTATGAGGAGGATGGGAGCTACGACCGGTACGACATGTTCCGCGTCGTCATCGAGCGGGTCATCGTCGACTCGCGGGTCATGAGGCGCTCCCCCTATGAGTACTTCCGAGCCGGTGTCATCGACACGGTCGCTAAATTTTACGAGGCCCGCTATTTGAGCGGCGACAGCTCGATTGACGCCGGTGTCAACACCGGTCTCGCCTTGGCCGAGCAGTGCGGGCGTCTCGTCGAACTTGATTTGAGCGAGCACGCTTTTGAGTCGTATAACGATGCCGTCCGCTTCGCGGTCGATCACGTGATCGCCATCGGCGGCGCCGTCGGTGGCTTTGGTGACGCCGGGACACGTGTCGCCGTGGGCCATGCGGTCCATAACGCGCTCAGCCGCTTCGAATCGAGCCACTCTTTCTTGCATGGTGACAAGGTCGGGTTTGGACTGATCGTCCAAGAGCGGTTGCGTCGTTCAGCTGACGTCCCGTATTTGGAGGCTTGGTTGAAACGGTTCGGTGCCCCGACGACGCTCGCAACGCTAGGGGTTAGGACAAGTGACATCCCGATTCTCGTCGATTCCGTCATAACCGAGACGGAGTTACAACAGTTGCCGGCACCACTTGATAAAGATTATTTGAAAATAATTTTTGAAAATTTACAATTACCTATTTACAAATAAAAGAATTGAAAGTAAGATGATAACAATTAAATAGACCGATTGCTTATCAAGAGTGGTGGAGGGACTGGCCCTATGAAACCCGGCAACCAGATCATTATGATCATGGTGCTAATTCCAACAGACGAAATCGTCTGGGAGATGAGCGTGTCCGACTTCGTCTTGTCGTGCCCGCCACTCTTCATGAGTAGCGGGCTTTCATTTTGGAGGAGGAAAAACACATGAACATCAAACAGAAAACAGTACTAGCAGGAACATCACTACTCGCCGCCATCGCCCTCTCGGCGTGCGGACAATCGGACGCGAGCGAGGCGCTCAGCACGGAGTCGCTCACAATCGGCGTCACGGGCGGGCCGCACCAACAGATCGCCGAGAAAGTGAAAGAACTCGCGGCCGAAGACGGCCTCGAACTCGATATCAAAGTGTTCAACGACTATAATACGCCGAACACGGCGCTCGCCGAGGGCAGCCTCGACGTGAACAGTTATCAGACGCTCTCATTCCTTGAACTGCAAAAGTCCGACAAAGGCTATAAAATCGACGACGTGTTCAAGACTGTCGCCTTCCCGATGGGTCTCTACTCAGAGAAATTGACCGACATCGAGGACTTGAAAGAAGGCGACAAGGTCGCCGTCCCGAACGACCCGGCGAACGAACTACGCGCGCTCCGTCTCTATGAGACAGCGGGCCTCATCACGCTGAAGGAAGGCTTGACGGACAAGGCAACGAAACGTGATATCGCCGAGAACCCGCTCAACCTTGAATTCATCGAACTCGAGGCATCGCAGCTCCCGACCCAGCTCCCGGAAGTCGCCCTCGCGGCCATCAACACAAACTTCGCGATGGGTGCCGGTCTGTCGATCAACGAGGATGCCTTGTTCCACGAGGACACGGTCGACAACCCGTATCCGAACTACGTCGTCGTCCGCACCGACAATAAAGATGACGAAGTCGTCGCGACGCTCAAATCGTACTATCACTCGGATGAGGTCCGGACGTTCATCGAAGAGACGTTCAACGGCTCGATCGTCCCGGCGTTTTAAGGAGGGCCTATGATTGCACTTAACGGAATCACGAAGACGTTCACGGTGAACAAAGGGACTGTGACCGCACTGGACGACGTCACGCTCACGATTAAGAAAGGCGAGATCTTCGGCATCATCGGTCGCAGCGGGGCCGGCAAGAGTACGCTCATCCGCATGATCAATCTGCTCGAACGGCCGACGTCGGGCCATGTCGAAATTGAGGGACAGGACATCACGAAGCTCGACAAACGTGGGCTCTCAAAACTCCGTCATCGGATCGGGATGATTTTCCAACATTACAACCTGCTCAAGACGGCGACTGTCGAAGAGAACGTCGCCATCCCGCTCCGTCTCGAAGGACTTGATAAGCGCACGATCCGTGAACGAGTGGATAAGTACCTCGACATCGTCGGATTGACGGCGCATCGAAAACACTACCCGGAACAACTGTCGGGCGGACAGAAGCAACGTGTCGCCATCGCCCGGGCCCTAGCGCACGAGCCGGATATCCTCCTCAGCGACGAGGCGACGAGCGCGCTCGACCCGGAAACGACCGAGTCGATTCTTGATCTCTTGCTCGACATCAATCGTGAACTCGGATTAACAATTTTCCTGATCACCCACGAGATGGAAGTCATTGAAAGGATCTGTGACCGGGTCGCCGTCATCGAGGCAGGACGAATCATCGAGGAAGGCAACGTGCTCGACGTGTTCGCGGACCCGCAGCACGGCACGACACGGAAATTTTTGAAGACGAACCTCGACGTGCCGAAAGAAGTCGTCGAAGAATTGAGCACACATGGGACACTCGTCAACTTGTCGTTCATCGGCCATCAAAGTGAACAGGCCGTGCTCGCCCAGTTGACGAAACGGTTCGGCTTGCTCCCGAATATCATCGGGGGTGGCATTAAAAAGCTAAAAGGTGGTCTCGTCGGCAATCTGCTCGTCCACTTGGACGGCGATGAGGCTCAGACCGACCAAGCCGTCCGCTTCCTAGAAGCGAGCGGCGTGAAAGTGAAGGAGGTGACGAGCCATGGTTCAGTTTTGGGGAAATTGGGGTGACTTGATTTGGACGGGGACGATTCAGACGCTCACGATGACCGGCATCGCGCTTGTCATCTCGACGTTGATCGGCTTGCCGCTCGGGACGTTCCTCGTCTTGACGCGTCCGAACGGCCGACTCGCCAACCGTTATTTCTACGGTATTTTATCAAGCGTCATCAACGTCGTCCGCTCGATCCCGTTCATCATCCTCTTGTTCTTCATCCTGCCGTTCACCCGCTTCATCATGGGGACGACAATCGGTGTTCAAGGCGTACTGTTGCCGCTCATCGTGTTCACGGCACCGTATATCGCACGTCTCATGGAGTCAGCGCTGCTCGAGGTCGACCGTGGTGTCGTCGAGGCGTATGAGGCGATGGGCATCTCGACCCGGAAAATCATCTGGTATGTATTGATTCGGGAGGCGCGTTCTTCGATCGTGCTCGGGTTGACGATTGCGACGATCGGTTTGATTGGGGCGACTGCGATGGCCGGTCTCGTCGGAGCAGGTGGGCTCGGCGATATCGCCTATCAGTATGGCCATCTCCGCTTCGAGCCGGAGGTCATGTATGTGACGATCTTCGTCCTCATCCTACTCGTCCAATCGATTCAATCGTTCGGGAACCGTTTGGCGGCCCGGCTCAAGAAGGCATAAGAAAAGAGCTCTGCTTCGGCAGGGCTCTTACTTGTTGTCGAGCAATCGTTTCAATTCGGCGATTCGGTCATGGCGCGGGATAAACGTACGAATCTCTTTCTCGCTAAACCCGATCTGAATCCGATTGTCGTCGACGACGATCGGACTCTTCAAGATCTGGGGGTGCGACGCCACAAAGCTGTACAGCTCACGGAGCGACATCTCGTCAAGTTGGTCCGCCGCTTGTTTGTACACGCTCTTTTGGACGGACAACAGGTCGGTCGTCCCATTCTCGGTGAGGCGGAGCATGTCTTTGAACTCGGTGAACGACATCCCTTGATCGGTCAATTTCTTCTCGATGAATGGGATGTTCTGTTCGCGTAACCAATCAATCGTCTTACGGGAAGAACTGCAGCTTGTATGTGTGAATACGGTGACCGTCACGGCAACCACTTCTCCTTTGCGTAAGGTTGGACTTCTTTATTTTCTCTCATACATACGTAACGGACATCGAATATGTTTCAAATCACATATATTTTTTATCACATCGAACGATTTGTCGTCAGTCAGTTCGGGTACATGACGAAAGAGACCATAACCGAGGAGGGATTCGCATGTTTGATTACACGGTCAAGACAGACCAGACGGTCGAAGCGGTCGTCGAGAAGCTGAAAGCGACGCTCAAGGAAGAAGAGTTCGGAGTGCTCTGGGACTTTGATTTGAGTGAGACGCTCGCAGAGAAAGGCCAAGCGATCGACGGGGACTATCGCATCCTTGAAGTATGTAACCCGAAAGAAGCGAAGAAAGTCATTACGGCACATCGGGAAGGCGGCTATTTCCTGCCGTGTAAGCTCGCCGTCTTCACGAAAGATGGGTCGACCCATGTCGGTATGCCTAAGCCGACGAAACTGATTGAGCTGATTGAGGATGAGTCGCTTCAATCGATCGCCCACGACGTCGAGACGCGACTGACGCGTGCGATTGATCAAGCCGTATAATTGAATGAGCGAACCCGTCCATGAGAGTGGACGGGTTTTTTCCTGTTCCTCCTTAAAGTCATATAATGGTAAAATTGGTGCAAATAGATTGTAAGGGGCGGATGATTTGAAAAAGTTAGCCAGTGCACTCGTATTATCCATGGGCTTATTGGCCAGTTGCGGTGGGGAAAAGCCAGACGTCGTGAATTTGTCGTACGTCGACGCGCATTGGACCGTTAACAAGTATGACGAAGAGAAGCTGATTTCCCTTCATTCAGCCGACGAGACACTTCAAGCCTGTACCGGTGACTTGACGACCGAGCTAAAAGGCGACTTGACCGTATTCGATACGATTGTGGCGAACCGTTATCCGATGACGGACACGGGTGAAGAGTATGCGTTCAAGGCCGTATCGTATATGAAAGGAGATGAGAATTATGCCATTTGTCGTGATATGGCATCAAATCGATTCTCAGCGCAAGTGATCGAGTCGTTCCCTGACGATGTGGACGTGAAGACAGGTACACCGATTAATCGCTATCCCGTAGTCGGACCGGCCGACGATTCCGCCAAAACCGCCTTGCGCAATGCGGATGAATTGAATGAGTCAGGTAACCCGATTGAACCGTTCCTCGATACGCTCGTCGCCTTTTCCCCGGCTCTGTACGGTGAGATTGAATTGGAGGTCGGAGGAATGCCGAGTCCATACCCGTTGTTCTCGTTCGACCCGTCGATGGCCGGCATGACTGATATCAAATTGGCAATTGGTTATGACAAGCTCACTGAGAAACCGTATTTGCTGCTCATGTTTGCGGATCTTTATATTTCTGTGACTCCGCTCGAGTCGATGATTGACCCGACCACAGAAGGACATACATATGAGGCGTTAACCGTCGAACGTCTCCCGCTTGAGACGGAGCTCGTCCCGGACAAGACTTACCCGCTGTATGAGTTCTCCTATACCCGCGATGGAAAAGTCGTCAATGAGACGATGGGGTTCAACTACCGCACCTCGGATTTATTGTCGACAGCGGAACGAACGAAGCTCGAGACACAGCTTGAGGAAGACTACATGCCACTTGTGACCGGTCCACTCGTTTACCTTCACCAACAACCGTTCAATACAGAATCTCCGTTGTCATACCCAGCGCTCTTAAAAGCGGCCGGCAACGAGATGGACGACCTCGTCCAAGCGATCGACTCTGCTGAACCGACGAACCGCTCAGGCGATGAGGGTGACTACAGATACTTGACGATTGTCGATGGACACAAAGGTCAAGAGTTCGAGGTGACGTATAAACAGCGATCGAAGAAGCTGGATATCTACGTGACCGACCGATCAACCGAAGAGACATATAAACTGACGAGCGAAGGGGCCGAGACGTTCTTGTCCTACTTCCCCGATTTAAAGAAGAAATGAGTGGGTTGAACATGAAGAAACGAGCGTTGATGGCATTGTCACTTTTATGGTTGACGGCAGGCTGCTCGGAAGACGTGGACGTCGTCCGCTACGGCCATGTCGAGGAGCACTGGCAAGCCGAACGGGTTACGATAAACAGTCAAGAGCCGGAAGTAAATGCCGAAACAATTTTGAACCAATGTGAAGACAAAGAACGATTGGCCGAACTAGACGAAGAGACGTTCTCGGTGCTCGGGATGGCGTATGCGACCCGTGCCCCGTTCATGAATGAGGATTATGATGGATATGCCTTCGACGAAGTGACCTATGTCGAAGGGGATGCGGTCTATGCGCTTTGTCGATCAGAGCGGATGGACGGGCAGCAAGGATACCGGGCCGTCGAGCTCGAGGCACGGCCGTCTTTCTTAAAAGACGAAGTTGGCACGGAGATCTCGTTCCTTCCGACCGTTCATGTCGCGACGGAGAACGAGCGGGCCTCGCTACATAAGCCGGACGCCTTCTATGAGAATGGACAAGACATCGAACCGTATCCGGTCACGCTCATGAGGATCTCGCCCGGATTTAGCGGTACCGTCGAGATTGGGATTGGAGAAGGGGGCTACTTTAACCCGTCCTTCCATTTTTTGCCAAACCTTAGACCGTCCGATGTGTTCATCGCACTAGGGCGACATACGGAGACGAACCTGCCTCTTCTGCTCCTGTCTTATGGTGGAGACAAGGCTCGCTATTCCTCCTCCATTTTACAAGATGCAGATTTACTCAACGGGGCTGACAGTTTAACCTTCCGTCGAATCCATAACGGTGGCACGATGGAACCGATGACACCTTATCCGTTATATGAACTTACGATTAATCTGGATGGACAAATGGTGACGAAGACCTTGTCGATGCGTTATCGACCGAATCCTCCACTTACCGAAATCGTCAATTCAGATGAAGTAGCGCTCGCTTACCTCCATAAGTATCCGTATCACCGCGAAGTCCCGCTCCCTTACCCTGATGCGGTGAATGTTAGCGGCGAGGCGTATGATCGATTGATCGAAGCCATCGAGACCGCGCGCCCGTCGACGAAGAGTGGTGAAACGAACGACTATAAATATTTGACGCTATTACACGGAAATCTCGGTCAACAGTTCGAAGTGAGTTACCAACAACGGTCGAAGAAAGTCGATGTCTTCGTGAAAGACGTGAAGACCGGGGAGGTGTTCAAACTGTCGAGCGCCGGGGCGGAGACGTTCCAAGAGCTATTCCCTCAGGCGTTCGAATAAATGGATTAACTCGAGGAGGGATGATCTGTTGAAACGTATGTTGATAGGATGTGTCATCTGGATGGGATTTCTGCTTGGCGGTTGTGCCAGTAGCGAAGAAAATTTGGATCCGTCTCGCATTTTGTATCAGACGTTAGAGGTCGATGGCGACTATGGGGCTACACGAATCATTACCGACGCTGAGACGTCTGCTCAGCTTGACCGAGCGACGGATGAAGTCGAGTGGGAAGACCAGCCCGTCCCAATCAAGCGGGAACCGGATGTGAAAGTGACATTCGTGTACACGCCGGAAGATGCGCCGGAGCGTTCGCTCGACTTCGGAATCTGGTATGAAGAACAGATGATGGGCGGCATCGACCCAAGAGACAGCCGGGGCGAACTTAAGTCCGACCAAGTCACGCTGTTCCAAGAAGTATTTGATGAATACGAATGATGATGGACCCGTGCAGAGCGCGGGTCCATTTCTAGTGACACCAGCTGAGAAAAGAACTGGAAAACACTTCAAATTCAAGATATTGACTCGTTTTAAAAATCGATGCTATTCAGGACTTTTTGCACAGGTTACACTATAGTCCCGCTACATTTCAGGAATAGAGTACTAACCGAAATCAAGAAAAGAAGGTAGGAATAATCGTAATGGAACTGACCAAAAGCGCTAGCCTCTCATCCCCTGACGTGCTGCGTGCACTCGAGGCGAACGTCGCAATGATTCGATTCGATCGTCAGCGACGTGTCGTTGACGTGAACGACCTCTTTGCCAAGGCGATGAAATATAAACGTGACGAAATGATTGGGATGCATCACCACTTGTTCTGTACACCAAGTTTCGTCAGCAGCCCGGACTATCAAGCGTTTTGGAACAAACTGTTCGACGGCTTCAGCTCAGCCGACAAGATCGAACGGGTTGACGCACGGGGCGAATCAATCTGGCTCGAGGCGACGTACATGCCGATCTATGAAGAGGACGAGGTCGTCGGCGTCGTCAAAATCGCCTCGGACATCACCGGTCGCCAACAGACGATCGAGGAATATGCTCGCTCGTTCCGGGTCATGGCGGAAAACCTCGATGACCGGGCCCGCCGTGGGATGGAAGAGAGTCAACAATTGAAGCAGACGATCGAACGGCTTGATGCGGATTCAAATCAAAATTTGAATACACTCACAAACTTGCAAGAGCAGGCAGGCGAGATTACGAAGATTGCCAGCACAATCAAAGAAATCGCCGCTCAGACGAACCTGTTGTCGCTCAATGCCGCCATCGAGGCCGCGCGGGCAGGTGAACACGGTCTCGGTTTCAACGTCGTCGCGACCGAGGTCCGTAACTTATCGCGTCTCGTTGAACGGGCCGTCATCGAGGTACGATCGAACACGGACGGGATGAACAAAGAACTCATCTCGATTGTCGACGGGGTCTCTCGCTCTAGTACAGATATTCAAGAGAGCGTGCGTATTATGGAACAGACGCTCGAACGGTTCGAACATATCGAACAGTCGGCGGAATCGCTGAACGATACGGCTGAGCGGTTCACTTCCGCCATCTAAAAAGCCAATTGGACATGCCCATTAAATCGGGACACGTTCAATTGGCTTTTTTGATTTGTAACGTATGGCCATGTTGCTTCAACCAGCCCATCGCGCCTGTGATGTCCGGGTAGACCGACGCGAGCGTCGACCAGAACGCTTTTGAATGATCGAAATGGACGAGGTGGGACCATTCATGGGCGATGACATAATCCATGACGTCGGGCGGGGCGAGCATGAGCCGGACGTTGATCGAAATCGTCCCGGTCGAGCTGCACGATCCCCAGCGCGTCTTTTGATGACCGATACGGATTCGGTTCGCCTTCACGCCCAGCTGACGTTCATAATAGGGTGCCCGCTTCGTGACGAAGGCGAGGGCTTGCTCGCGGAGCCAAGTCTCATATGCTTTCCGTAACGATGACTCGTCCCACAAAACGGGACAGTGAAAGTTTTGGCCGTCGAAACGGAACCTTGTCTCGGTATCACTTTTGACGAGCGGGAACGTCTCCCCATGTAGGTTCAAGCTGTCTTCGGGCAAGACGACGCGTTTCGGCAGTGTCGCCAGGCGTTCCGCAATCCAGTCGGCGTGTTCAGATAAAATCGTCTCGACGACCCGGTTCGGGAGGCGCGCTGGAATCCGTAGCTCGATTCCTTCCGGCGTCACGAAAAAGGCCGCCCGTTTTCGGCGTTTATGACGGATGACAATCACGGTCATCGGGTTCACCTCCTTGAAGTATCTCGGTCGATTATAGCCGACGTGCCTCGAATCCGCCATCGTTTTGCGGACTCGACCACTCGTTTTTTGTTACAGTAGGGGTAGGAGGGATGAACATGAAATCAATCTTACATCAATCACTTGACCGGGCCGGAACAGACTCGGTGAAATGGGACGGACTCGACCGATGGTTCCATTTAAAAGATGACGTTTTGCCGCTTTGGGTCGCAGATATCGATATCCGCACGGCGCCATCCATCTCGGAAGCGCTCACGGCACGTGCCGCGACAGGCGAGTTCGGATACACGTTGTTCTCGAAACAAGCGCAAGCAGCCGTTAGCTCATGGTATGACCGTCGTCACGGGCTCAAGGTCGAAGCGAATCATGTCCTGTTCTCGAACGGCGTCGTGCCGGGATTGACACATATCGTCGAGGCATTGACAGTGGAAGGAGATGGTGTCGTCATCCAGTCGCCCGTTTATCCGCCATTTCATGAACTCGTGACCGGGTTGAAACGTGAGTTGCTCGACGCCCCGCTCCGTCAAGTCGATGGTCGCTACGAGATGGACTTCGACGCGCTCGAGGCGCAGATGCGTAAGGCGAGGCTGTTCTTGCTCTGCTCACCTCATAACCCGGTCGGCCGGGTATGGACTGAGGCCGAGCTGAAGCAAGTCGTCGAGCTGGCGCGTCGCCATGATGTCATTCTCGTCTCGGATGAGATTCATGCCGACTTGACCTATCCGTCACAACGACACACCACCCTCAATCGCCTCGATGACGACGTCATCACGGTGAGTGCACCATCGAAGGCGTTCAATATCGCCGGGTTGTTCGCGTCGTACATCATCTGTCCAGACGATGCGATGCGAAAACGGATTATCCAAGTCCAAAATAAACACCATGTATTGCCAACGCCGTTTGCGAATACGGCCATTATTGCGGCCTACACGGACCCACGTGCGGAGCGTTGGCTCGACCAATTGACGGCAGAACTCGAAGAACAGGCGACATACCTCGTCGAACGGTTCAGTGAAGCGTTACCACAACTGAAAGTGTTCAAGCCTGAGGCGAGTTATCTCCTGTGGATTGATTTTACGGGGCTAGGTCTTGAACCGGAGGCGCGGAAGAAATGGCTGCACGATCAAGTCCGACTGTTCTTGTCACCGGGTCTCCCGTTCGGCGAATCGGGACGGGCGTTCGAACGGCTCAATTTCGGGACGTCCCGCGTCATTCTTGATGAGGCGCTCAAACGTCTCAACGACCATGTCGGCGGAAAGGCGTTTGTATGAATCGAGAAACGGGAAAAATTTCACAATGAGCCTCACAAGAACGATGGCCACGGAAAGCGAGTGAATGTGAATGGAGACGATCAATTGGAAAAAGAAGATGGAGGAACAACTGAGGCGTAGCGGATTCACGTTACAGGTCGAGAATATGGCCAACCTCGGACTGACGGAGATTCAAGCGTCTTCGTCCCCGTTGATCTCGTATCCGCTCCGAATTCGGCTATACGTGCGCATGGGATGGCTCATGTGCACGGTCGATGCCACTTCGGTCGACCGTAACGAGGATCATCCGCTGTTCGAGCGGATGGTCGCCGCCGTGTTTGAGCGCATCGTCCGCCATCTATATCACGCCTACGACTTCCATGTCTTGACGTATATCGGTAACACGGGAAACTATATCGCGCCGAAAGAGTCAGAGACCGGGGAAATCGTTCGTCTGCTTGCCCATCTTTGGAACGACCGCTCGTTCCTTCACCTTGAGACGTATGAGGAATATCCGGCGCTATACGCCACACCGCCATGGGCCCACCAAGCCTATGCGTTCGAGAGCACGGCTGACGAATGGATTATTTATTCGGGCCGAAGCGGACGTCCGGCGACAGACTATCGTGCTGATGGGACCGAGCTCAAACCACATCGTCTGGCTGAGGGGGACTTGTTCTTCCCAGTGCACCGCATCCAGAAGGACAGAGGCACGCTCGCGCTTGCTGAATGGTTGCGGCTCGAACGTCGTGAGGTCGAGGATTTCATGCTCGCCTTCATGAAGACAATTCAAAAGTTCGATCCGGCCTTCGGATTTTCCTGGGGCGGGACGGATACATTCTTTCACGGTGTACCGGTTGAGCCGTATGCGCAAGTACTCCGCGTTGAGAGTGGGAAACGACGCTATCGGGTCATGAACAACTCGGCAAAGCGCTTGTTTGCAGTGGCCGACGACCCACTCGAATGTTTGAAAGAAGTCGAGCGGACGCTACGGGCGGTTCGTTTGCCGGAACATCGGGTGTCGGCACTTGGACAACTCGTCATGGGGATTTGGCAACAGTTCGAGGTCGATGAAGCAACATATATCCAAAAAGTCGCTTATCGCGGCATATCTGAGTTCCAAATCGAAGAAAAGATTGGTCATGCCTTGGCGAATCGACAAAAAATTCGCTGGATTGAAAAGACCGATCCTCGCCAGTCTGTCATCGAATTCGCCCATCTGCGGATTTCATTTCCAAAACGACCACCTGGCATCGTCAGCGTCGAGCCGGTCGAATCTTCTTATGAGAGAGGTGCGCTATGAGAATCGTTGATGCACGTGCCATGTCGATTAGCCATGAAGACTTGATTGCCGTCACCGAGACATCTGTCTATTACCGGGAAAAGTCTGGGGAGACGAGTTTCTCAATCTTCCGTTATGACGAAGCGAACGGGACCGTCACGCCGGTCAGTCGTCGCGTCTATGAAGACTACGGGATTTCGAAGCTGTTTATCAGTGGTGGCCGCGTCTATTTCTTGAACGAGACACCGGACCGGACCGGTGTCATCCGAACGGAGCTGATTGCCTTTGACTATCGCTCCGGAGAAGAAGAGGTGCTCGCAACTTTTGAAAAGCGGGGAAATAGTACGCTCTATTGGGTACTAGCCGATCGTTATTTCTTATTCTTGACGAGCTTCGGGGATGCGGATGAGGCATGGTTGTATGATGCAGAGACGGCATTCCAAGAGCGAATTCGTGACGAACGGCTCGTTGGGCACGCCGGGAAGTTCCGCGAGTTGTACTTGTTCACGAGCGATTTAGAAGGTGTCCCTTATATCGTCTGCAACGCCCGTTTGGACGAGTTCGCCTATTATGAGGCCCTTGAAGCAGGACGTGTCTCTCCAGACGATGCGATTGATCACTCAGAGGCGATTCTCATCTGTTCTCTCGATGATGCCGTCGAGGCCGTCCGAGAAAGGATTAGTGAGATTCCGTTCGAGGATTTGATTCGACTTCATGGGGAGGGGGACACGGTTCAATACCTGGGTGAGCGGGACAACCGGCTCCGGTTCTCCGCTTTTGTGGATGCCGCCAATGAGGAGACGATTTACGAGGTGACGGCACCGGACGTGCTTCGCGAGGTGACAGTAGTCGACTGGGGGGCCTATGAACCGATTGATTTCACGTACGATGATGTCAGCTCGACGATTTTCATCAAGGTTGAGGAATCAGAAAATCACACCGAACTGATTGACGCGACGAACGGTGCCCGCTTCCTCGATACGGCTCCGTTCGAGCGTGTACTCGCTTCGATTTATTTCATCCATGAATCGGCGGAAGGAGGGGGTGGCGTGAGCATCTTCAATCTTGAGACGAACGAGCGACAAACGTTTGAAGACGCCTATTACACGGTACTCGATGAGACGATCGTCATCCTGTCGACGAAGCAGTTATGACAAAAAAACACCCGGACCTATCTACGTGATAGATTCGGGTGTTTTATATAGGTTTACATAACAAGTTATCGTAAACCGATTAACGCTTGTTTTTTCTTCTCATCGCCGATATGGGCATAGACTTGCGTTGTCGCCACTGACTCGTGTCCGAGCAATTGTTGGATCGTCAATACATCGACCCCGTTCATAGCAAGACGAGAGGCGAACGTGTGGCGCAATTTATGGGGTGTGACCTGCTTGTGCGTCAAAAATGGCAAATACGGTTTCAGACGGTCGATGTGACCTTTCAACGCATGTTGCACTGTCCGTACCGAGATCCGCTTGCCTCGCTCCGAGTGGAACAGCGGACCTGATCCGTCACGTCGATAGGCGTCGAGGAGCGGATCGAGTGGGGAAGCGATCGGGATGATGCGCTCTTTATTTCCTTTCCCGATGACGCGGATGGTCCCAGCCTCACGGTCGATGTCACTCCAATCGAGACCGACAAGTTCTGAGACACGCATCCCGGTCAGTCCGAGCAGTTGAATCATCAAGAAATCACGGTCCCGGTTACGCTCGTACCAACTCGCCTCGCGGTCGGACATACCGACGTTGCTGCGGACGAGCGTCGAGAAATCAAGCCACTCCTGTTCCGTCAAATAGACCGGGTTACGTTTGGCGCGCTTCGGGCGTTCGACCGTCTGGAACGGGTTATGGGCCGTCACGCCCGTTTCAATCAAATGGTTGAAAAGCGATTGCATCGACGATAATTTTCGATTGATGACACTCGGCGCGTTATCGAGCTCGAGGGCGAGATACATCGCATACGCCTCGGCCCCCGCGTGATCGAACTCGACGAACGAGTCGATCTCGACTGATGACGGGTCGACCTCGGATGCGCTTGCGGCTTCGACCCAGCGGAAAAAGTCTAAAAAGTCGTAGAGATAGCGCTGAGCGGTCTGTTCGGAATAGTGTTTGGCGGCCAGATGGTTCAGGAATCGTTGGATAAAGAACGGCATGCGCTCGTAGCCGCTCAAGTTGAAACGTTTTGTTGTGACCTTGGTCGGCGTTTGGCCGAGCTGGCGGAATATACTCAAAAGATCTCTCCTTGCTTACTGATGGATTGACGTGACGATTCGGTCCTTGCCGGCTTGTTTACCAGCGCGGAGCCGGTCATCTGCCTCTTTGACGAGCGTGTCAACGACCTCGAACCCGGTGCGCGTCGTGACGCCGAACGTCATCGTGACGCTGAGCCGCCGACCTTCATAAATCGTCTCGAGCGATTTGATACGTTGACGCAAGCAGTCAATCGTCTCCGCAGCCTCTGTGGGGGACTGATTTGCCAAGAAAATAAGGAACTCCTCGCCGCCCCATCGGACGGCAATTCCATCGTTTCGGACGAGTGCGGAGGCGACTTGTTTGAGCACGAGATCGCCGCAATCGTGCCCGTGTTGCTCGTTGAACACCTTAAAATGATCGATGTCCCCGAGGGCTACGGCGTATGGTCGTCCGTTAATGACGGCCTCGCGAATCTCGTCTTCGACCAACCGGTAACCCGTTGTCCGGTTATACAAACCGGTCAGGCCGTCCCGTGAGGCGAGTGTATGCAACCGCTCATTGGTCCGTTCAAGTTCGGACGTTACCTCAACGACGGACCCCTCGAAGACAAAGGATAGACCGGCGATCAAGGCGATTGTCGATAAGAGGCAAAACAGGCCGAGTGCTTGCTCAAACGATGGAGTGAGCGGTTGTGTCCCTGTCGTCACGTTCACGTATAGGAAACCATAGATGGTCATGGCGAGCACCGTCGAGGCGACCCGGATGGACCGACTGACATTCGGCATGAAGAAGACGGCGTAGGCGACCATGATGATGAAATAATGGACATTTGCTCCCCAACCGAGGACGAGTGTCGAGATGATGGCGTTAAAGACGACCTCGACGGATAGGCCGATGAAAAACGTCCGATAATATCGTTTATGTACAAAATAAAAGGACAATGTGTAATAGAGAACACTGAACACGTTCGACCATGCGAGCGCAGTGACCCCGAGTCTCCAAAACATGAAAAAGAATAAGACATGGATGAGCCAAGCAAACAAATTCCCATAGAAAGTGATGCGGTCATTATATAACGTGCCGCGACGTTCCTCATAGGCTGTTCCCACGCGAACACCTCCTAAATCTTAGTATACCGAAATGTCGTCCCTTTGCCCATGACTGTTCAAGAATCGGGTCAATTCCATCTCTTAAAACGCCTTTAAATCGTCACTATAATTGCGTGAAATAGATATTTCACGCAAAGTTTGCTGAATCGTTATTTTCACGCGAGACACACGTGTACCTGCAAGTCGATAAAATAACGTCACATAGCACGGTTTACATAATTAGTTATGGTGAACCAATTGATTTGTTTTAAAAATTTGAAAGAGTTACAGTTGTATGATAAAAGAAAATAAAGCTTGAAACGGTGATTCAGGTAAAGGTACACTGAGAACGTAAACAAAAGGGGGATTTTAGGATGGACGATCAACGTTTGAAACAATGGCTCACCGAAGCGAAGACAATTGCTGTCGTCGGTGTGTCAGCGAACCCGAACAAGACCGCGAACCAAATCGCAGAGTATCTGCTGTTGCAAGGTTACACGGTCATCCCTGTCAATCCGACGCTCGAGACGTGGAACGGACGCAAAGTCTATCCGACGGTCGAGAGCATCCCAGGACGCGTCGATATCGTCGACGTCTTCCGACGCAATGAGTATTTGGCCGGCGTGGCCGAAGATGCCGTCCGACATGGGGATGTCGGTCTCGTCTTCAACCAGCTCGGGCTCACTAGCCCGGACGCCGAGCGGATCGCTCGCGATGCCGGACTCGACTACATCGAAAATCGATGCATCTACGTCGAGCACGCCCGTCTTCTTGGTTAAGACCTACCTCCTTGGTAGGTCTCCTTTTTTCACGAGCCCGGCTCGTGGAGGGAGGCTTGCCAGAATCCAAAAACAGCTATACAATAGGATAGAAAAACGAACGTGTGTTCGAAATTGAGGTGACGAAGATGTCAACAGACTTATTTAATTACAATGAAGACGCCATCCAGGTGCTCGAAGGACTGACTGCTGTCCGGAAACGTCCGGGGATGTATATCGGTTCGACCGACCATCGCGGCTTGCATCATCTCGTCTATGAGATCGTCGATAACGCGATCGATGAGGCGCTCGCCGGATTCGGTGGCCAAATCGACGTGACGATCCATAAAGATGACGCCATCACGGTACGCGACCACGGGCGTGGGATGCCGACTGGGATGCACGCCTCCGGGAAACCGACGCCAGAGGTCATCTTCACGGTCCTCCACGCCGGCGGTAAGTTCGGCCAAGGCGGCTACAAGACGTCAGGTGGACTCCACGGGGTCGGAGCCTCGGTCGTGAACGCACTCTCGAGCAAGGTCCTCGTCACGATTTATCGCGACGGCAAAGTGTTCGAGCAGACGTTTGCCGACGGCGGGATCCCGCAGACGACGCTCCTCGAGACCGGAAAGACGCGCCAGACGGGGACGAGCGTCTACTTCAAACCGGACGCCTCGATTTTCTCGACGACGACATATAACTACGACACGCTCGCTGAACGGCTCCGTGAATCGGCATTCCTGTTAAAAGGATTGACGATCACGTTGACGGACGAGCGTTCGGATAAAGAAGAGACGTTCCATTACGAGGAAGGGATTGCCGAGTTCGTCCAATATTTGAACGACGATAAGGCGACGCTTCATCCGATCGTCTACTTCGAAGGGACGGAGAACGATATCGAGCTCGAGCTCGCCTTCCAGTTCACGGACGCCTATTCTGAGAACGTCCTCTCGTTCGTCAACAACGTCCGGACTCGTGACGGCGGCACGCACGAGGTCGGCGCCAAGACGGCGATGACCCGCATCGTGAACGAGTACGCCCGGAAGAACGGATTGTTGAAAGAAAAAGACAAGAACCTTGACGGCGGTGACGTCCGCGAAGGCTTGACGCTCATCGTCTCGGTACGGATTCCGGAAGAGTTCCTCCAGTTCGAGGGGCAGACGAAGTCAAAACTCGGTTCACCTGAGGCCCGTACGAGTGCTGATGGTGTCATGGCCAAACAACTGACGATCTTCCTCGAGGAGAACCCGCAGATGGCGACGATGCTCATCAAGAAGGCGATCCGCGCCGCCCAGGCCCGCGAAGCCGCCCGGAAAGCCCGGGAAGAGGCGCGTAACGGCAAAAAGAAGAAACGTTCGAGCATCTTGAACGGGAAACTGACGCCGGCGACGTCGAAGAACGCCGCCAAGAACGAACTGTTCCTCGTCGAGGGTGACTCGGCCGGCGGTTCGGCCAAACAGGGCCGCGACCGGACGTTCCAGGCCATCCTGCCGCTGCGCGGGAAGGTCATCAACTCGGAGAAGTCGAAACTCCAGGACATCATGAAGAACGAAGAGATCAATACGATTATCCACGCGATCGGGGCCGGGGTCGGTCACGACTTCGACCTCGAGGACTGCAATTTCGACAAAATCATCATCATGACCGACGCCGATACGGACGGGGCCCACATCCAAGTGCTCCTGTTGACGTTCTTCTTCCGTTATATGCGCCCGCTCGTCGAGGCCGGCAAAGTGTTCGTCGCCTTGCCACCGCTCTATCGCATCTCGAAAGGGAAAGGCAAGTCGGAACAGTTCGAGTATGCTTGGGACGAAGAAGCGCTCGAGAAACTCGTCAAAGTGTATAAGAAGGGCTATATCCTCCAGCGCTATAAAGGTCTCGGTGAGATGAACGCCGACCAGCTATGGGAGACGACGATGAACCCGGACACACGGACGCTCATCCGTGTCACGGTCGACGACGCTGCCGTCGCCGACAAGCGCGTCTCGGTGCTCATGGGAGACAATGTCGCCCATCGCCGGGAGTGGATCGAGGAGAACGTCGCCTTCGGCCTCCAGGAAGATGATTCGATCATCGCCAATGAACACGTGACTAAAGCGATTGAGGAAGTGATGTAACGATGTCGACGATTCAACACATTTTAAACTTGTCGCTCGAACAGGTCGTCGGTGACCGCTTCGGGCGTTACTCGAAATATATCATCCAGGACCGGGCCCTCCCGGACGCGCGCGACGGGCTCAAACCCGTTCAGCGCCGCATCCTGTATGCGATGCACCATGAAGGCAACACGAACGAGAAACCGTACCGCAAATCGGCCAAGACGGTCGGGAACGTCATCGGTAACTATCACCCGCACGGTGACAGTTCCGTCTATGAGGCGATGGTACGCCTGTCGCAGGACTGGAAGTTGCGTTACCCGCTCATCGACATGCACGGGAACAACGGCTCGATGGACGGCGACTCGGCCGCCGCGATGCGATATACCGAAGCCCGTCTGTCGAAGATTGCCGGCGTCATGCTGACGTCGATCTCGAAGAACACGGTCGACTATACGCCGAACTTCGACGATTCGACCGAGGAGCCGCTCGTCTTGCCGTCACTGCTCCCGAACTTGCTCATGAACGGGACGACAGGGATTTCTGCCGGTTACGCGACCGAGATTCCGCCGCACAACTTGACCGAGGTGCTCAACCTCGCCATCGCCCGCTTGAAAGGTGAGGTCGAGACGACGAATGACGCTTTCCGTTATATGCAAGGACCTGACTTCCCGTCTGGCGGGATCGTCATGGGCAAAGACGGCATCTTGAAGGCGTTCGAGACCGGCAAAGGCAAGGTCATCATCCGTGCCAAATCGGTCATCGAGCCGCTCAAAGGCGGCCGTGAACAGATTACGATCACCGAGCTCCCGTATGAGGTGAACAAGGCGAACCTCGTCAAGAAGATGGAGGAGCTCCGTCTCGACCGCAAAGTCGAAGGCGTCGCCGAAGTCCGTGACGAGACCGACCGGACCGGCGTCCGCGTCGTCATCGAGTTGAAGAAGGAAGCCGATGCGGAAGGTGTGCTCCACTTCTTCTTGAAGCATACCGACCTGCAGCTCGCCTATAACTACAACATGGTCGCCATCGTCAACCGGACACCGAAACAGATGGGTCTCTTGTCGATCATCGACGCGTATTTGAAGCACGTTGAAGAAGTCGTCACCCGTCGCACGACGTTCGAACTCGATCAGGCGAAGAAACGCGCCGAGATCGTCGACGCGCTCGAACAGGCCATCTCGGTCCTTGACGAGACGCTCGAACTCATCCGTTCGGCCAAAGACAAGTCCGAGGCGAAGCAGAAGCTCATGGAGCGGTTCTCGTTCTCGGACCGTCAAGCCGAAGCGGTCGTCATGCTCCAATTGTATCGTTTGACGAACACGGATATCGTCGAGCTCCAAAAAGAGGCGAAGGCGCTCCAAAAAGAGATTGCTCGCCTCGCCAACATCTTGAACGTCGACGCGACGAAACGGAAGCTCATCTCGAAAGAGTTGACCGCCCTCCGTGACGAGTTCGGCGACGCACGGCGCTCGGTCATCGAATCGGAAGTCGAAGAGTTGAAACTGAAGACAGAGGTCATGATCGCCGTCGAAGAGACGATGGTGTTCGTCAGCCGCGACGGCTACGTCAAACGCTCATCGATGCGCTCATACGGTGCCTCGAGTGAAGACATGCCGGACATGAAGGCGAAAGACCGTCCTGTCCTCGTCACCCAGGCGATGACGACGGATCATCTGCTCGTCTGGACGAACAAGGGCAGCTACTTGCTCATCCCGGTCCATCAGATTCCAGAGTCGAAATGGAAAGACGCCGGACAGCATGTGGCCAACCTCGTGCCGATCGAAGGCGAACAAGTCGTCTCGGCTGACGTCGTCTCGACGTTCGACACCGACGCGCACTGTCTGTTCGTGACGCGTGAAGGGATGGTCAAACGGACGCCGCTCCGTGACTATGACGCCCAACGTAAGTCGAAGGCGCTCATGGCGCTCAAGTTAAAAGGTGACGACGAGGTCGTCTTCGCCGGGATCAGTGACGGTCCAGGCCAATTGTTCCTCGTCTCCGAGCGCGGCTATGGTCTCTGGTTCAAAGAAGATGACGTACCGGTCGTCGGCCAACGTGCCGCCGGCGTCAAAGCGATGAACTTGAAAGATGGCGATGTGGTCGCCGATGCCTTCGCCTTCTTCACCCCGCCGCTGTTCGTCCTCGTGACGCAACGTGGAGCGGTCAAGAAGATGAAGCTCGAGGATCAGTTCGACTGCACGAACCGCAACTTGCGCGGGACGATGCTCATTCGCGAAGTCAAGTCGAAACCACACCAGATTCGTCGTGTGCTCCCGGTACATGACGATGAGACGCTCCACATCATCGGGAAAGAGAAAGCGAAGACGGTCAAGACGAAGCAGTTGACGCTCTTGGACCGCTACGCCAACGGCTCATTCGTGTTTGATGAAGAGACGTTCGGAGAGATTGAGGACGTGTATCTCGATTAACGTATGAACCCCTGTACAACAGACGTTGTGCAGGGGTTTTTGGTTTCGATATACTAGAGGGGATAGAAGAAATCGAATCCACTAACGAGGAGACATTCCATGCACGATTTGCTGAACGATCCAAATATGAACAATTATCCGGAATTCCGCACATTTTGTGAATTGAAGAGTCGAGGACTACGAAAACAGGCACTCGCTGCCATGACGCCGTTTCTTAAAACGGTGGAGACATGGGGTTTTGAACAACGACAGGAATTCGTTGCCTGGCTATATACGCATAAAGAATCGTCCGACCGAGCCGATTTCTATAATGTGTTCGTATATTCGCTCGTAACGAATGTACTACAACCGACTCTCCATGAGTGGAAGCAACGTTTCCCGAATGACCCTCGTCCTTATCGCTGGCTGATGGAATATGAACAGGCATTCGCACTCGGTGGGCTAACCGAACAGATTGCCGTCGAAGCGCTCATGGATCAAAAAATATTTGCCCTTTGGTTTGCGTTTCATCACATTAACGAAGATCTCTATCTCAGTGAAGTCGATGAGGACAGCGAGATCATCTTAGAAGCGAGGAAGCTGAACCAATCCGTATTGAGCGAGGAAAAACGAGCGGATTATGAGGCGGAACTAAACTCCTATAGCGATTTGCTGGCGGATTGGGTGGCTTACACTCATGCGGAGTCGGAAAATGAGAGTTTTCTCGACTGGTGCGAACGGAACGAGCGAGATAATCCGTTCACGGGAAGCTATTATTATGAGGAATGAACAAAAAGACACACGAGGCGTCTTTTTGTAATCGCGATTCAGATTCCAGCCTCCATGAGATAGCGCTCCAAATCGGCCTGTTGGCGCAAATGATGACGGCTATGCATCTCGATGAGGTCGTACCATTCCTGGGCGTTCAGCCAACCGAAACCGCCATGTCGGGCTTTGACGTCAGGGTTTGCCGCGCGTGCGAGCGGTTCAAGGCGCATCAATCGCGCAGATAACTCGTCGAGTCGTCGCTCGAGCGTCTCACGCTTGTCCGTGTTGTTCGGAGGTTGGTTCATCTCATCAGGTAAACGGATTTTAATCGGAGGGAACCCGCCGGCTTGAAACAATCGTTCACCGAACTCGGTCTTCCCAAGCGGTTTCTCTTCGTGTGAGGCGAGACAACGTTCAATCTCGTCTGCATATTCTTCAGCCACCACGATGATATGGTCGTACATCTGTCCGATTGACCAGACATCTATTGCTGCCTGATAGCGCAACTGCCGTTCGGTATAGCCGTCCAAATCTTGTTTGAACTGAGATAATAGCGAAATCGCCATATCCAACCTCCTTCGATTTAATTCTCTTTCCAGTATACCATGGGAACATTGGCTGATTTTTTCAATGCCTCGCCACATTAGTTTCTCTTAGGAGCGGGTATTTCTAAAAGGAACAACGATCCCTTTTGGCGAATGGGACAGGAGGACAAAATATGGGGGGATACGTATGTCACAGTGGCTCGATTGGGCCAAGCGGCTACAGGCGCTGTCACAGGCTGGCTTGACGTTTACGAAAGACGAGTTCGATCGCGAGCGTTACGTCGAAATCCAACGCATCGCGACCGAGATGTTCGAACAACAATCTAATCTCGAGTTGCATGAAATTACCGAACTGACGCATGTCGATGGTTATCCGACACCGAAGCTCGACGTACGCGGTGTCGTTTTCCGGGACGATGCGCTCTTGCTCGTCAAGGAGCGGTCGGACGGGCTTTGGACGTTACCAGGTGGTTTTTGTGAGGTCGGGCTGTCCCCGGCACAAAATATCATCAAGGAGATTGAGGAAGAGGCTGGGTTTCATGTCGTACCGGTGCGGCTGCTCGCGTTGTTCGACATGCATCATCACGACCATCCGCCACTGTCGCAGCATTACTATAAGCTGTTCATCGAATGCGAGCTGATTGGTGGGGAGGCGCAGGTGAGCCATGAGACGAGCGACGTCGCGTTCTTCACGCGGGACAACTTACCACCTTTATCGACCGCGCGTAACACGCAGGAACAGCTCTATATGTGTTTTGAGGCAAGGTGGCAAGAGGATTGGATCACGTTACTTGATTAAGGGGAGGGGACTCTATGAAAGTCACACGGATTGATCACGTCCATCAACTGACATTCTATGCGCCCGTATTACCGATTAACGTTCAGTTGATTGAACGAGAGCTCGGACTTGTTTTGATTGATACCGGTCTTGCGCGTAATGCGGAAGCCATCTTGGCATATATCGAGGCGCAGGAACGTCCGCTGCTCGCCATTTTGCTGACTCATGCGCACGGCGACCATGTGGGCGGTGTTGATACGATTTTGAAGGCTCATCCCCATGCCGAATTGTACGTCTCGCGCCGAGACGCCCGTCTCCTCGAAGGGGACAAAACGACCGACCCGGATGAGCGACCGCTCAAACTGAAAGGATCCCTCCCGAAAATCCACTCCTTGCCGGATAAACTGCTCGACCCGGGTGAGCGCTTGTTTGGCCTCCGCGTCTATCCGGCAGCGGGTCATACGCCGGGCTCCGTCGCCTATTTCGATGAGAAGGAGCGGATGTTATTTGCCGGAGATGCGTTTCAGACACGTGGGGGAGTCGCCGTGGCAGGGGACGTCCGCCCATTGTTCCCGCTCCCGGGAGTCGCGACATGGGATAAACGGGCAGCGGTCGAACATGCGGAGAAGCTGATCGACCTCGCACCGCGCCACACGTTCGTCGGGCACGGACAGCCCGTCGTCGGGACACACCGGCTCTATTTGGCGCTGAAACGGGCCAAACGCAAGCAAGCACGTCTATTTTTAGGATAAACCGGGGGTGCGGACAGATGGAATTACACGAGATACAGACGACAGATTATCAACTGGCCGAGCAGATGCTCGAGATTCAACGGAACGCCTATGCGGTCGAGGCCGAGCTGATCGGATTCGATGAGATTCCGGCGCGTTATGAGACGGTCGAGGTGATTCAAAATCTGCCCGGTACGAGCTATGGCTTATATAACGACGAGCGGTTGATCGGCTTCATCACGATTGAAGCGGCTGAGAACACGGTCGAGGTCACGAAACTGTGCATCGATCCGACATATTTCAGGGCGAGACTTGCGACGACGTTGCTCGAACACGTGCTCAGTCTGCACGAGGACAAGCTTGTCTATGTGCATACCGGCAAACATAACGGGCCGGCCAAGAAGCTGTACACGAAGCTTGGGTTCGAACCGAGTGCTGAGTTTGAACCGGAACCGGGTGTCACATTGATTCGATTTACGCGATCTTGAATCCCTTTTCTCAAATTTCAGATTCTGTCTCACTACTTAAAGTATACTAAAGCATTGAGACAGAGTTTTATTTTTACTGATAATATATGTTATGTTAACTATAAGAAAATGAAGAGAAAATCGATGTCAGATATGACGTCTCTCCTCTCAATTGAAATCAGAATATCTTGTACCAATACAATGTCATGTCGATGTTCGGATTGCCGATTTGCTTCAGCGTGTCCACACCGCCGAGCACGAACCTTTCTTTCGCATAAAATCGACACGCGATCACGTTATCGTTCTGCGCTTCGAGCGACAATCTAAGCAACAATTGTTCTTTTGCCCACGTTTCCGTAACATCCATCAGCAAATGACCAATCCCGCTGTGTCGATAGCTATTACGGACCGAGATGTTCTCGATATACGCAAAACGGTTCCAGTCTTTCACCACACGGATCTGTCCGATACATGACGTCTCGTCGAACGCCAAGAATACTTGTTTGTCCTCACTGTTGATGTATTCCGACCAGTCCAGCAAGTCGTCCGGAAAGCTCGTCTCATGTGCTTTCTCATATAACTGTTCCTCATACGTCCAAACCGAGTCAGAAAAGCTCGGAATGATTTTCCCGATGAATGGAAACGGATTGTTCGCTTCATTCACGACGCTGATGGAATACTCATCTAACGCTTTAATCGTGATGTTTTTGGCTTCTTCCATTGCATCTTTCTCCCTTCATATGTAATGACCGCTCCATCCCAGAACTACATAGTCTCGCCAGACTAGCCATACAGTGACGGTCATGAGATCAGAGTCGGTGGCTCGGTCGACAACACTTCGATGACATCATGTGATGTCAGGAACACGTAATGCTGAATATTATAAACCGTTTCGTAAATGTTTGTTGATTCTTCAGCTAGCCATTTTAAATAGCTGGAATCGGTCACTTGAAAGAGTGTCCAGTCGCCAAAAAAATCAGGGTCATCATGTTTGTATAAATGTTCTAGCGTTTTAATAAGCGTTCCTTCGTCTGTATTTCGATACGACAACACAAGTCCGTCAAACAAGAATGTATATGTATTCTCATACGCATCAGTAAATACGAGTGTTAATCCGTCTTTATCATCAATTAAAGCCTGCAGATACAGCTTATCCGGTATCTCAGAATTGACGGTCCATCTTTCCCATTTTTCCATCTTCACCCTCCTTCCCTCATTTTGATCTGTTACAAATCATCCGCTACCATTTATCATACATGAATGAATATTGTTACACGCGTGGAAATGGCTTAATCAACATGATGGTATTCCAACTTAAACCGCGTTGTTGAATCCGAGATTGATTCATCTGTTTCATCATAATTAATAAACTGTGTCATTCGATTGAATCGTTCATTCAATGCCGTGATAGCGCTTTATGGATTTATGTTTCAAATACAACTAACTAACTGTTTTAAAGTGTTTGGGAGTTGCCACAGAACGGGGAGCATGCTATTTTTAGACAGATGATAACTTAAGGAGGAACTTGAATGAAACGTATGACAAAAGGTTTGGCAGCATCTTTATTATTGGCTGTCCCGCTCGCGGCGTGTGGTGATGCTAGCACCGATCAGGCCGAAACTTCGCGCTGGGACGAAATCAAAGAAGAAGGTACGCTCACGGTCGGTACGGCAGGGACGCTCTACCCCGCTTCGTTCCGGGAAGAAGATAGCGATACATTGACTGGGTTTGACGTCGAGCTTATGAAAGAGATCGGGAAGCGTCTCGACCTTGAAGTCCAATTCAAAGAGATGGCGTTTGACAACATGTTGACGAGCGTCCAAAACGGACAAGTCGACGTCGCCGCGAACGATATCTCGGTCACAGAGGACCGGAAAGAGAAGTTCGCTTTCTCGACGCCATACAAGTACACGTACGGGACGGCCATCGTTCGTAAGAGCGACCTGTCTGGAATCGAGTCACTTGAGGATTTGAAAGGCAAGAAAGCTGCTGGGGAAGCGACGACCGTCTTCATGGACGTGGCACGTCAATACGAGGCCGAGGAAGTCATCTATGACAACGCGACGAACGACCAGTATCTTCGTGACGTCTCGACAGGACGTACCGACGTCATCTTGAACGACTACTATCTTCAGACCCTCGCCCTCGCCTTCTTCCCTGAGTTCGATATCACGATCCACCCGGATATCGCCTATAACCCACAGGAAGTCGCGTTCTTGATGGATAAAGAGAATGCAGAGCTCCAAGAGAATATCGACCGCGCCCTTGCCGAGATGCTTGAAGACGGTACGGTAAAAGAATTGTCGGAAACGTTCTATAACGGAGCCGATGTCTCGGTAGAACCGGACGTCGACGCGACAATCGTCGAATTGGACTAAACAATCATGTTCGAAGGTGTGAAATGGGAAGCAATCTTTGACGTCGACCTGGCTGTGCGTTCATTCCCTTATTTGTTAGGTGGCTTGCCGAACACGCTTTGGATCTCATTCGTCAGCATGTTCTTCGGCTTGTTGCTCGGTCTCGTGCTCGCCCTCGGTAAACTGTCACCGTCACGGTGGCTTCGGTTTCCGTCGACGTTTTATATCTCGTTCATGCGGGGTGTGCCGATTCTGATCATCTTGTTCATCTTATATTCAGGGTTCCCGTTCATCGGTATCGAGTTCGCGGCGCTGACGGCGGCGATCATCGGGTTCAGTCTGAACTCGGCTGCCTATATCGCGGAAATCGTCCGAGCGGCGATCCGTGCCGTCGACCCGGGACAAGTCGAGGCGGCCCGCTCACTCGGGATGACGAAGTGGCAGACGCTTAAAGGGGTCGTCTTGCCACAGGCGACTCGAATCGCGCTCCCCCCGCTTTCGAACGTATTTCTCGATTTGATTAAAGCGAGTTCGCTCGCCGCGATGATCACCGTCCCGGAGATCTTCAATAAGGCGAAAATCGTCGGGGGCCGAGAGTTCGACTATATGACCGTCTACTTGGTCGTCGCCCTCATCTACTGGGGCATCTGTACGTTTATGTCCTTTTTCCAAGACTGGCTCGAGCGGCATTTCGAACGCTATTTAGATACACCGAAACGATGACTGATCTGCCTCATACGGGCAGGTCAGTTTTTTGTTGGGCGGTTATCGAGAAGCTGACATGGTATAGTCAACCTATTCCATCTTGCGATTCAAAGGAGAGCCATCCTATATGTTCTCAAAACTATTATTCTTATCGTCATTCCTCATCACATTTACGTACATTTTGTTCGATGGGCCGGCATGGGTCAGTGCCTTAAACCCATACACGAGTCTGATTGTCCTTTATTACTTAGTTTTTAAGTTTCCAAGCCGGAAAAGGGCGAAAACATCTTCTTCGGATTGACCGTACGCGACGTACATAATTTGAAGCGACGTTCTTTAGCGTTCCATCTCAATCCGAGAGTGTGCTATGATTTTCTTAATTATCAGAAAATAGACGGGGGAATTTCATTATGGTGCAACAATGGACGACACATTTAAATAGTTTAGTGATTGGGCAGTCAAAAGCGATCAAGCTGTCGACGATTGCCTTACTTTCAGGGGGGCATGTCTTGCTCGAGGATCGGCCAGGAACCGGGAAGACCACGCTCGCCAGGAGTCTTGCTTCCTCTTTATCAGCCGCTTTCCAGCGCGTGCAATGTACACCGGACACGCTGCCAAGTGATATTTTAGGGATGGAGCTGTTCAATCCGACGACGGGTGCGTTCGAGCGACGGACCGGTCCGATTTTCACGTCGATCTTACTCGTCGATGAGATCAACCGGACGACGCCACGGACACAGTCGGCGCTTTTAGAGGCGATGCAGGAGCGCCAAGTGACGCTCGGTGAGGTGTCGCTTCGTCTACCGGACCCATTCTTCGTCATCGCGACGCAAAACCCGTTCGACGGGCAAGGGACGTTCCCGTTGCCGCAGGCGCAACTCGACCGTTTCTTATTCAAACTGTCACTCGCCCCGCTGTCTCGAGAGTCGGAACGCCGGTTGCTGCGAAACGAACACTTGAGTGCGGCCCCGTTCACGTTGCAACAGACCGAACTTGCCGAGATGCAGCAAGCCGTCCGGGACGTCTTGTTCCACGAGGCGATGGAGGATTATCTTCTCGACTTCGTCGAGGCGCTCCGTCATCACCGGGATATCGAGGTCGGACCGAGCCCACGAGCGACGCTCGCCTACACGATGGCGGCTCGGGCGCATGCCTATATGGACGGACGGGATTACGTGTCACCGGAAGACATCCGCGCGCTCGCCTTACCGATTCTCGGCCACCGAATCGTCTTGACGGTCGAGGCGTCGCTTAAGACGAAGCCGTCTAAATTGATTAAGTCCGTTTTGGAGACCATCCCGGTCCCGTCAGAGGTGTGACATGCAACTCGTCAGCCCTCGCTACCTCGAGTCCGGATATATGTGGCTCTTGTTCGTCGTCGGGGTATTCACCGCCCTCTACGGGAACGTCTTCCTCGCGAGTGTGATTATCGGCTTCAGCCTATATGCGCTCATCATGCCGGAGCTGTTGTTCCGGCTCGCTGAATACGTCCATGTCGAAGTGACCGACGAGCTGAAGCTGTTCCCGAATGATGAAGAGACGTATACGCTCAAACTGATTTCGACGGCACCTGTGCCCCTTGGTGTCGTCCGCTTGTCCGGCTATCTGCATCCGACCGTCGAAGCAGAGGCGCACGCGTTCTGGCGCCAAGAGAACTATATCGGTCGTGAGGTCGCCGTGTCCTACACATTGCCGCTCAAGGCGATCAAGCGTGGCCCGATCAGGATGGAGTCGATCGGGATGGAGATTCGTGACCCGCTCCGCATGTTCTCGCTCTATAAGGAAGATCCGCTCGACCGCATCGGGTATGTCTTCCCTGAATTCTTGCCTTATCCGATTCCGAAGCGTCCGCCGACATTGCCGGGCGAGGAGATGGTCCGTCATAGCGCCTATCGTGACCCGGAGACGTTCCAGTCGGTGGCGCCGTATCACGGGCAGCCGATGCGGCAACTGTATTGGTCGGCCTACGCGAAGACAGGTGAACTGCTCGCCCGCACCGAGCAACCCGTTCAAGCGAACGAATATGTCGTCGTGCTCGACTTGCTGACGAAAGATGGGCGCGCCCTGACCCATCAGATGGAACGGTTGATCTCTCAAGCCGCGGCGCTATGCCGCGATTTCGAGAAAGAGAACGCCAGCTATGGGCTGATTGTCCCGACACTGACAAAGGAAGGCATTACCTATGACCTCGCCCCAGGTAGCGGTGAGACGCATTTCCGCAAGGTCATGACGACACTCGCGTGTCTGTCGGAACGGGATTTCCCGCTCGCCCGCTCATTGTTCGAACGAAAGGTCGCCAAATACGGCGGCAGCCAATCGATTTTACGGCTCGGAGGTGACAGCAGATGAGACTGCTTTGGTGGGTATTCGCCGCTTTCTATGTCGGTCACGTGTTTCCGCTCGTCTTTCTGTTGACGTTCCGCTTGCCGCGCAACTGGCAACTCGTCGTTCAGACGGCACTGAGCGTCGCCGCGCTCTTGTTCTCCTATGAGATGAGTGTCACGCTATTGTTGTTCACCTATGTCCATGCCTTTATCCGGACGTTCGACTGGACGGACCGTTACGCGATTGCCAGTGTGCTCTTCCTCATTGTCGATTGGTTGTTCCCGCCGGCGTCACAGCCGCTCGCGATGATCGTCTTCCCGTTCTTGTTCTTGTTTTGGCAACGAAGCCTGTATTATCGCCGTGACTATAAACGGATGCTGTCAACGCTTGTCGTCGCCCTTGCTGTCGGTCTTGGCTTGGCTGTGATCATCCGGACCATCAAAGAGCTGCTGTTCGGCAATCTCGTCGCCTGGATCCAGCCCATCCTGATATGGATCGGTGGGTGGTTCGACGGAGTCGATCTAGATCCGACCGATCGTGTCAACCGGATTCTCGTCCCGGACAATCCCAACATCGATGCCGAGACGATTTCAAACGAAACGTTACTCGAATCGGCGACGAACCAGTCACTGTTCTTGATTCTGGCTTTTCTCGCTTTGCTCGTCGGAATGATCGCCTTGTTCATCTATGTGCAACGTCGAAAAGAGATTCATGAGGATGTGAATGTGTCGAAACCACGATACGAAGCGACGGATGCCATTCGACGCTTCACACGGGCCCCACGCCACGTCCGGCTGCTCGATGCTGGGAGACGGCTTGAACAAGCTCATCCTCGCCAACGTGAGGAGACCGTCTTGGAATGGTTCGACCGCATTGGGTTTACCGAAGGGAGCCGCTTCGCCACATGGCTCGAGGCGGCCGAATATGGAGAGAAAGAAGCCCCCGTATCCATCGTCGAGGCGTTCGAGCGACAGGTCACCCAGACGCTCAAAAAATAAGACCAGTCAGGCTTGCCGGGGTCACCCGGACGGCCTACTGGTCTTTTTTAGAGGATTGGGCTGAGCAGACGGGACACGCTCTCTTTGAAGCGGATCCATTTCGTTCGTGTCTCATAACGCTCAATCGTCAATCGATTGGCGCTAGCCATGTCGCGTTCGAACGCATCGATGACGGACTGCGCCACCACCTCGTCATAGACGAGTGCCGAGATCTCGAAATTGAGACGAAAACTCCGGGCGTCGATGTTCGTCGTGCCGATCGAGGCGACTTCGCCATCGATGACGAGCGTCTTCGCGTGCAAGAACCCGCCTTCATACGTATACACCTCGGCCCCGTAGCGGACGAGCTCGGCCGCATTCGTATACGTCGCCCAGTAGACAAACATGTGATCCGGCTTGTTCGGAATCATCAGGCGAATCTTCGTCCCGGACATGAGCGCATTGCGGCAGGCGTCGAGGAAGCTGGCGTCAGGGATGAAATAAGGGGTCTGGATGTAAATCGTCTCTTTCGCCTCGGTAATCATCTTGACGAGCATGTTTTTCAAGTGCTCGGTCGATGAGTTCGGGCCCGAGGTGACGATTTGCACCGGTGATTGGGCTGTCTCAATGAGAACGGACGGCCAAATGAATTCCTCTTTCTCAGCCCGATGCTTCGTCGGTACGGCACGGTTCCAATCGAGGAGGAAACGTTCAAGCAGTTCTCGGACCGCCTCCCCTCTCATCCGCAGATGCACATCGCGCCAATAGCCGAACTGACGGTTCGTTCCGAGATACTCATTTCCGACATTGAATCCGCCGATATAGCCGATGTCTCCGTCGATGATACATAACTTGCGGTGATTGCGGTTGTTGACGCGGAAGTTGATGCCGAGGCGTGACGGGAAAAACGACTTCACCTCGCCGCCGTGCGCGAGAAGCTGTTTGAAATGGGAACGCCGCAATCCTCGTGATCCTACCGCATCATAGAGCAGACGTACTTTGACACCATCTTTGGCCCGTCGCGTGAGCGCCTCGATGAGCGCTTGTCCGAGCGAGTCATTTTGAATGATATAGTACTGGATATTGATTTCACGTGTCGCTGTATCAATATCGTGGAACAGCGCCTCGAACTTTTGCTCTCCGTCATGGATGACGTGAATCGCATTTTGGTACGTCATGAGCGCGTTCGTGGATGACAAATTCAAACGAGCGAGTCGACGATATTTGGATAAGAGCGGGTCGCGGGCGAATAAACCTTCATGCGCATCGAGCTCGGTCAGCTGATTTTGCACATGCTCCGCGTATTCATGCCGCTGCTCTTCATCGATTTGGTAGAAGTTATTCGATTTGATTAACCGTCCGAAGAAGATATAGATGAAGAAACCGAGCAGTGGGATGAAAAACAGGACAAGCAACCAGGCCCACGTCGAACCGATATCACGCCGCTCGAAGAAGATGATGGTGACGGCGAACGTGACATTCAGGATAATCAATACAATACCAAGAACGCTTAGAATGATTTCTGTCGGGATCATCACATTTCCCTCCCTTTTACTCCCTTACATACCCGTTCTCGTCAGAATAGTAATGGTGAGATATGTGTCAAATTTTAAATATTTCCGTTTCCGGGTAAAAAACAACAGACATGTCGTTAAATCACAATCAGAAATGAGGACAAGACGATGGAGACGATGATGATCGGCTTTAGCTTGATTGTAGCAATCGGTGCCTTGGCGCAACTATTCGCTTGGCGGTTCGACCTACCCGCTATCATTATTATGACCGTGGCCGGAGTGCTCGTCGGACCAATCTTCGGATGGATTGACCCGGTGACGATGCTTGGCGATTTGTACAGCCCATTGATTTCATTTGCCGTCGCCCTCATTTTATTCGAAGGAAGTCTTGGTCTGGAATTTCGTGAAATTCGCGAATATCGAAAAGTGATTGCCCGGCTCGTGACGGTCGGTGTCCTGCTCTCGTTTATCGTCACCTCGGTTTTGCTGATCACCGTCGGGGACATCCATTGGCTCCCGGCCATGACACTTGGCGCTTTATTCGTCGTGACCGGGCCGACGGTCGTCATCCCACTCTTGCGACAAGCCAATTTGGTGCCGCATGTGGCGAACGTATTGAAATGGGAAGGCATCATTGTCGATCCGATCGGGGCGCTCCTTGGCCTATTCGTCGTCCAATTCGGGTTCGCGTTCTATCAAAATGACAGCTTGACGACCCATCTTCCTTTTCTCGGCTCATGCTTGGTCGGGATTTTATTGGGGATTGTGTTCGGCGTCGTCTTGATGCGTTCTTTCGCGAAAGGAAGAGTCCCTGAGTATTTGCAAACGACACTGACATTGAGTGGCGTGTTGCTCGTCTTCTCGATGAGCGAATGGGTCATGCATGAGGTCGGTCTGCTCGCCGTGACGGCAATGGGGCTGACGATGGCAAATTCGAAATTCGCACGTCCAGAGATTCTCACACATCTCCGTGAATTCAAAGAGAACGTGTCCATCCTTTTGATTTCGTCGGTATTTATCATTTTAACGGCCAGTTTGAGCCGGACCGATTTACTTGCTGTCTTGCAAGCACCGATTTTGCTCTCGATTGCCGGCATCTTGTTCCTCGTCCGGCCACTCTCGATTCTTTCGGCGACGATTGGGACGCCATTAGTGAGGAACGAGCGATTGTTCATCGGTTGGATCGCTCCTCGCGGTATCGTGGCGATGACGGTGACCGGCTTCTTTGCGGCTGAAATCACAGAGCTCGGTGTGACAGATGCTGAGAAAATGTTGCCGATGACACTCGGTCTCGTTTTTTTATCCGTGACAATCCATGGGTTGACCATCAAACCGTTCGCAAAACGTCTCGGACTGAACAAAGTCAAGAATCCTTGGAGCTGAATACACAAAAAAACACCGCGCCTGCGGTGTTTTTGGGGTAAATCGATTAGTTTAAGACTTTGATTGTGATTGATTTACGACCGAAGTTGAGCGCTTGCTCTTGTGTCGGCATCAAGAGGTCAATTTTGTTCCCTTTGATGGCGCCACCAGTGTCTCCAGCGATTGCTTCGCCGTAGCCTTCAACCCATACTTTAGAGCCGAGTGGGATGACTGAAGGGTCAACCGCGATGACTTTTTGGTTCGGGTTCGAGCGGACGTCGATTCCTGTTGCCGTGATTCCTGAGCATCCTGCACAATATGGCGTGTAAGCCGTGGCTTCCACAGTCATCGTCTTACCTGAAGCCGGAGCTTGGGTTTGCGTTGTCGACGTAGACTGTTTCGTCACTGGTGCAGATGTTGATGCTTTTGGTTTAGCGGCTGGTGCGCTGTTCGCAACCGATGCTGCTTTGGCACCTTTTACAGAGAATTGTTGACCAGGGAAAATGAGATCTGATTTAAGACCGTTCCATGTCATCAATTGGTTGACAGATACGCCGTTGTTTGTCGCGATGCGATACAACGTGTCGCCTGCTTTAACTGTATACGTGCTTGCTGAAGAAGAAGAGCTTGCTTTTGCTTCAGACTTTGCGAGCTTCAATACTTGATTCGGGTAAATCATATTAGAATTTAAGCCGTTCGCTTGTTTAATGTCATTAACTGATACACCGTTGTTCACGGCGATACGGTAAAGTGTATCTCCAGACTGAACTGTGTGTGTTGATGCTGCCGAAGCTGGAGCAGCGACTCCTAAACTAAGGCCAGCGAGTGCCGTTAGTGTCAATAGTGGTTTTTTCATAAGAATATTCCTCCCTTTTCTAACGCTCCCTTACTGTAACACCTGTATATTTCACTGCCGTTACAGGCTGATATGAGAGTGATATCAGTTCAGTTACAGAACTTTATTAGCGTAAAGTCAAGAGTGAATTTCTTACAAAACGGATACAAATGGCTTTGTTGAGCCGTTTAAAGGTATACTGAACGGAGAAGAAAGGGGTGAATAGTCTTTGGAACTATTACTGCTATATTACATTGTGACTAATTTACTAGCGTTTATGTCATTTTTCCTCGATAAACGTCGTGCCAAATCAGGGGAATGGCGTATTTCAGAACGAACGCTCCTCATTCTCGTCTGGATCGGTGGAGCATTCGGCGCCTATGTTGCGATGCGCCTCTTCCGTCATAAGACATTGAAGCCGATGTTTCGAATCGGGGTCCCGATTGCCATCTTGGTGCATGCCGGGATCACGGGCTGGTTCATCTTCTGACGCCAATATATAGAAGAAACTCGTTCACACCGTCCAGCGGAGATGAATTCAAAATGTCTGGATTGACGCTTGATGGCGAGAAAATGAAGTCTTCAGCCGGTGCGAAACCGAAATAAATGTTCGATTGTTGAGGTGTTGGGATGAATGTCGAAGAAAATGTGATTGATGTCCAGTCGTGGACCGCACGAACGTTGGAGATCGGGTTCACGATGACTGTACAGTTTCAAATTTGGCTGGTGACACAAGGAGAAGTCGAGGTTCAAATTAACGGTACCCGTTCAAGGCTTCGTACCGGGATGGCACTATTACTCGACCGCGGACAAATCATAAAAGTCGAGCGGAACGATGACTCGTTTCAAATGACGATGCTTCATGTCGACCCGTTCGACTTGGTGGCACCGCCGCTCGCGGAGCAATACGTCACACCGTTTATCGAGACGATTGGCCATCACGTGCTGCATCCGGCTGAACCGGGTGACAAGGCCATTCTCGAGACGCTTCATAAAGTAATCAGAAGTTTAAAGAAAGACTCGGCTTTCGCGTTACTCGATGCGACCTTGCAGCTTGCCGTCGTCTGGCGCTATTGGATTCAACGGCAACCCGTGACGAGACGACATGGGCACGAACGCATGCAACGCATGATTACCTACATACACGACCACGACACGATGAAACTGTCGCTTGAAGACATCGCCGCTGCCGGTGGGCTGAGCCGGGCGGAATGTTGCCGTTACTTTTCAAAATGGGGAGACACATCGCCGCTCGCCTATGTCCAAGACGTCCGGATGCAACGGGCCGCCCGTCTATTGTGTGAGACGGACAGTCCGGTCGCTGAAGTGGCAAACCGGTTTGGCTTTACGAGCGTGAGCCATTTCGTCCAGACGTTTAAGAAAGTGCATCATCAAACACCGCTCGCGTTTCGCAAGCAGAAGACATAACAAAAGCCGACATGCGTGTGTCGGCTTTTTTCGTCAACGGGCGGTCCAACCACCGTCCGCTTTCAATACGTCGCCATTGACGAAACTCGAATCATCGGAGGCGAGGAACAATGCGACCTTGGCGATCTGCTCCGGTTCACCGATCGGGGCCTCCCCTGCCCCTTGGATGGCGCGCATCCCGAGTTCGCTCGGCGCGGTGATGGTGGCACCGATATTCGTATTGACCCCACCCGGTGCGATGGCGTTGGCCCGAATCTTGTTGAACGTACCGTACGTGGCGGCGATGTTTTTCGTCAGGCCGATCAGTGCGTGCTTCGAGGCGACGTATGAGGCACCGCCGCGTGTCCCGAACAGACCACCGACCGAGGCGTTATTGACGATGACGCCACCCGACTCTTGCTTGTCCATGATGTTGATGGCGGCCCGGGCCAATTTCATCGGTCCGGTCAAGTTGACGGCGATGACGCGGTCCCACACCTCGTCGGTCACTTCGCCGACGGTCAAAAAGTTGTCCATGATGCCGGCATTGTTGACCAAGATGTCGAGCGAACCGAACGTGCTCGTCGCCGTCTCGACCATCTTGTCGATATCTTCCTGCTTCGTGACGTTCCCCGAGACACCGACGGCTTCCCCACCGCTCGCTTTAATCTCTGAGGCGACCGCTTCGACCGAGTCCCCGTTCATGTCGACGGCGACGACGCGCGCCCCTTCCTCGGCAAACAGTTTGGCGATGGCCCGACCCATCCCTGACCCGGCCCCGGTGACGAGCGCCGTTTTACCTGATAATTTCACACCGCATTCCTCCTTGTTGAGACAACTCAAGAGCGACAGAGAAAACGACAAGTGCAACCTGCTCACGTGTCATTAGTCTATACCCAAATTTTGAGGAAAACGTATCTCCGCTTGGAAGAATCTGCTTCTGTTCAAGTGCATGGTCACGTACAATGGTAAGATACAGATATTGGAATTCGAAAGGTGGGTTTTTGGTTGAGTCGTTATTATGCAGAAGTGATTGGAAGTGGGACACCTGTTTTGTATTTACCAGCCGGAGGGTTCACCGGAGAAGAAGGCCGGTCGCTCGCCGAGGCGCTATATGATGACTTCGAGGTTCATTTGTTAGATTTGCCAGGGTTCGGAAGAAGTGAAGGGGTCAATCAAGTTATGACATCCAAACAGTTGGCGGATTGGGTCAACGGCTACGTCGAGACACAACGACTCAGGTCTGTCCATGTGATCGCACATTCGCTCGGTGGTGCGGTCGGTCTCGCTTTCGCCACCCATTATCCCGAGCAAGTGGAGCGGCTCGTCTTGCTCGACCAAGGACATAAGGCGTTCCCGCGCGTGCCGTTAAAAGAGTATGGGGTGTTCGGCCTTACCGTCCCGCTCCTGAGCGGACTTTATCGTTTGATGGGACCACGGATTATAGAGCGGATTGAAAGAAAGATTGTTTCAGACGAGCCGACCCAGTCTATCTCAGACGAACGGTTCCAAACTTTCTGTGCGAAGACTGGTCTTTCGGAACGAGATGAGATTCGACGTGTACTGGACGCCCCGGCTAAGCTAGGACGAGGTGGATTGAATCTGTTGTTCGGCTTCTACCATCTTGACGTGCCACAGCTTATGCGGACACTCCAAGTCCCGACGTTACTTTTTTACGGTGATTTCGTCGGACTGGACGACAAAGAAGCCCGATTGACGCGGTCAGCCATATCGGACCTGCAACGGCAGGAGCTCCCGATCACCTGCATCCGTGTCACCGGGGGTCATTTTGTCCATTGGAACCCAGCGTTTCCGATTGAACAAGTGCGACAGTTTTTACAACCTGAGAAAGCGAGCGGTCTCTAATGAACCATCAGCAAAAGATTGTCCTAATCATCGTATGCGTATTGTTGTTATCAGCCGGAGTTGCCCGAGGGAGCGGATCCAATTCTCACTTACACTCTCGATGACCGTGACATGAGTCTTCGCTTTTTCATGAACAGTTTTGCTGTCGACGAATGGAGCGAAGACATATCTATGCAAGGTATGGGCCTTGAAATTACCATTGACGATCGCGTCGAGTCGATTACATCGCGTTCGCTGTCAGAAGAAGAGCTCACGTGGTCAATCGATAGCCGCACGTGCGGGGATCGGTCAGAATGTTCCCCATACGACATCCTTTACGGGATGAACCACGGTATGACGACCCTAGTCGTTGTCGAGTTGAACGGGGAGCGGTTCGAACCGGAACTGTTGAAGACAAAGGCCGGGAATGACGTCTGGTTCGTCCTCGTCGACCAAATCGAGTCGATTGAGTCCATCACTGGCTACGATTCTGAAGGGGAAGTATCCTACCGCTTCAACAACTAAAAAAGAGACGGAGGACGGCTGTCCTCTCATCTCTTAGCGTTCACAGGCGATGCCGTCCTTATCACGGTCTTTTGATTCATTCGCTTTGTAAAGCGAACTGTTGGCGTAAGGCTTGTACTTCGTCTTCCCGCCTTTGTTTTTCGTCGTCTTCGTTTTGGCGACACCGCCCTTGTACGTCTTATTTAGCTCGGTACAGTTTTTGAATTTTTTCGGTGCGGCGTCCACGGTTTCTGACGGCGCGACGCTGAGCGTGAACAACGCGATGCCGGCGATGGTCGCACGAAGTAGCTTCTTCATAGTTGTTTCCTCCTTAGTCACAAGCGATATGCGTTACCATTCTCATCTATTATAGGAGAGATTAGGATAACTAACCTAGTTTATAAAATCTTCAAATGGAAGGACGAGCACATTGACCTCATCACCTTTTTATATCGACAATACTGATGAACAGCTCTATCAAGGAAATTTACTCGTATCCGTACACGAGATGCCCGAACCGCATAATCTGGAGTTCATCGAACGGATGTTGTTTGGTCCTGAGGCCATCAAGTGTTTGATCACGCGACACCATTCTTCGCGACGAATCCAATTAGAAGAACAGCCACTCGACCAACTACAGACAGTGTGGGAGAAGACATTCAAACATCATCTCACGTTTGAGGTCGCTTTCTCACTTGACGATTTTCCGAACGGATATTGTTGGACGACACGCGTCTGGGAAGGACATGATTGTTGGTACCTTGTCTTCACCGAGCATCACTGATTTAGTCGTTAACAAACCAGCAAAGGAAGGTAATCTTTCATGGACTTACTTATATTGATGCAGGACCGGGCCCTCCCGTTACTGCTGCTCGCACTATTTCTCATTTTGAACGTGGTGTTCGTCATCGGGATTTGGAAACGACGACGCCACTTCTCCAAAGGATTTCTCGTGTTCGCGAGCTCGCTTGCATTCCTACTCATGACGTCATCGGTCATCCTTTTCATGTTCACGATGTTCATCGGCTACAACCAGTGATGTCTTTTATCCGATGATATCCGTATCGAAATCATCGAGTGCCCCTACGATGTTCGAAGTATGATGAATGCAGAAAGGAGGGAATGCTGATGCTTGAATCATTGAACCGATTGATGGACCACATCGATCAACATCTAACAGAAGACATCACGAGTGAGGATATCACACGCATCGTCGGTGTATCCGACTATCATTTTCGACGCATGTTTTCCTATATGGCCGGGATAGCGCTCAATGAATACATCCGAAATCGTCGGCTGTCAGAAGCGAACAAGGACTTAATTCATGGGAAATCAGTCACGGATGTGGCCTATACGTATGGATACCAATCCGTCGACGGCTTCTCGCGAGCGTTTCGAGACTGGTGTGGCTTTTTACCGTCTGAAGTGATCAAGAACAAGATTCAAAAGTCATTCCCGAAATTCACTTTCTTCATCGACATCAAAGGGGGAATTTCAATGGAATTCAAATTAGAACACAAACCTTCATTCAACGTCGTCGGCGTGTCCAAGCGCGTCCCGATTCAGTTTGAAGGTGTGAACAATTCAATCGTCGAGTTGGCACAGTCAATCACGGAGCATCAGCGTAGCGAGATGCATCAATTCGTGGACCTCTATCCGCGCCAAGTGCTTAACGTATCGTACAACTTCGATGAAGGCTATTTGGACGAACAAGGTTCACTGGCGCACATGATCGGCTTTGCGACAACGCAACACAATCCGTATGAAGACCTTGAACAGATTACAATCGTCGAACCTATGGGCCGTCTTTCCGAGTATCTCGTTCACGAAGCATGATGGTCCGTCGGACAACGTCTATAGCGAAGTGTGGGTGGCGATCAAAGAGAAAAAGTCACAAGCCTGACTTTAGTATAGGAAAACCCTTATTAGAGAATTTACTCTCTGATAAGGGTTTGCTTTGCATTAGATTCAATTTTTCGACCTATCCATTGACTGATACTGTGTCCTTAATGATGTATAAAAGAAATTCAGCGAAAGACTGAAGTCGTTCGTTTTGATCATAATCTTCCTCGGGTACGTTCGCGTTCCGGTATACGACGCTCGGCTCTCCGTTTATCTTATTTTCATAATCAAGGCAGGCGTAGAAGTCTTCTAAGTCATCGTAGTATACCGCTACCAGATTTTTTGCCAGCCCATGTTCGTAATCGGTCGGATGATACAGTTGTAGGTTGATTTTTATCAACTCATCATCGTCCAAAGCGAAGAACACGTTCTCTCCAAACAGTCCCCCACCGAACTCGTTTAAAAACGTATAATAACTCCCTGTAAAGTTGACCCCTAATTCCCGTTCGACGATTGCGATTTCTTCCTTGGTATAACCGTCACCTAACTCAGAAAGTTCGGGATGTTGTAGAATTAGCTGCTTTGCTGTCTCATATAAGTCATCTTGAGTTGAGGATAGTTTCGTTTCTTTAATTGTGGAAGGCGGGTGATTGTCCTTCTTAAAGGTTTGCTCATCTAAATAAGAAGATATCGCATTGTCGCATTCCATATAAAATAGTTCTGTGAAAGAGTCATCTAAATACTCAGAACCCTCCTTTTCCGGTGGATAAAAACAAGTCTTCACTTCTGCCCCATCGTATGACTTTGTCTTTAAATCAAGACAGATGAGCGATTCTTCAAAAGTTTGGATGCCGACCAAATATGAAAGAAGAGGCGGTTTACCTGATTTTGCTAACATATTTTTAAACTTATCGTTTTGAGAGACTAAATCATATTCAAGGTTTTGAGGCGCGATTCCCCAAATCGATTCATCTTCTGTTACAAGGTAGCCATAGATTTCTAAAAACTTTCGGTATAACGGAGGAAACGTCACATTGAGTTGCTCCTCCGCCTCCTGAATGGCAGCTTCTGAAGCTCCTGGACCGTACTCGAACACTTGTGGGTACTTCTCAATCATCTTTTTGACACGATTGAATTTAGCTTCGATTTTATTCATGGCTACTCCTCTCCTAAGTTACCTCTCTCGTTTATAGACGTCGATATCTCTACTCCTGAAATCGACGCGTGCATTCCAGTTCCGGACGTCAGATTGAATGACGAACACATCGTCTGACTCCCAACGACTCGTCCCGAAATATAATGAGAACGCGTTAAAGCTCGCAATCTCCTCAATCACCTGCATATGAAACAGTCTTATACCTTTTTCGTACCCTTCAATCCAAAACGTCGCACCGGTCACCGAGACGATCAATTTGAAAAGCACGACCCGATTGCGTTTTTTGTTCGATTTCGGCGTCTTATTCAACAAGACGACCAACTTGTAGTCGTTCATTTCAATCTGTTTCAGGCAATGCTCGATAATGTCAGAGATTGTCTGTTTTGTGCTGAACATCTGTACATCTAACAGTGGCACGAGCACGTCGCGAACGACGGTAGCGAAATGACAAAACTTCTCTTGCTCGTCGAGAGTCATCATGTACGAATCATAGTCGAACGTCTCACTCATGAACTCATGAACCAACACTTGGTGATGAGTATCGTCAAACGTGTGCTGCGTGTATGTCTTTGTCTCACTAGCCTCTAAAAGCTCGATTCCAACAACGGCATGGGAATTGAATTGGAGTGCCCCACGTTCGATCTGTCTCGATACATGACTCGAGAGCAATTCCTCAAAGACAAATGACGAGTGGATCTCAGTGATGTGTTTTTTATTCCAGTCCCGATCACGCTGCTGATTGCGAGTTGTACCTAAACGGATTGAGAAACTGCTCATCTATACACCTCCATATTCTTCTAATAGTATCATACAGAAAAAATCCCTTTAACCATCATCAAGATAGCCAAAGGGAGTCATTTTTATTTGGTTACGTTGTACTCCAACGCTTCCCCATTCGTCTCGATCACATGTTTGTACCAATCGAACGAGTCTTTCTTCATCCGCTCCATCGAGCCGTTTCCTTCATTGTCACGGTCGACGTAAATCATGCCGTACCGTTTCTTCATCTCGCCCGTCGTGAACGAGACGATGTCGATGATGCCCCACGGCGTGTAGCCGATCAAGTCGACGCCGTCATAGACGACCGCTTGTTTCAACTGCTCGATATGCGCTTTCAAGTAGTCGATGCGGGCCGCATCATGGATCTTCCCGTCGACGATCTCATCGACAGCACCGAATCCGTTCTCGACGATGAAGAGCGGGATTTGATAGCGGTCATACAAGCGGTTGAGCACGTAGCGGAGACCGACGGGGTCAATCGACCAGCCCCAGTCGCTCGACTTGATATACGGATTCTCGACGCCGTTCGGCAGACCACCGTTGACGATGTCGCCACTGTTATCGGCGACGACGTCACTCTTCACGGTCGTCGACATATAGTAACTGAAACCGAGGTAATCGACGGTCCCATTTTTCAAAATCTCTTCGTCCCCCTCGAGGAACGGGATGGAATAACCTTCACGCTCGAACTCGTTCAAGGCGTAGCTCGGATAGAACCCGCGCACTTGCACGTCCGGGAAGAAGTAACGTTGGCGCATCATCTCTTCGGCGAGCATGACGTCGTCCGGGTTCGACGAGAACGGATAGATCGGCACGTGTGATACCATCGCCCCGATCTCGAAGTCCGGGTTGATGGCTTTCCCTTTCGCGACGGCGAGCGCGCTCGCAATCAACTCATGGTGCCCCGTCTGATACATCACTTCACGGGCGTTCTCCCCATCTTCGACGATGACGCCAGAGTTCGTCCATAAGAAGAGCGGGTTGTTGACGTCCATCTTGTTGTTGATCTCGTTGAACGTCATCCAATATTTGACCTTGTCTTTGTAGCGGTCGAAACACACCTCGGCGAAACGGACGAAATGGTCGACGACGGCACGGTTGCGGAACCCGCCGTACTCACGTGCGAGGTGGAGCGGCATCTCGAAGTGGGACAATGTGATGATCGGTTCGATGCCGTGCTTCAACAACTCGTCGAACAAGTCGTCATAAAATTGGAGTCCGGCCTCGTTCGGCTCTGCATCGTCCCCGTTCGGGAAAATTCGGCTCCAGCCGATTGACGTGCGGAGACATTTCAAGCCCATCTCGGCGAAGAGCGCGACGTCCTCTTTATAGCGGTGATAGAAGTCGATGGCTTCATGGTTCGGATAAAACTCGTCCGGCTCGACCTTGTCCGTGATCCGACGCGCGACGCCGTGAGCGCCGGCCGTCAACACGTCGACGACGCTCGGTCCTTTACCGTCGGCGTCCCAGCCGCCTTCAAATTGGTGGGCGGCGAGAGCGCCGCCCCATAGAAAGTCTTTTGGTAGTGTTTTCATATGTGTTCCTCCTTCTCCGAGATACCAATGATGAATCATACACGTCAAGTATAATTGTACCGGTACAATTATACAAGTGCGATATATTTTGTATTCTCGACGAAATGGTGACGTGGTACAATCGAAGCAGATTATACGAGGTGAGGATGCCACATGCTAAAATATCAACAGATTGCAGCCGAAATTGAGCAGTACATCAATCAACACGATTTGAAGCAAGGAGATAAACTGCCCGTCCTCGAGCAGTTGATGAGCCAATATGCCGTCAGCAAGAGCACGGTCACGAAAGCGCTCGAGTTGCTGGAGCGGAAAGGCGTCGTCTTTCAATTGCGTGGGAGCGGCATCTTCGTCCGGCGCCACAACCGTTCGGGCTATATGAGCTTGTTCTCGACGCAAGGGTTCAAGAGCAATCTCGGGGACCGGATGTTGACGTCGGATGTGCTCGATGTCTCGGTCACGAAACCGGACGCGACGGTCGCACAGAACCTTGGTATTGACGTGACGGACGATGTCTATCGCGTCGAACGGGTCCGCTTCGTCGACGGCGAGGTGTTCTGTCATGAGGAGTCGTATTTTGTGAAGGCGATTGTCCCGTACTTGAACCGGGAGATCGTGGCCGACTCGATCTTCGATTACGTCCAAGGCGCACTCGGCGTCACCATCGGCTTTTCGGACATGTACATGCAGGTCGGCCGACTGACTGAGACGGAAGCCGGCTATCTAGGTTTACAGACGGAGGACCCGACGCTCCGCATCGAGACGATCTTCCATCTTTCGAACGGGAAACCGTTTGACTACTCACGCATCACCTATCATTACGAGTACTCACAGTTCGTCGTTCAGGCGAACGGACCGTATATGTAAAACAAGCCCCCATGCGTGCGCATGGGGGCTTGTCGGTCAACACGTATCGAACTCAAACGAGCGGTTTGCGTTTCAAATCGAGTAGCTCATCATCTGTTTCAAAAAGTAATTCATCGAACGCTTCGGCACCGTGTTCTTCGATGAAACGTTCCTCTGATGGGAAAATAGGGACGAACCAAACAACGAGCACGTCGTGGGGTTCGCCTTCATATTTTAGAAACGATGGATCTGAGTAGAACGGTGCGGTCACGTAGATGGAGGAAAACTTGTACCGTTTGAGCACACCTTTCGGCAAACTGAAGTATTCACCTAAATCAAACGCTTGATGTGTCTCGAGCGCATGGGTCGCCAAATGCCACACTAACTGGACGATGTCCTGCTCGGCACGTTTTTGTTTGAAGCGAAACAACAAATCTTGATGGGCGACCGATCCATCCTCGAATTGAAACGAGTGTAGATGTAACCCTAGTGTTGCGATCGTCACGATGTCAGAAGGTTTTGGCTCCTCCAATTTTAGTATTTGGACATGGTCCTCCAGTAAATCGGGAACGTCGTATCCAGTGACAAATTCTCCACAATGGGCTTCTAGATGTTCTAAATAATCCAATGGTTACTCCTACTTTCTTTTAAGTGGTAGTGATGCGCATGCGACTTTATTGAGTCAAATCGTTATACGCATCAGAATCGACCGCGCACATTTTCTGAATATAGTTTAAACGATCAGATTCGCTAGGAAAAGTGTGAGGCGTGAGTATGATGTCACACGAGGCCTGGGCGACGTGATGCAGTAGCTGTTCGACGACTTCAAACACCTCTGCCAAGTGCTCTGGACTCAATCGAACGTCCGGGGTGACAAGGTAACTGACCTGAATGACGTTCTCTTTCGACTCAAAAAGAGAAGCTTCATGTTCAGAAAACCATGGATAGTCGGTGAGCTCGCTTCGTCTTTTCTCATCTTTAATCACGAGGAATGCGTCACTCTCGTCAAGTCGTACTCGCCAAACCTCACTATCGAGCGATTTGAATTCTCTAAGTGTATTCAAGGTTCACCCCCTTGTGTGGATTGTTTTTGAGAGAATTAACAATAACGACTTTTGTTTTATTCTAGATACATGCCAATGTCTAAAAGCTTCTCTTCTAAATGTCTGAGATTTATATTTGTATGAATCCCCATCAGATAATCAAACCCAACAAAAACTTTGAGCGATTGTTCTTTCTTGTTTGGTGGATACGATTCTAAGTGTAAATAAAGCTCTTCTCTCAACAATAACCGAATCACACGATCGACTCTCCACCCCGTCAAAACCGTTCCTTTTTTCACACCTTTGTACAAAGCTGTCGTTTTTAAATCATATAGGTTCTTTGGAAAAGTAGGTAGATGATATTCGTGAGCTGAGAGAGCTCCTCTCTTCTCAATATATGTAACCTTGAGGGCGGTCACCTTGCAATAATCCATAATTATGTTCACCGACTTCACATATGCATCTTCACTTCTCATGTATTCCTCGAAATTAAGTATAACGCCATCAAACGACTTTCCAACATCGGATATTGATGTCCACTCGTTATTTTCGTAGCCACCGAACTCATCTCTGTATTCTGGATTGTATTTGCTTAATCTATATCGATACATCGCTCCACCTGATTTCTGCATGTGATTTTGCTCTAAATACCATGCAAGTATAATCTTATGACATGATGCGTTGTGTAGTCTTCAAAAGAGTCTCCTATTCTTCAGATTGAACAAACTCTCCGCCAAACGTCCATCCATTTTGTTTCAACATTCTTTCAAACTGTTCATTGAACCGGTTGATATCAATAGGCTTATTCTTTTTTCGATGCAAGACTACACCATCGATTAATAAGGAGGGTGACATCGACGGATTCGCTTCCCAGACAGGTTTCCATGCCGCGTCCTTTTCATATTCTCTAGATGGACGATTGCCAACCAACTGTTCCTCGGAAACCCCGAAACGAATCACATTCCGTTGACCCGTTCGTAAAGAAACACCGTTTGCGCCTCCCCAAACATCGGGATTTACACCATCATCCTCCCAAAAACAGTTCGGACAAATCAAAAACGTTCCGGGCGGCTTCTCCTCCATCGTTTTGTACCCGCAACAGACGCACGTATATTTTTTCATTTGTACAGCTCCATTTCGTAAAAAATGTGCAATGAGCAAGGTAAAAGCATCGCTCACTATTTCAAAATCGCTTAATCGAACCGTTCACATGATCGAGAAAGTGATACACATCGTCCGCATCATGCGCCAGTATGAAGTTTCCGAAGATATGGGGATGATACTCTCCGATGAATGTCTCGAATGTCTGTACAGGTGTAGTTGGGGAAAACGACTTCCAAAACCCTTTTGCTTTCGGAATCTCTAGCTGAGGCAACAACCCGTCTTCAATCAACTTCTCCCATGCTGCGTCATGTAGCGTCAATCGATAGACCCTCTCGCTTAGAGCAATTGTACCACCGAAACAGAACGTCAATTCAATCGGATACGCACCACGTGTCACGTGACGAAAAAACGTCTCGTAATCCGCTGTATCAATCGATTCAACGGATTCAATAGTCATCCCTTGTAGTGTCAGTCCCTCACGGTAATAGCTTACCAACCAATCCATTTCATTTGAGAACGTGACGACGTCTTCACGCTGGTCGTCACAGGAAAGTGTCAGCCATGGTGTAATATCCTCATGATTATGAACGATTCCGGATGTGACAGCCTCCTCTTCTAAGCGTTCAAACGCGAAACGATGTCGCCTTGGCAACCGTACCGACGTCTTCCGTTCCACGCGTAACGGGAATGCTGCGCCAGCGAGATGTCGGTAAATTAGGCGATTTGCTTCTCCCTCTTTTAATGCATCACTCGGCAAAATCAGCATCTCTGTCTGATAATAGATGATTCGACACGGTTTCACGTCCGGCTCGTTCCCGTAGTCCGTAAAACATTTTGCGAGCGTGTTCGCCGCCTCAGGCAATCGCTGCTCAAACTCCGTCCAACCGTATAGCTCCACGATGTCCGGCAATCCGTTCTCATCGGTGATGACATCCCAAAACGCGTCCCAGTTCATGCCATAGTGCGAAGGAAATTGTAACTGTTCTTTTAACAGTTCATGTAACTCGGTTTCCGTCGCGATGTTGGAGACGTCTAGCGTCACACGAGTGGTTTGGTCTCTCTGTTTACACACCTCAATCGGATGCATCCAGACATACACCGTCTCGACAACTTCATATGGCGAGACATCTATATAGACGTCTCGCGTGAACGGATGCATGGCGAGGTAACGCAATACCACTACATCCGTAAAACCCTCACCAATCTGCACATCATCCGGATGAAACGAGAAGATGTCAGCAGCTTGTCGACGGATCGAGCGATAGACGTCATCAAGCTCTTGATCATAGACACGGTCGAATTCATTACGGTCCACTTGCCATAACGTCCGCTCGCTAGAATAGGGTAAGCTGTCCGTCTTTTGTTCAAATTGATCCGAATGCACTGCGTGTTGACGCACAAATAAAGCCGTGGTCGCGTCAACTTCACGTAACCACGGACGTTTCAAATTCATCTTTTCCATCGCCTCCGATAAAAGAAATAACCGAGCGGAAGGCCTGTCAGCAACGCTAGGCCAAGCATCCGATATGATTTCGGCTCTGTCGTCTGAACATTACCTGAACTACCAGTGAGGCCATCTTCCAACGAACCTTCGATATTTGCATGTGTCTCGACTAAGAGTGCCTGATAGGATACGAGCGTGATCGTATCTCCGCCGATGAAGCGTTTTGCATCGGTCGTCAAGGCGGTCAACGTCTTCTCTTCATAGTCAAACCAGGCATTTTCTGGCGCCGAATGGACGAGTGAGCCGGATACGTCGCCTAGAGCAGTTGACAACTCCTGGCCGTACCCGAGCGTTGAGAAGGCGAAGACACCCGGTTCCTGCTCATACGTGCCGATGACGTTTCTTGGTTCTCCGTCCTGTAAGACGGCCGACACGTGCTCATCGCTCGGGACGAACGTACAAAGCTCATCTGACGAGTAACAGGATTGTGCGGCCATCATCACTTTATGAAGCGAACCGAACGAGATGGAGTGACTTTCCGTCAAGTGATAGCCGCTCGGGTCGTCTCCCCCTTCAATATAATCAAGGACGATTGACTCAAAATGGGTTTTAGCGAAACGCTCAGCGGACCGTTCTGTCGGCGCGGCAATTGCAGACGTAGCAACGAGTGTGAAGGCCCCGGCTAAGGCGAATGTTGTGAGGTGGCGCAACATGTTGCCTCCTTTCAACTGATAAACATCTGCTTGAGCAGTGACGTATCAATCCGAATCACTTCCGCATGAGGATGCTTCTGTCGCTCGATGATCTGATTGAACCGTTTCGAAGCGACGAATCGATCGGATTCATGGACGCCCGCCAGACGTACGAGGGCGAGGCGCAATTGCTTGCGACCGTCACTCATTCGCAGGTGGTCGATATGATTATCAGCATCGAGCCGATTGATGAACAGCTCGACTTTACAATCTTCCTTCACCAAATAGGATACCAGATAAGCTGCCTGTTGAATCAACTCTTCGTAACGAGCGTGGAGGCCGTTTCCGAGCGGACCACTCAAGTCGAGCATTAACGTGAACGTATCCAAGTTTTGTCGTTGAAATACTTTCGCTTGTAAACGTCCTGTCTTGGCCGACGCATACCAATCAATTTGTTTCGCCGGTTCGGCTTCATACGATTTCGAGCTCAGAATCATCAACTGGTCTTTGAGTGGGGAATGTTTGACGAGCCGATCTCCCACGCGATAATGCTTCGAGTCGGACACGTTCATCTTCTTGATCGACGGGAGTACCGTCCACTCGGGAAGTGACTCGACCGCGTCGACGAGCAGTACCGTACCAAGAAAGAATGGCAGTCTCGCGCTGACGATGCATTCGTTCATTTTGACCGGTCCTCGTTTCTCAGCCTGAATCGTCAACGGAACATCCGCTTCGTCTGGCTCGATGTCGAGTGTCGTCGTACTCGAGCCATTTTCAAAGGTGATGCCTCGTCCGAGCGTAACTCGGACAGAAAGTGGGATTCCGAGCGTTGTCATTTGATTTAAGCCGTGGACAGTCATTCGTAACGTGGCGGCATCATCGATGAACAGCAATTGTTCTTTTTGATGGAACGACACACCTATGGAAGTAGAAATTGTATTCGTCAACCATTTCCGAGCCAGCATCAGCCCGAGGATGATTCCGCAGACGTAGGCAACTGGCCAGATATATGGGAACCATATCGTGAAGATCATCAGACCGGTGTACGCAGACCATAATTTTTCTTCCAACCACGTTGGCGTGCTCAGTTCGTAGCGGTTCATGGTCATACCTTCTCGACAGGCACGTCGACTCGTTCAAGTATATCTTCCAGCACATTCCGCTTTGTCGACTTCACGTCCCCTTCGAGCGTCAACGTCAATCGATGTGACAATACTTGCGGCGCGACGGCCTGAACATCTTCCGGGGTCACGAATTGTCGTTCCTGGATATAGGCGTACGCTTGAGATGCTTTGACGAGCGCGAGCGTCGCCCGTGGACTCGCCCCGACCTCGACGAGCGGATGGTTCCTCGTCTCTTGAACGAGTGCAAGCAGATACGTGACGACATCTTCATGGACTCGGACATCCTCGACTTCTGCTTGGGCCGCTGAGAACGACTCGTTCGACATGAGAGCGTGCACGGCATGTCGTGTCTTGGAAATCGTTTGGAGAATCAAATTCCGCTCTTCTGAAGCCTCTGGATAGCCGACTTGGAGCGCCATAAAGAAGCGATCGAGCTGCGCGTCTGGTAACGCGAACGTTCCTGCTGACTCGATTGGGTTTTGTGTCGCGATGACAAAGAAAGGTTCAGGCAATTTATATGTGACACCGCCGATTGAGACTTGCCGCTCCTCCATCGCCTCGAGCAAAGCGGATTGCGTCCGGGGGACGGCCCGGTTGACCTCATCAATCAGCAAGATATTCGTGAAGATCGGTCCGGTCTTGTTCTCGAACGTCTGGGTCTGCACGTTGAAGAAGTCTGTACCGATGATGTCGGTCGGCAGAAGGTCGGCCGTGAACTGAATTCGTGTGAAGTCGGCCTCGAAACTTTTGGCGATACTTTTCGCAAGGAGCGTCTTTCCGGTCCCAGGAACGTCCTCTAATAAGATGTGACCATTGGCGAGGAGTGCCGTACAGCAGAGACGCGTGATTTCAGGCTTTCCGAGATAGATCTGGTCCAGTTGTTCCAATACGCGTTTGATGGTCATGAGAGTGGCTCCTTTTCTAGGCGAAGTAAGTAGGCGTCGAGCTGTTGTTTGAACGCTTCTTCACGTTGTGGCGTGATCTCGACTTTGTCATAACGGGTCTCTAAATAGCTCCGAAGCGAGGCATCGAGTTGAATGCGGCTCGCCCAGGCGGATAACGTCTCGAACGTCCGCCGACGCTTTTGTGGCGGCAATGCTTGTTCGAATTGAATCAAATGTTGCCGTAACGGTGAATCCGGCAGCGGATGGACGGGGCGTTTTACCTCTTCGGACATTTCGTCTGTCTCTTTCGTTGCATCAACCCTCTCGTCTGTCGAAATGGATTCCCTCACTTTTTTGTTAAAGCGGCGTCTATGCCACATCCATAAGCCAATCAAGAGAAGGATTGCGCTGAAGATGTAAGGTAATAGGGAAAGGCGATCAGATTCACTTGTAGATGGTTTGCCGTATGACGGAGACGAGTCATTCTCATCTTCCCTTGGTGTGCCGCCTTCATCATCTGAAGGTCCAACAATCGCCCCTGCTTCAGAAATACCGGGCCCGGAATCTACGTCACTACCATCTCCACACCAAAAATCCGTATCGACGACCTCAATGATCCCAAACAACTTTCGCTTGTCATGACAGTCCGTGACCCAACTCGTGATGGGGCTCCCTGAGATGTCCAACTCTTTGAAGTAGGTATAAGCGAGTTGACCTGAGAATGAAATGAGTGCGACAACCAGTAAGGAAAGCAAGGAGACGGATAGAAAAATAGCTTTGGCCTTTTTCATGTAATGATCCGTACAGATAGATGTAGATTGGATTTCATACCTTCCAACGGCTCCTTTCGAATTAAAGTGAATGACAAATTCGATTGTGCTTTCAAAAGAAAGATGTCGCAATCTTCAGTATTCTTTAGTTGTGAAATGACCACTAGACATATAGAAGCCAAATCTCACTTTCAAACTGACCATCCTCGTCACACATCGAAGACATGTACTTCTTCAGTTCCATGTCATCGGGTAATTGTCGCAATAAGATTTCGTGTTCCTTGAACTCCATCGATCCAAGGGTCCAATTCGGATTCAGGAGAAAATCTCGATAAGCTTCGTCCGTCTCGAAAACGATGATCTCAGACGCCCAGAGTGAAGGGACGTCCAATAATACGACGATTCGATAAACCTCGTTAGGTCGAAGACGTTTTAAACGGATTGCTCCATCTAGCAATGTGTCTACAACAAGACGTTTTCCACGCATCTTGAACCGTTTGGAGAACAGGATGGGCTGCCCAATCGGGATTTTGCTGTTCCAGTACCCATTGATGAACGTTGTCGGAAACGTGGACGTCGTTTCCTCGACGTGCTCGACCATTTTTCTTAATTTCCGACGCATGCCGCGTATTTTCCGCTCTCGATTCATGGTTCATCCTCATTAACTGTAAATTTAATTTTTTATTCCTAAATTAAGGAAATTATACCATGCCGATGCAATGCTTTATAGATTAATATAGTTCATTCGTTCGGTTATATTCTTCTAAACTTCTCCAGTCAGGATGAGCCTTACGAAACTGCTCAGTTAATTCACTATTTTTGCTTAACAATAAGACATGACTGGAATCCCACAAGATTAATTCACAAACCGCAGCTCGGTGTTGGATGTGTGGTGATTCAATCCACAGTTCTGCATTTCCATCTGCGAACGGGTAGACGTCCAATTGTTCAAAAGTTATGTACTGCTTAGAGTCAAATCCTGAAAATACGCCCCAGATGAAATAGACATCAGGCATGTGAACGAATTGAATCAGTTGCTCTCCTTTAATCCAGTAAACCCATCCCTCTTCAAACTCGCGTACATCATCAAAATAATGCAGATGGCGATCTGGTATATTTCCGTCCACGTCTGTCAGCATCCAATTGTACTTGGTCACCTGTGTGCCGAGAGAATCAATGACCTGTTGAATTGAAGTAAATCGATCGATGATTGTATTCATAACATGCCCCTTTCTAACAACCATTCAGCTAACGCCGGTTTGAGCTTTTATCATCTTGTGGCGTCATCCCATCAAGTGCGATTGACCCGTGAACCACTTTGAGACCGTCCTTAACGGGTATGACAGAGAGGGAAAGACTTTCGATGACTTTACGGTCTTGAAGAAGCGTCTCAGGTGCCCAGTCCAGCTCAATCTCGTGGCCCGCCACCGCATAGGCGAAGGATGTGCTACGGTATACGTCTATAAGCAGTCGTTCCACACTGTCTGTGGCTCTGACAATCGATTCCGTCTCATTCGTGTCCACGAACAAGTCCTCCCAGTCCAAATCAATGAGAAGCCCTTCAAAATCGACTTCAGTTTTCAATGAAACGGTCACAATTTGGTCACGTCGACCGAAACGGGCAGTCGATAGGGTAATGGAACCGTAATACTGAATTTGAGACAAGTCGAGGTCTGATCCCTTCGGTTCAATCGTCACCCACTCCGTTCCATCTTCGTCTTTGCTATAGGTGATGCGATCTATCTTCCCACCATCTCGCATTAACGCTTCACAAACGACTTGAAGGTTGCGAAGCAGGCCACTCCCTGTTGTGAACGCGATTCCGATTGAAACGAATCCTCCTGATTTCCCCATAGAACCTCCCCCTTTGTTTCATCATACAAAAAAGCGGCACCGTTTACACGGTACCGCCCTATCTTACAACCAGACTGGTAAAGAGAAGAAAACCAAGAACAATACGGTCAAGACACCGACGACCGGACTGAGCGACCGATAGCCCTTCTTGAACAAGACGATCATCGTGTAGGCGATGAAGCCGAGCCCGATGCCATCGACGATGGAATACGTGAACGGAATCATGATGATGACGAGAATCGCCGGGAAGGCATGCTCCCAATTGTCGAGCGGGAGATGCTTCACGTTCTGGAACATCATCATGCCGATGATGATCAACACCGGCGCAATCGCCGTCACCGGAATGATCGCGAACAGCGGCAACAACAAGAGCGAGACGACGTACAGCCCTGACGTCACGAACGAGGCGATGCCGCCCCGAGCGCCGACCGAGATGCCGGCCGCGACCTCGACCGTCGAGACGGTCGGGCTCGAACCGAACATCGCACCGGCCATCGTCGATAACCCTTGGGCGACGAGCCCTTTCGGAGCATCCGCATCCTTGCCGATGGCACGCGTCTGATTCTGAATCAGGCTGATGTTCTCGATCAGCAAGACGAGCGTCAATACGCCGACAGCGACAAGGAAGATCGGTGACGCCGACTCGGCGAACGAGACGTTGCCGAATACCGTACCGAACGACTCAAAGAACGGCATAAGCGCGAACTCACCGGTCCAGTCGAGCGTGCCCATGACGGCGCTCAAGCCGACCCCGAACGCGATCGTCCATAGGAAACTGCTCGGTCCCATCTTCAAAAAGAGAAGGATGGCGACGAATAGCGTCAGGAACGCGACCTGTACCGGCCGCTCCCCGAGGTCTCCGATGTGAAGCAACGCCCCACCACCGCCCGAGACGATCCCCGCCGCCTCGAGTCCGATCAAGATGAGGAATAGGCCGAGTCCGACCGTCAAACCGTCATGAATGATCGGCGGGAACGCGTTCGCGAGTTTCCTCGCCACTTTCGTCACCGTCAACAGGACGACGAGCGCCCCCGAGACGAACGAGACGGCGAGCGCGCCTTGCCAGCTCAGCCCCATCTGCAGGACGAGCGTGTACGTAAAGAGCGCGTTGATGCCCATCCCTGGTAATAGGAGCAGCGGCAAGTTGAACAGCCCTGCGATGAACGTTCCGATGATGCTTGTCAAAATCGCTCCGACGAGCGCTCCCTCGAACGGGAGTCCGGCTTGTGTCAAGATTGCCGCGTGAACGGCCGGGATGTATGCTGTCGCCAGAAAGTTCAGCACGCCCCCGTATGTTTCTGTTTTCCATTCTGTTTGTTTTGCCATAGGAATCAATCCTTTATTGGCACCCTCACCCACCCATGTGGTTATACACACGAGATTGATTATATCCTGTCTGACTTCTGACATGCAACATTATTGTCGTTCAATTCCATCTTTAGACCTACTGCCGAGACGACTCCATCTAAAGGTTCATTTTATAAAATAAGAACAAACGTTCCTGTTTTTAGCATCTTTTTTGAAGGGAATCTGCTATAATGAAGAGGCAGGTTAACGCAGCAATAGTGGGGTCAGCCGCCAAGTCCACAATGGAGGAAGGCGGTGGTGCGGATGGAACAACTATGGACCTGGGTCGGCGATTATGTCATCGTCCCGATCCTCGCTCCGATTATCGTTCACTTGGTGTTACACCAAACATCCGATCGTGCAACGTCTGAACGCACAAAAAAATGACCCCCTCGGCGCAATGAGATGGGTCACTTTCTGATTCACTAACCATTGTGGCGGCTGGGCCACTCTTAAAGTGGTAACCTGTACGCCAGAGGCCGGTGTGTCCAGCACCGGTCTCTTTCTACTTGCATCATACCATACTTGTTCCCATTTTTCAGTAACAGAAACACGAAAACGATGAAGTTGACGTGACGAACAAACACCGGGCGATTTTAGCCCGGTGTTTTCATATCTTCCTCTACTGTATAGCGGGAGAACCAGTTCAGCATGGCGTCCGCCTCTTGTTTCGGGATGTCCTCGATCATTTCATTCGATAAGACACCACGCGTCGAGAACAGAACGTTACATACATTGAAACGGCGTTGAAGCGGCGTCTGTGTCACTTGGATTTGTTCGATCCGGGGCTTGTCCGTCAAAAATGAGTGGACGTTGAAGGCGCCGGTCCGTAACTCGACGAAGTGACCGTTCCGGGCGTAGCGTGTCGTCATATAGCTCAACAGGCGGCCGCCGACGATAATGGCCCACAACAGGACGAGCCACCAGGCGTAATCGCGGAAGAAATACAGCACGACACCCGAGACGATGAGTCCGAACCAGCTGATGCGCAACAGTTTGACCCAGAGGGAACGCTTCGGCAAACGATGCAGCGTATCAGACCAGACGAACTGATCGAAGTGTTCGTTCAACACGTTCATCGCCCGCTCCCGTTTCACGAATGGGAGAATCGTCGACGATTCATCTTTCAGCTCATCCATCGTTCCGGCCGCGACGAGTTCGACGCCGACGATATTGAACCAACGCCGGATGAACGTCTCCTTGATTCGGATCGCTTGAATCTTCTCGTACGGAATCTCTTTGGCGGAACGGTTGAGTAGTCCTTTCTCGACCCGGATGCGGTCACCTCGTCGTTCGAGCCGGAAGTTCCCGTACTTCAAGAAGTTGATGACCATGCCGATGACGACCGACAATATTAGGACCGACAAGACGAGCAGGCCGATTGCGATGATGGACGCGTGAATCACCCAATCCCCGATTGTATCGAACGTCCCGTCGAGATTGATGAAATCATCGATGGACGAGACGATCGTTGAGGCGACCGGGAAGATGGCGAACACCGACAGTGACGTCAACGAGGCGATGATGATTTCGCGGGTCGAGAGGGCGTACAACAAACGGCTCGCTGGCTTTGCAATCGCCACCGGTGTTTCGGTCGCGTCCGTCTCCCCTTCTACCGGTACATCGGTCTCGGCCTTCCGATGACGGACCTGGTCAAGGATGTCCTCGAGCCGCTTCGCCTCATTCGGGAAGACACCGGCTAATTTGAACGAGGCGTCGTCGCTGTTCGCGTTCGTATCGAACGTCAATTCAACGACCCCGAGCAGCCGGTACAAAAACGGGCTGTTCGAGTGGACGCTCTGAATCTTATACAGCGGCAACGACTTCTCTTTCTTGATCCAGTTGCCGTCGATGACATATACCGTCTTCTCGTCGAGCGCATACCGGAAGTTGAGCCAACCGAAGAACTTCTGCAGGATATCGAGCAAGAGGAACAACAAAATCCCGACCCGTAAGATGATGCCGAATGTTGAGCTCCAGTCGTTATTGATCACAAACAGCAGTACGAGTGGGATGATAAACGACTTGATGACCTCTAAGACACGCAACAGCAAGACGCGACTCGGCAGTCGATGCCACGTGAGAGCGGCTTCTGTCATACGACATCCTCCTCTTCGATGCGGGCATAGACGGCAATCTGTTCCCGAAGCGTCTTCGCGAACGATTCCTCGATCGCATAGATATCATGTGAGCCTGCTGCCGTCCCGATTGTGATCGTCTGCAAGCCGTATTTCCGTAGCAACGGGCCTTGCTGGGCGTGGACGTATTGTACTTTTGTCATTGGGATCAAGACGTCGTGCGTCGTGATGATGCCGTGATGCAGGCGAATCTCGAGTGGTTTCACGTCATACGTAAACCGCTCTTGCTTCCACTTTTGGAAGACGACGATATCGATCACACTATAGATGAGGTCGATAGCGAGTAAGGCGTACATCGTATATTGCAGCCACGTCGGCCAGTCAAAATAAAGCGAGGCAGCGACGAGGCCCCCTGTGATGACGAGCCCGATCAGATAAAAGATGGCGCTCGACAGTCGGAAGACGGTACGGGCCTCGATTGGCAGTGTGCCGCTGAATGATGTCGGTGTTGTTTCTATGTCTGACATTGGTGTTTCCCCCTAACGATTCGGAGCATATGTCCGTTCTACCTCTAGTATACGGCGCACTCCCTAAAAAAGTTTCAAATTGAGGTCGGGAAACTGTTCAACTGCACGCTCATCAATTTAAACCGCGGTCTGTCTTCTGGTTCGACTTGCTGGATAAGTCGGTCGAGTGCGGCAACGCCTTCCTCCTGTAGCGCAGCGTCTAGATGACCGGTCAGTTTAATCGATGCGAACGCACTCGACATGACGACGACGTCACAGTCGAATCCGTATTCATATGTCGCCCAGTCGTCAGAGCTCGATACATCCCGCTCCATCCAGCCCGAAACGATGTCGTACGCACCGACGAGGAAATCGATGTCCCGTTCTTTTCGGATTGCGTCCTCGAACATCACGAGCACGTCGGCGCCTTCATCACTGCCGAACGGACTGAACTCATCCGTGCAATCCAAGTAGAAGTCCTCCTGAAAATGAGCATTGAACCGAGGGTATGCGGTGAGTTGGTCGGGACCGATTTCCGGGTCGTCGAAATAAAGATGGTTGTCCCAGTCGTAATCGACCTCCACGTACCCTTTCTTCAGTTTTTGACGGACGAGTTTGTCGGCTTCTTTCTTACACTCTTCGGCCGTATTAAAAGACTTTAGTTGGACTTTACCGACCGTACCGAGCTTTCCGTACTGGACGACGAACTCGTCTGTGCCAACACGGATGTTCCAAAATTTTGTGGTGTGTTGCAGTGATGTATTCACACGATTTCCCCTTATGTCTAAATATAGTCCGTCGGCTCAAGTGAAGTGTAGGGTTCCATGGCGATGCTCTGCTTCCACGACGGCTAGCGCTTGTTTGATGAGCACCTCGATATTTGCGATTTGCGATTTTTCGATATACGTCTCCCCATCAAATACATAGACGGTCTCGTCCCCGTCATATGTCATGGCATATAGTTCTCCTTCCATGAGGGATTGTCCGATAACGAAATAGTCTGCTCGTAACGTATCGTAATGTGAGGATAAATCGAGCGGTGTATTCACTTGTTCTTCAATCGATATACCTTTATATTCGATGTCTGATACGCCGTATAGGTTGAGTTGGCAATAGAGGCTAACCCCATCAAACTGTCTCAACAATCGTTTGTAGGTTTTAGGGAGATCTCGATGATGACTCTCCCAGAGACGAAGCACACGTTCATCACGAGGCGGTGCAATCGATATACGCCATGTGTCTGTTTCCCCTAAGTACCCAAATACGTGTGCTCCATTGTTGAGTATCTTGTAATCGGTCTTAAAGTTGGCATGTAAGTGCGCAATCAACGTAAACGGACCTTGTGCTTCCTTTCTTTGCCTCATCAGTCGCGTCCCGATATGAGAACGTGCTGTCTCGGATTCATCGAATAGTTGTCGATCATGAAGCCTTTCGGTCAATTGATAAAACGTGCCATATGCAGACGGAAATACGGCATGCCACGAATAAGAATCTAATCGAGAACGTTCCACTTCCTTTAAGAAGTCGTCGCTGCAGTAGTTGAGCCATTCAATTTCATGGATTGTTGAACGATTTGGTGTATACGCATAGACGGATCGTTCCACAACGTCTTTACCGATTGTCGCGTAAGTTGGTCTTAACGTCTCACATACTGCATGAAACAGCTTTTCCCAATCGGTTTTATGTTTATCGAAATAGGACTTCGATAACACCAACCCAAAACCGATGTCACCTGTTTCTAGTCCGGTTAAATTAAAGGCAGTCACGTAACTCGGTTGACTTTCAAGCTTTGCGAAGAAAGAATGCTTCCCTTCGATTCCGTCTGTCCAACTCCGTTCGAATCGCCTCCCATCGTATCGCGAAATCGATTTTAAATCATAACCAATCGACTCGATGGTCACACGGTGTCGCTTGAACAATTCAAGAAGCCGTCGAGCGTAATCAATCGATGTTACATCATGTTGAAAGTAAAATGTAAGTTTTATGTGTCTCATCGATTTACTCCTTGATGCCCAAGTCTATAGAATCATCTTCAAACAAGTCGATTGAGAAAGTGACTAATCGATTTTCCTGAAAGCTACCGCGGACTGAATATTCCTTATTTCCACCCTCTGTTAAAAAGATGACTCCTTGATTCCATGCCGCTTCCTGGTTTTCCCCCATCAGACTCATCAAGGAAAGATAAAATGGGGACCCAGGATAATCTACAGTGATCGGATGTGGTGTCATGTTGAGCTGTTGTTCATCAAGGACACAAATGAATGCTGAGAGAACTAAAAAAGTTCCAAGCTCTTGATAGTCAGTCACATCGGATAAAGAATCAGTCTGCGCTCTTCCTTCAACGCGAACAAGAGTCTCTGTCTCATCTAGAAAACCGGTTACAGTCCATGTCAGATTTGGTGTGACTGGAACGATTAACGATTCATCAGTGTTCGCGGGATCAGTGAAACAGAGATTCGATGAATCAGTTGAAAATTCACCGATTGGAAGTTCTGTCAATCCTTCATCAACTGTTTCGATATAAAAAGCTACGATTGTTTGTTGGCGTTTGATCACATATACACTAAGTGGTCGATGAAAAGAATCCAGCTCAAGTGCAAATGCTTTGTCCGATTTTAGAACTCGTGTAGAAGAATCTTCGACAGCAATCAAATTTACTACTGACTCACATTCCAAATCTCCGACATGCTCAAGTTCTGCCCAGTCTACATCTTCGCAATAAGCCATCACCCCTTCTTGACCGGTAGCGTATCCGATATGTACGCGCCACTCGCCTTCCCGTTTGATTGGTAATGAGATTCGATTGAGAGAACTTTGTTCATCAACCATAAGCAGGTAATCCCCATCAAATGTCATAGTCCCTAAGTCTTTTAAATGCCTCATTTCTTCTAGATAGCTCATTCGTTACATCCTCTCTTATTCTCTTGATTTTATTATGAATGAAACAACGAAGGAGCGCATGTCTTGATGCAACAAAAAAACCGCCAGTCGGCGGTTAATCTTCAAAGAACCATTTCTTGCGTGGTTCCACTTTCAAATTGTCCCCGTGCTTCTTCATCTCGGTGATGAGATAGCGTTCGAGTTCATTCATCGCCTTGACCCAGTTTGTCATCGCCGCGACGAGCGGGACGACAGTCAAGATGAGGTCTTCTTCTTCATCGCGCATCTTCTCAATCATCAATTTTGCGAAATCGAAGTTCTCGTGGATCAGATCCTCTTCACGGTCGATGATATGCTCGTTCTCTAATTCGTAAGCCGAAAAGAGGCGCTCATGCCGGCGTAACAAATGCCGCATATGACGCAACAACTCTTCTTCAAGTTGCGGCGGCAGATGTTCGACCGTCAAATAATCGTCATGCAACTTGTCGAGCACGTGGATAGCGGCACTGTTCGTGTCGATCATCTTCGACTTCAAGACGGCCCGACGGTAGATGGGTGTCTTCTTTTCGAGCCAGCGGTTGGCTTTGATCTCTTCTTCGAAATAATCATACGTGGTCTTTGAGGCGCGATGTTTCTTCTTCGTCTCATCGAGCGATTCGAACGATGAACGGCCGCCTTCTGTTTCCGAAAATAGGCGGGCGATGCGGACGGCCATCTGGAAGACGGTCGTGATGTCTTCTTCGAGCTTCCGTTCATAGCGTGGCGGGAACAAGAGCGCGTTGACGAGCAGCGCGACGGTGATCCCCATCATGATGAGCAAATAACGTTCGCCGGCGAACATCCAGACGGGCATGTCCGACTGGCTCGCCCCTTCCATGATCAGGATTGTCGTCAAGATGACGGTTCGGGTCGTCGACTCGAGGTTCAAGAAGAGAAGGATTGAGATGGCGATGATGATGACGACCCCAATGGCGATTGGCGTCGGGTTCGGCGTCAACATCAATGAGAAGACAGCGAGCAAAGCCCCAATCAAGTTCCCTTTCAACTCTTCTAAAAGTCGGACACCGGTCTGATAGACTGAAGGCAGTAAGGCGAGCGAGGCCGCGAGTGCCGGGACGACGATTTGTTCAAATTGAAATGCTTCGGCAATAAGCAATACCAGGGCGACAGAAATCCCGGTTTTAATTGTTCTAGCTCCAAATCTCATGCGTTCTCGACACCGGAGTGTCTTCCCCCTTTATACACGTCATGCAATTTTTTTAGCCGTCTTCGGCGTGTGTGAAACATTTGCCCTTCGAACCGGTCGAAGTCAGGACATTTTGTCCGATTCGAGAGCGCTTCCGTGGTATGATGGCGTTGGATATTTTCTTTAATCTTGATGGGGAGGGGTTTACTTGTCAACCATTGCTTTATTTGGAGGGAGCGGCCGCACGGGGATGCGGTTGCTCGAACGTTTATTAGAAGACGGACACGACGTCCGACTCTTGTCACGTCGAGAGGTCGAACCGAGTGAACGACTCACGGTCATCATCGGAGACGCGACTGATGGAGAGGCTATCGCGGAAACATTGAAATCAGCCGACGTCGTCATGTCGGCGCTCGGTACGGATAAGCAGAACGTCTTGTCCCGCTTTACCCCGCTCGTCATCTCGGCGATGCAAACAGCTGGGATCACGCGCATCTTGACGGTCGGGACGGCCGGAATTTTGCAGGCACATGATTCTGATCACTATCGTTTTGAAACCCGCGAGTCGAAACGTTCGATGACGACCGCGGCCGAAGACCACGCGCGGGCGTATGAACTGCTCGACGCATCGACGCTCGACTATACAATCGTCTGCCCGACCCAATTGATTGAAGACGCGTCCGTCGGGAAGATCGTCATCACAGCTGACGTGCTCGGGACGCAGAACTCGGGACCAATCTCGCGTGACGATGTGGCGGAGCTCGTCATTCAAGCCTGGGAAAACAACTCATATCGTAGACACCGCGTCGGCATCACGACGGAATCATAAGTAGGGGATGGGGATTTATGAACGAACAACGCATGCGCCTCGCGCAATTGACCGACGTATTTGACACGCAAGCTGAGACAGAGTCGGCCCGTCTTGCCAAGACCGCGCTCCGGAAAGTGACGCGGGACGAGATTTGGATCGCAGTCTGTGGTCATTTTTCGGCCGGGAAGTCGACGCTGCTCAACAATTGGCTCGGGGACGGTGTGTTACCGACGAGCCCGATTCCGACGAGTGCGAATATCGTGACGCTTCGACAGGGGGATGTCGGGGCATCCGTCGCCATTAACGACACCGATTGGATTCGACTTGAGACGGATGAACTAGACCGTTTAGGAGACTACTGTAAGATTGAAGAAATTAAAGAAGTCGAATACGCCCTGCCCCGCTTCCCGTTCGGAAGCGACGTCGTCCTCATGGACACACCCGGGATCGACTCGACCGATGAGCGACACCGTCAAGCGACGGAACGCTCGCTCTTCCTCGCCGACCATCTGTTCTTCATGATGGATTACAATCACGTCCAGTCCGAACAGAACATCAAACTGATGAAACAGTTCAGCGCTGAAGGACGTCCCTACTCGATTATCATCAACCAAATCGATAAGCACGATGAAGGAGAGCTTCCATTCAGCACGTTTAAACGCTCGCTCGAGACCGCCTTCACCCGTCATGCCATTAATCCGGACGATATATTCTATATCTCGCTCCTTGAGCTCGATCACCCTGAGAACGAGGCCGAACGACTCCGGACGTATGTCCAAACCGTCATCGACGGCGCACGGGAACACGCAGAAGCGCGCGCCGACTTGCTCGTCGACACGTTGCTCGCCCGGTCCACTCGTGCGAACGATGCGCTCCTGAACGAATTGCCGGTCGTCGAGAAGCAGCCGACGGAGATTCAAGCCCGCCTGCAACGCCTCGACAAAAAAGCGATATGGCTCACATCATTCCGCCGCGAGTTCTTCAAACACCAAACGCCGATCGTCGCGAGCGCGCCGATCATGAACTACGAGTTCCGTGAACTGTTGCGGAACTATCTCGAGAGTTGTGCGCCGGAGTTCAAAGTCGGCCTGTTCTTCTCAAAAGAGAAGACGCGCCAGGAACGCCTGCGTCGTGAAGACATTGCCGTCAAGGAGTTCAACCGATTGATCGATACGAACCTTCGCCCCCATTTGATCAAGTACGCCGAAGACATCGTCCGCGATTTGAAACTGCCCGAGGCGATTTTGTCCCGTCCGGATACGTTACCGACTGCACCGAGCACGCTCATCAGTGACCAAGTGAAGTCCGGCGCATCGCTCAGCGGTGACACGGTGCTTCAATTCAGCCGCGACATCGAGGCGGCTCTCGCCTCTTGGGTGACGAAAGTGTCCGAACCGTGGGTCACGTCGGTCGAGGCGTATCTCGAAGCCGAAGGCAAAAACCGAATCCATGCCATCGAGACTGAGCAAGATGAGTTGTATGACATGCTCGACACGTTGGCGCTACAACGTCAGCTGGGCGAACAACGAGACGAACTCACCAATTACACGACACGTGACCTCTCTGCTTCGCGTTTGACGGACCTTGAGACCCGTCACTACGTCACGGCCGACCAATTGCCGCAGAAACAAGTCGAACATCAGCAACAAGAAGTTGCCTCGACCGCGCTTTTGGTGGATGATATTACTGCTTTGTCCTTTGATTTTTCTTATGAATATACGGTATGTGAAATATTAGAAAGACATCCGTTATTCAAGTCACGCGTCAAGTCGCTCCGTCATAAATTGGCCCGGGCCGAATCCGAGACGTATACGCTCGCCATCTTTGGGGCGTTCTCGTCCGGCAAGTCGTCGACATTGAACGCGTTGCTCGGTGAGACGGTGCTCCCGACGTCACCGAACCCACTGACGGCATCGATCACGAAAATCGTGCCGCCGAACGGCCGCGCCAACAAGAGCGCGTTGATCACGTTCAAGACACGTGTCGAACTCGAGGCCGAGCTGAACGGTTACGGGGCGTCACTCGACGCGCTCCATCTCGATCACCCGTTCGTCAACGCCGTCAAGAACGCTCCCCTGTCCTATCTCGGTAGCCAGGAGATGGTCGACTATGACACGTTCTGCTCGTTCGTCACAGAAGAAGAGAAGAGCTGTATCGTCAAAGAAATCGAGCTCGCCATCGACTCCCCTTGGGCCGACCGTGGCATCATCTTCGTCGACACGCCGGGTGCCGACTCGCAGTTCAACCGTCATAGCGAGGTACAGTTCGGCTATATGCGTGACGCCGATGCCGTCCTGTTCGTGACGTATTACAATCACGCCTTCACCGAGGCCGACCGTGAACTCGTCATCCAGCTCGGACGCGTACAAGGGACAGGTGACCATCACATGTTCTTCCTCGTCAACGCGGCTGACTTGGCGGCGGATGAAGCGGAACGGCTCGCCGTCACCGATTATGTGTCGAACCAGTTGACAAAGCTCGGTGTCCGTCATCCGACGGTGCTGCCGATCTCGAGCCGAAACGCCATCCAGGGAACGGATGCCGGGTTCAATCGATTCTCGGCCAAGCTCGAGCAATTCGTCGACCACGATTTGCGTCAGGCGAACGCGGTCCGCATCAAAGATGAGGCAGAAGCCCTCGTCGCCGCGTTCGAGGACGTCGTCCGCGAGGCCGAAGCGGATGCGAGCGTCAAGGCGGCCCGTCGTGACAAGCTCGAACAGTTGCGCACGTCTGACAATCGTCTCAACGTCACGACGCTCGAAGACCCGTTCCAGCGCGAGACGGACGAGTTGCTTGCTCACCTCGAGACCCGCTCGCTCCTCCGGCTGTCGGACTTCGTCAAGGAGACGTTCCATCCGGTCGAAGTGGATGGGTCGAAAGCGAGCCTGGAGCGCGCCCTCACCCGCACGCTCGACAAGTATGCGTATGACATCCATCAGGAGCTGCAAGTGTTCCAATATCGGCTCGAGCGCTTCTTGAAACGGGAGACGGAACGCTTGATCGAGCGCGAGACGCTCAAACTGCGCCCGCTCTTGCCGACGTTATCATACGAGGAAGACATCGACATCGATTGGCTCCGCGACGCCGTCGATCCGGTCACGTTCGAGGCGGCCCCGTTCCGTCCCGTATTGAAGCACTATAAGAACGCGAACCAGTTCTTCGAAGGCGACGGCCGGACGAAGTTGCGCGATGACTTGAGCGCCCTGTTGAAGACGGCGGTGCGTGAACAGCTGGCGCGCGTCGGAACACATCAAGTCGAGCGGACAGCGATGCATCTCCTCGCACTCGAGACGACGCTCAGCCAGGACTGGGACCGTGAAGTGAACGATCTCGTCGCCGGTGAATTGAGCGTGCTCTCGGACGGTCAATCGTTCCAAGACATGACACAGCGCCTCGATGCGCTCAGAAAGGACTGAACGCATGGGTTCCTTGTTGCTCGTCGGATTGATTCCGGCCGTCATCATGACAGTCGCACTCGGCCTGTTTATCCGCCACCTGTATCTGAATAGAGAGTAGACTTTGAAGGATGGGACCGAGACCGGCCCATCCTTTTTTTATGACGGCATAAACGGCTTTCAAACCATTTCTGGACGGTCCCATAGCTTTTCAACGCTCACTAGTTCATGTTTGTTAAACGTCACTTTATAAACGTCCGGCATATCGAGTTCTTTCCAGAACGCATAGCCATACTGTTCATCAAAATAATTGAGGATCAGCACCATGATATTCCCATGCGTACCGATTGTGATTCGCTTTCCTTCGTATTGGTCGAGCAGTGACAGGATCGCACGGACTCCGCGCTGTCGAGAAACCACGTTCGATTCGCCCCCTTCCCATGCAAAAGTAGGATCTTCCCACACTCTCGTCATCGCCAGGGTAAAATTCTCGGCCGGCTCTGTCGTCAATGTCCGCTCTCTCAAGTCATCGATGAGCAGAACTTCTGTCCCAATCTGGTCAGCAATCCCTTGGACGGTTTGAATCGCTCGTCTATATGGACTCGAAACGACGAGATCAATCTTTTCTTCACTCAAGGTGTTTGTGATGTTACGGACGTCTCCCTCTCCCTTTTCAGATAAAGGTCTCGTCCACTCATCAGCTGTATATGTAGAGTGTGCATGTCTTACGAAATACATGGTCGTCATGTCATCGTCTCCCGTTCTAGGTATGTCATCAACTATCATTCTACTGAAACTTATTGTAAAATTATCCAGCATGCCTTCATGATAATCCTCAAAAAGAGGATTTCGCTTACACGTTTTCTCGATGAAGACGAACATCGAGATTCGAACGATGAACATATATCTTAGGAGTTCATGATGTTAGCCACAAAAAATATAGGTTGATGGGAGAGGCAAACATGAGAAGCAGAATTCACATACTCGGCGCTTCGGGCTCCGGCACGTCAACACTTGGCGACGCGTTGGCGAACGTGTTGCCGCATACATATCTCGATACGGATGAGTATTTTTGGACCACCAAGTTCACCGAACCGAGACCCGTCCCTGAACGACGCGAGATGCTCAAAGAAGAGTTGCTCCAATCTGAACAGTGGATTCTGTCAGGGTCGCTTGTCGGTTGGGGCGACTGCTTCATGCCCTATTTTGATTTGGTTATCTTTTTATGGATTCCGCCCGACGTTCGATTGGCCAGATTACAACAACGGGAACGCGAGCGCTATGGAGCAGAGTCACTCGTCGGTGGCAGCCTGTACGAGCAATCACAAGCCTTTCTAAATTGGGCTGCTCTCTACGACCATGCCGGGACGGAAGTCAGAAGCAAGACGTTGCATGAACAATGGCTGGCTGAACTGTCTTGTCCCATCCTAAGAATCGAAGGTGACTACTCGACCGAGGAACGGATCGCAATAGTTACGAATTTTCTAAAAGAAGATTTCAGTCATGATAAATGAGCCCCGAGCACAAAATGCTCGAGGCTCTTTGTTATACGTCAGCCGGGTACCGCACGTCGATACGCTGCCGAATATCGGTCATGACGTCCGCGAGTGTGAGCATATTGGCAAACGAATGAACCTCGGTCTCCCGCTCCCCTGCCTCAATCATGTTCACGAACGTCTGAATCTCATACGTCATATGGCTCGCCTGTTTTGAGCCGAGTTCGACGGTCGTCCCGTCGCGGCCAACGAACGTCAAGCGGTCAAGCGAACCGATATCGTCAATCACGATGCGCCCCGCTTCCCCGATGATTTCGGACGGGGAATCCGTACCGTGAATCTTCGAGTGGAGCACGATGATGTCCATGCCGTCATACGACAAGATGGCCGAACCACTTCCGTCGACGCCTGACTCGAGCTTGACGGCGTTGGCATGCAAGCCTTTCGGTCGGCCGAACAGCTTCAAGGCCGGACCGAGGCAATAAACACCGAGATCCATCAGTGAACCGTTCGAGAAGGTGGGATTGAACGTGTTCGGGTTGTCCCCGCGTTTATACAAGTCGTAGCGGGACGAGTATTGTGACTTGTTCAAGATGACACGCCGGACCGGTCCGACGCGATGGAGTTCTTGACGCAACACATCGAAGTTCGGCATGAATAGGTTGCGGAGCGCTTCGAGCAAGACGACGTCATGTTCATGCGCCGTCTCAAGCATCTGTCTGACTTCCTCAACGTTCGAGGCGAACGGTTTCTCACAGAGGACGTGCTTGCCGTGACGCATAAAGAGCAGACTCTGCTCGGCGTGGAGCGAGTTCGGACTCGCGATATAGACCGCATCAATCAACTCACTGGACGCCATCTGCTCAAGCGAGGTGAACGTGTTTGGAATATCAAATTCTTCAGCGAACGTTTTCGCGCGCTCGTCCGTACGAGAATAGACGGCGGACACGGATGCGCCTTCGACTTCATGAGTCGCTTCAATAAAAGAACGGGTGATAAAGTTTGTGCCGATGATACCGAATCGAATCATAGGTTAATCCCTCTTTTCTTTAGGTTGTGATGGCTTTGCTAAGCATGATTTCGTCATGGAGCGGGATACCGTGCTCCCCGATGACGGGGATCGACGGTTTCTGAATCCGGGCCGCATCGACTGCGTCCGGGATGATGCGTGCGAGACGCCAGCCCCGCTTTTGATAGAAAGCAATCGCTCGTAAGTTGTCATTTGTCGTGATGAGCGACAGCCGTTCGAGCTGATGCTGCTTGGCCACTCGCTCCACTGCATCGAGGAGCGCCGAGCCGATGCCACGCTTCTCCTGCAGGCTGTCGAGCGAGATGATTTCAATCTCGTCTTCCCGAGTGACATACGTGGTGAGGCCGATAATGACGTTCCCTTCCGACCAGACGAACCCGTCAAGCGTGGCGCAATCATACGTCCCGGTCGAGATGACCATCTCGGGTGAGCCCCAGGCGTCAATGAAGAACGAACGGACCGCGTCACGCGTCGAAGAAGTAATCGGTTCAATCATCGCCGTATCACTCCGCCTCTCGGGCAGGGGACGGTTTTGGAACACTCGCCTCGGCATAAATCCGGAACTGTTTGAACTGTTCATCGTATATCAGCCGAATCGCCCAACGGAACGCCTTCACGTAAAGGGCATAGAGCCATGAGGACGGGACGAGCGAGATACGAATCGTCACGTCCGTCCCGTCTGCTGTCTCGCTCAACGTATATGTCGCAATCGATACCCCTTGATTCGTCACCGCCTGTACCTCGCATGTGTGAGGACGATTGACATAGGTCAACTCAGACTCGACCCGAATTTCTTTCTTCTCGAACTGTTGGACCGAGATGAACCGTTTTCCCGTCACGAGTGAGGCGTTACCATCCTCATAAATGTTCTCAATCAAATGGTCGTTCCATTTGACGATATGTTCGTCTTCTGCGAGACAACCGAAGACGTGGTCGATCGGTGCGTCGATTGCCATCGTATATGTAGCTACTTCAATTGGTTGTTTCATAGGTCCTCCTTTAATTGTGATGAAATGATTTCTATTTCATTTGTCATCTTTTTCGTGAACTACTCACCACTTATTTCCTTCGCAACCTGAAGTGGGAGCTTCTTGGGAAGACCGTGCTTTGACCATCCACGGTTATGGGCCAAGCTCTTCGGGCAGTCCCTGCTCTCGGGTGTTTCGATCGGCGAGGCGCAACAGGTTGAGGCTCGCGTTGACGTCTCGGTCGTGGTGCGCACCGCACGCGGCACACGTCCACTCGCGGACGTTCAGGCTCTTCTTACCGCCGTTCTCGCCGCAGGCCGAACAGACTTGGGTCGAGGCGAACCACGGGTCGGCCTTGATGAGCGTCCGCTCATAGAAGCTCGCCTTATATTCCAGTTGGCGGACGAACTCGCCCCATCCGGCGTCCCCGATCGATTTCGCCAGGCGGCGGTCCCGCATCATCTCCCTCGGTTTCAGCGTCTCGACCACGACGACTTGGTTCTCGTCGACGATGTGTCGCTACAGCTTGTGGAGCCGGTATTGGTAGCCCTTCAGCATGTCCGTCCCTCCTTTGCCCGGTGTCAGGATGATTCTCGTCCCATTCCGATACCCGAGGAGGAGGCGAGGAAATCTGACGGGATTGCGAACTTTTGTTCGTTATATTTTTCACAGGGACATTAAAAAGGTTCGCAAGCAGGCGGTTCATCTCCCACCTACGCTGGGCCGTGCCCTGAGACGCTTAGAGGTGGGAGAATTTTCGCCTAATTCAGTTAAAAAACGTCTAGATTGAAGAACGTCTGCTCAACATCACCCACTCGACTCGAGCAAGGCTCGACGTTCCTATAAATACGGCCGGAACTTCAGAGTCACGATACATATTGGACTCGGTCGCAAGTCCGTTCATCCACATTTGAATCGATGCTTCGGGTAATGTCAGTGTGATCATCGTTTTCTCAACCTGAAGCGAAGATAGGTCACCACGTTGTACCGTCAGACGCGTTTGAATCTGAGAGGCACCTGAACCATGCGTCTTGTACATGACATCGAACGATTCGATTGAACCATCTAGACACTGACTCAACTGACGATGTATCACGAGACGTTTCGATGCGGGATAAAATAAGTAAACGACGGCTTGCGAATGCCGGACGAATTCTAGCAAGTTGTGCTCTCCTCTCATGCGTCGCTTTCCATGATGCGTGCCAGTTCTTCAGTCCGTCCGTGGGTGATCCCGTCTCGCTGCTCAACGGCAAGCGGATGATCGGTTGGCTCCAATTCGATGAACGATTGCATCCCCACTTCTCGGATATGACCGTTCGTCTTCAAGTTGAGCGTGTCTGGACTAATGGGGTCCCGAGTTCATAGTGGCAGACCGAACATGAACAATTGTCGAGATGATCGCGTTTTTTTGGAAAAGGGATTCATCATATTTGTTGCTCTCTTTTTCGATTACAACATATACATACGGTAAGTGAAATAAAATTATTCAAAATACTCTAGAATGGTTTCTGGGTCATATTCCAATCCAACCAGTTCGCTCGACCAATCGAGGCCACACAACAGCTCATCCTCCGACATGTTCGGCAACCAGCGTTCGAGGAACAAGTCAAAAGGCAACTCAATCACATGATAGTTGGCCCATTCGTCAGCCCGGCAAGCGAGCGCAAGCTCTTGGGTCGAAAAGAACAACAAGACGTCTGTCTCTTCCACGTGCGATGGTGCATACGCCCATCCCTCGTCTTGTTCCGCTGATAAACCAAAGACGACACCGCTTGCCTCGACTCGTTCGCAAAACGTCTCGAGCACGTCGCTTTCCGCCTGCGTCACTTCGACGAACGCCTCAAACGAATGCGCCGCCACCTCGAGTTCATCCATCTCGTGCCACCAGACGTAAATCGTCTCCCGGTCGTCTTTTAGAAAACCGAGCTCATCACCAGATCCATTCGTCGCAAGCGTCACGAACCCTTGCGGCAAATTCTCTTGCTTCAATTCGTTGGCTCGAATGACATCATCCCACGTTTTATTGAAAAACCGCTCGTCCTTGATCGGATAAAAGAACCAATCTCCAAGTTCAAACTTGTTCCCATGACCCCATGCGTCACGCAAGCCGTCCGGGAAGCGTGCCCCCACTTGTTGCTCCACCTGTTCAATCGCTTCAATCGTGAACCCTGGAAGGTTCGTCTCCAGTATCATCTCATCGCCCTCTTTCTAACATCAATAACATGAGTATACTGAATTTACAAAAAAGAGGGAATTGATTCCGACAAGTTGATGCCGTGATTAGCACAATTCTATCGATCAAACGGTTGAGGACGTAAAAAAGGACCTATTCAACAGGTCCTTTATCACGAGAAATTATCCGGTTGTGCGCAGTAGCTTCTTCAACGATACGACGACGCACCAAAGGAATAGCGTGACTAACGCAGCTTCACATGCGCTTACGCCAAGGATAAACAGCAATGTCCCGATATCTTCAAACTCGTCAAAACCGAACTTCTCCAATTGCCAATCATGAACGATTTGATAATAGGTAATTAGTAGAAACGGTATCGGAAAAACTCGCCAATAAAACGTCTTAATCTGCTTCGGTAAATGGAACTCCATTTGCAACGCCCCCTTACATCAATCAGCACCCTGACATGTTTGACTGTAAAATGTTCATCACCTGTCGACAATCTGAACGCCGCTCACTTCATAATCACCGATTTGAATGAAGTGGAACGGTTCGCCCTCCCCTAATCCTCTAGCAGTTCCCAAAAACTCAGTTACAACGTCAGGGCGCTTACGCGCACCGAACGGCCACTTGTACAACCATCCATCCTTCACAAAATAGCCGACCTGTCCTTGAATCGTCAGTGCCGAGCTGTCGTGAAGAAGCTTCGGCGTCTTAAACGTGTTGAGTCGACCGTTCAGATCGATTTGAATCAAGTCATACCAAATCGACGGACAGAGCCAAACCCCGGTTCGATCCGCTTGCAACAATTCGCAGTCGACAATGGTCGGCGGACGCACAACATCGGACTGATAGCGTTGTAACACTTCACCTGTCCTCGAGAAACAGACGAGTGCCTCGCTGGATATCCCTTCCCCGAACACCCCTTCATCGGCATAGCCAATCCAAATCCCCGTGTCGTTGACGGCGACCGCTCCGATGGCGTTGCCCGCATGGAACGAATGAAGGATCGACCCTCGCTCATCGATGACCCAAGCGTTGATGGCAGTCCCTTCCATCGTCACATCGACGACGAGAAACGTTTTTGAATCAAGGAGGCGAATGAATGGCGAACTCAAATGAAGCTGCAGTCTTAGTTTCCGCTCGTTCCAATGGACGATGGGACAATTCTCATCCAAAATAACAATTCGGTCATCACCTAAAACATCAGCATCAATGATTCGCAAATTTTTCGTTTCATATAACGTCTCAACACGTAGTTCCATCTGGATTCACCTCTCCTCGTTCGAGTCGATTTATCGCGTTTTTCGTTTTAGCAGTAAGCGGTCGAGCCCTGTACCGATCACCGCCCAAAATAGGATGGTCACCCCATATTTGACCCACATCGGGATATTCGAGGGATGCGTGAACATCTCGACGAACCAATTCGTCTCCATGATCCAAAACGGTGGACTTGTTAGAAAGAAGAGGAGCGATTTGTCGTCTGCGCCGCTCCAGTTATAGAGACAAATCAGCATCGCAACACATGTGAGCCAAAACGTAAATGATTTGATTCGAGCCATCGCCATATCCCCTGTCGTGTTTCGTATATTTAGCCAGATTCTACTGTATCCGTTCAGTGCTGCAAGCGGTTCTTATACTGCTCGAGCGTCTTACGGAAACGGGCAACCTGCTCAGGCGTCACCGGATCCGTCATCCCATAGCGCTCGTCCAAATATGGCTTGAAATCGGTGTCTATCAATCCGATACGGCGCGCCCATTCCGATAACGTCTCCGACGGAACCCATTTCTTCGTCGGCGGCAACGTCTGATGGAAGGCGATCAGGGTGTCTCGAATCACCACACCGGTCCAAGCCGGCTCTTCGATACTCGACATCGAATGCGGGACTGAGTGACGGGAGAACGTACGTGGCTTGAGCGAAGATGATTCGTCAGCTCGTTTGCGGTGCTGAAAACGACTGGTAGCGGCAAATACCAGTCCGCCAAGCAATATAAAAGCTAATAACACCAACCAATAGAAGAAGCCATCGCCTCGTACGATGATGGTCGTCACCGAATCAAACGTATAATCCAAATCGTCCAATTTCAGATGAGACTGTTCATCTTCTTTCGGATTCCTCATCTCACCTTCGAACATTTCGTTCGAATACTCAGCCGCTTCAGGTGTCGGTCTCAATTTCAAGCCCGACGTCGGAGGTCGATACCACCATTCGATCAAGAAGCTGATGAGCCGAAGTCCGACGAAGACTGCTCACACCGTCAGCATAGCCGTCCATCCAAACCGAATCATCCAACGCATCTCATCGCCTCCTCGATTCTAAAATCGTTTCATCAGTCATCAATTTGAAACGGATGAATCGACCTCCCGATTCTCGATGCCATATCGAAAATCATATACTTCCGTCATCTTCTTTAGTTTGATGTCATTTATATAAATGTGTGCGTCGTCCCAATCGACCTTAACCGTCTCGCACGGATACTCCCAAAAGATTCGAGCCCGTTCTCCTGTTTCTTTCTCCTCCATCACCCCGAGCATGGCAAATCCAGTCGTCGCGCCTCCGCTCGTTCGATAAAATTCGACTGTGAGAGCGCCGTCTGGAGAGACTTCTTCATAGACGAGGTCTCCGACAGGGACGCCGTCAATCGTATCAGCCGCAGTTAAGAAATCATAGATGGCGTAGGTACACCCAATCAACAGAAGAATAATCCCTACAGTGGCCACCATCAGAATCAGTTTATGGCTTATTTGATACCTTTTCATATCAATCCGTCCTTCCACTCTCGTATCATATATAGCATTGATGTGTGTTGTGTTATCCCAAACGAGCGGTAAGACAACAATGAGATGATGTTAGCGCTCTGATCGTCTTTGCTCGAGCTGATCAGCGTGGACAACCCAACGACCATCATGTGTTGGATAGATGCGGTACCGAAAACGATCACCGAACCATCCGATGATATCCACTGTATACATCGTCTCCCAGTGAAGCCGGTACAACTGACGAGACAAGCGATAAGAGGTGGGGAACGAGGTGACAAATTCATATGGGTCGAGACGAATGACCGGCTCACGCTGAATGAACTTGCGTTTCTCGCGTACATCAAATAACTCCAAAATCAGTTCTGCATCACCCGAATGAATTTGCACCTTCAGTGTCGCCCGAACCGATCTGGGTTTATTTACTTCTGACATCAGCTGAGAAGAGAACACATATTCATGTGCTTCGACGTGATCACGTAGCGTCCGGATGATGTCATCGGTAAAAACCATAACATCATAAGACTGAAGGGCCCATTCTATCTCAGTCAATACAGCCGGCAAGAGTGACAGGTTGTCGTTCAACGTTGTGATGTAGACTGGATATGCGCCGAACGAGTGTCTAATCTCCTCAACCTGTTCACGTTGTGCTACATCACAACATAGGATGGTGATGTTCGACGCTTTAGGGAGCTTTAGCTTCAATTGACGCATCTTCTGATGGTACAGCCAAAGCAGCGAATCAACGCCGCCCACATCATAAATCTGCCACGCATCATCTTCTTCAACCACTCGCTGAACCTCAATCCTCATGTTGACGCATCCTTTTCCGCAATTGCTCGATCCAATCATCTAAGTCTTGTTCCCTATGTAAATAGTGCCCTTCGTTGTCTAGAAGATCGATTCCACTCAACAAGATCAGTCCATCTAGCGCCGTTCGTTCAATCATCTCGTCCTCCGATTGATTGAGCACATGTCCAGCCCAATCGGAGACGTTTTCTCGAGTGACCACACCCGCCTTCACATACAACATCCATTCGATCATCTCTTCTGACTTAGGAACATTACGCTTTCTAGGAAGCTCTTCCTTAGACAGCTCCCTATGATTCAAACGTTGCGTCAAAAGCAAAAGTCGCTCTGCCGTCGGGGGCCAGTTCAAAATCGTTTCGAGCGGTGTGCGAATCACGTCAACCAGGTTATATTCGTCGTCACACGAAAAGACTTCCCCATTGCCCAAGTCAATAGCTAGCCAACTCCCTTCGTTGTCGTAACCAATGCGAATGTAACGTACGTCAATGTCTTGTAACGTACGAAGTTGTGTAGCGTCGGCCCTCGCCAACAACATTGCTTGTTTTGAAGCACCGTCTGTCGTGAACAGCTGACGTTCCACTTCCTCGTCACCCAGAGATGAGAAGATGACTTCCTGCTCAATCAATGGCCCGCCCACCTGATCGTAACCAACCCTCGAAGGAAATCGACAACGTCTCTTCCACTTCAAACGTCTCATGGCTGACGATGACGACATGATTCGTCTTGATATTCACGCAGACCGGGTCGCCTAAAAAATCTTCATACCCGACGACATATATCCCGTCCGGCCATGGCTCTTCGTCGTCTTCAAACTCTTCCTGTACTTCCTCGAAACGTTCGCGCTCGTTGATGAATGCGTTGCGAGGCAATCCTTCCCCATTCTCGAGTTTGATTTCGACCTCGTCCGCCGGCAATAGTGCTTTCAAATCCTCTTTTGTCATTGTTGTCCCACCTTCCTATTTTTCAGGCTGACTTCACCCATTCATCTTGACATATTATGACCTTGGTGTAAAATTACACTTGTAAGTAAATGTAAATATAACCCTCGTTAAGAAAGGGGTGCCATAATGGGCAATTCAAAAAGATGCCTCGTCGTCTTGTCATCGATCTATGTTATCGCGTTCGCCGTGAACCTCATTCCATCTATCATGTTTCCCGATGCGACGATTCAACCAATTCATGCTGCCGCCTCCGGCTTACTGCTCGTTTGCATGCTCGGGACGTGTTTACTGCGGAACCGAGTCGCCAAACTATTGATTATGGCCATTCTGTTCGCAAGTGTGACCGTTTTTTCACTCATCAGCTTCGAGACATACATGTATGACATCGTATTATTAGATGCCTTATTTTCGATTCAGTATCCGCTCTATATCCTGTTCGTGACACCGCTGTTCGGGCTGAACTTCTTTCTAAACGTAAATCCGGAATACGTCTCCTTGCTCGTCTTTTTCATCGCGATTTTGTTGCTCGTCATCCATGAGGTCGCGGTGACACGATTCAGTAACGTCGACTAAGCTTTTAAACTTTATGAGGAGGACTTATATGCACTTCTATATCGGCTCCCGCTTCTCGAACATCGAACAGGTCAGAGCCCTACGCAATCACCTAATCAACGACGGCCATACCCATACATACGACTGGACGACGAACGACCGCGCCACGTCACTTGAGGACTTGCGAGCCATCGGCACGAGCGAGTTGGAGGCCATCACGGCGTCAGACTTCGTCGTCATCTTACTGCCGGCCGGCAACAGCAGCCATGTCGAGCTCGGGATCGCCCTCGGTGCAGGTGTGACGGTGTTCATACATGATGCCACAAATCGCTTCGACGATTTTGAGACGACGAGCACGTTCTATCATCTACCCCACGTCATCCAATTGACCGGATCGCTCGAGGACGTGCCTCGGAACATCACCGCCCACTTTGCCGGTAAAACGCGTTAAGCCAATTATTCGTTTCTACACATTCGACAGCTATCTGGCTCTAACAAAAAGTATATCTCATCCTCTTTGCCCAATCTATGGAAAGGAAGCGAGCCGGATAATCAATTATATAAAATTTTGAAATCGATTGGATTTATCTGGTACATCAATCATTTTTGTGACATACTGTTCAAAATCTACTTTTGAACGGGGACGATGGATATGCGTACTTGGAAACAACCTTTACTTTTACTTACTGGCGTCGGCATCTCGAACCTTGGGGCCTGGGTGTACTTCATCGCCCTCAACTTGATCGTCCTCGAGATGACGCAATCGCCGTTCGCCGTGTCGGTCCTCTACATCCTCGTCCCGCTCGCGGCCCTATGCGCGAATGTTTGGTCAGGCTCGGTCATCGACCGCACCGACACGCGCCGCTTGATGATGTGGCTCGATGCGCTCCGTGCCGTCGTCGTCTTCAGTCTCGCTTTCACCGACTCACTCGCGCTCATCTATGTGCTCGTGTTTATATTGAATATCGCGAGTTCCGTCTTCGAATCAGCTTCTCTCGTGTATATGACAAAGCTCGTCCCAAGCGGCGACCGGCAACGGTTTAACGCCATGAAGAATTTCGTCCAATCAGCCGGTTTCATCTTAGGCCCGGCCATTGCGGGACTTTTGTTCATGCTCGGCAGCCCGACGCTTGCCATCCAGTTGAACGCACTGGCGTTGCTCGTGTCCGTCGGGATCCTCGCATGCTTGCCGAGGCTGTTCACGGCCAGCGACGAGGTCGAGGTGTTCAGCCTGCGCATGATTCTCGAGGACTGGAAAACAGTCGTCCGGTTCGCGTCGACCATGCGTTACGTGACGCTCGTCTATGTTCTGTTCTGTGTCATGACGATTTTCATGTCAGGGCTCGACTCACTCGAGGCGTCGTTCGCGACGCAAGTGCTCGGTTTCTCCGAGAGTCGATACGGCTTTCTCGTCAGTGTCGCCGGAGCCGGGATTATCGCCGGCTCCATCATCAATGCGACGTTCAGTGCTCGGATGACGTTACCGTTTCTAATCAGTTTCGGCGCCATCCTAACACCTGTCGGCTATCTCGTTTTCGCCTTCTCGGAATCGTTCGTGCTCGCATCCGCCGGGTTCTTCCTGCTCACGTTCGCCCTATCGTTCGCGAACACTGGCTTCTTGTCGTTTTATCAGAACAACGTGCCGACCGAACTGATGGGCCGCTTCTCGGGAGTGATCAATGTAGTCGAGTCCATCCTCATCATCGGGTTGACGTTCGGCATCGGCCTCCTCGCTGAATACGTCGGGATTCGTTCAACGTACGTTGCCTTCTCGTTCGCTTTCTTACTCGTCGGCTTGGTCACGGTTCGTGTTGTGTTAGAGCGTTCAAAACGAGCACTGTATGAGGCGGTTCTACGTGAGGAGGAAGCATCTTAATCTTTAATTGAAACTATAGAAAAACCGATTGAGACTTCACTCTCAATCGGCTCTCTTTAAGCTGTCGCGACAACAATGGCTTATTTTAACGCTTGAGTCATCTGATACATGTGTTCTTCTACCACTGAAATAATAACGTCAGGACGATCTACATGAACCGCATGCGATGACCGTTCCGCAATCACCAGCTTGCTAGTTATCGAGAGCATCGTTTGTTCACGCATGAGTTGATGCCACGTTGCTTCTAATAACTTTAACTCAGATTCAGGCAAACCGTTTAACTGGCCTTGTTCGACTTCATGGTCGGCGTCACGTCCAATCACATATACCGGCATCGAACCGAGACTTCCTAACTGTTTGATGAACCGAGCATCCGCATGCCAGTTCTTGACTTCATCCATCATCGTTTTATACAGATTTGGCCTTTGGAAAAATTGGATCAACTCTGCTTGAACATCACTCGGAAGCTTCCGCTGATTGGGTGTCAATACGGTTTGAATACATTGTGTTAACGCTGATTCGGTTTGTTCCGCATAGGCCTCACATTGTTTCAGCCAATCCTCATCTGACGCTCCCTCATTCATGATTGGCAAGTCTAGCGTATCGAGTCTTTCCGAGTCGTGCGATGTGGAGTCGATGAGCACGAGTGCAGCCACATCAGACGGATAACGCTTCGCGAAATGCTGGGCGCAAAGCCCTCCATAGGAATGTCCGAGTAAGATGATAGGACTGTCAATACGCAGAACGTATAACAGTTCTTTTAATTCACGTACAGTCGCTTCGGTGTTGCGTGTGCGTTGACTCTGTTCACTTCTGCCAATCCCCGGGCGGTGATACAGGATGACCTGATTCGTTACACTTAGCTTCTCTGTCACCTCATGCCACTCTTCGAACGAACAACCCATTCCAGTCATGATGACGATTGGTATACCATGCTCTCCTTTACGCTTCACTTCAAGTTCTGTCTCAAACACTTTCACAAAATGGTTCATGGATATCGCCCCCTAATCGTCTCCCGTTTCCAACAATCTCACTTTTCATTATAGCTGACCCGTTAAAATCATTGCTAAATAATTGAAGAACCTATATAATTTTGGAGATTTGAAATCAGAAAGGGAGTGTAGCGTTGAACAACTATCAGAACGTGCTCATCAAGTTGAGCGGGGCAGCCATCGCCGGCGAAGACAACTCAAATTTTGATGCACACAACCTCGATCAAATTGCGGTTGAAATCCTGTCATTGATCGATATGGGCATCAACGTCTCCCTGATGATCGGCGGAGGGAACATCTTCCGAGGCAACATGGCCGACGCATGGGGTATCGACCGCGTCGAGGCCGACAACATCGGCACACTCGGCACCGTCATCAACAGCTTGATGCTTCGCGGGGTCCTGAAGAGTAAGACCGACCGCGAAGTTCGGGTCATGACGGCCATGCCGATTCCGAGTATGGCCGAGCCGTACATTCGACTGAAGGCACTCACCCATCTGAACAAAGGATACGTCCTCATCTTCGCAGGTGGTAACGGTCAGCCGTTCGTCTCGACTGACTATCCGGCGGTTCAACGCGCGGTCGAGATGCACTGTGACGCCCTGTTCGTCGCCAAAAACGGAATCTCCGGCGTCTATACGGACGACCCGAATCGTTCGAGCACGGCGAGACAATATACATCGCTCCACTATAACGATGTGTTGCGCCATGACTTGAAGGTGATGGATCAATCGGCGCTGCTTCTCGCGCGAGACAATCATCTCCCGGTCCATGTGTTCGACTTTGACGAGACGGGCGCGATGAAGCGCATCTGTATGGGCGAATCGATTGGCACGTTGATTCACGATGGCAGGACTAACTTTGCCACATAACTGACGACACCACCGACATCTGTCCCGGTGGTGTCGTTTACTTCATCCGCTCGAAGAAACGCACTTGCTCCGATTCGAAAAACGAGCTCATCGTCCCAATCTGATGTTCTATAATGAAGGTGACGGACATCTTTGATTGGTTATTTCCCACACATAGCGGGTAATTGAGATGGTGGCTCATCGCGAGCTGATTTAAAACAGATGGAGGGTTAAACATGAAGCAATGGACCAATGAATCGACTTATTTGTTCGGGCTCATCGCCTGTATGATTGTCGGCTCGATGGCATTCACCGTTCTTTTGTCCGATAGTAACACCGGTCTTCTCGGCTACTTGATTTTACCGGCCGTCGTTCTATCTTCCCTTATCTTCGGAATGCGGGCCGGGCTGACCCTGTCTGTATCACTCCTTCTCTTTTTATTCATCTATTTCCGATGGTTCGCATCCATCTATGAAGCAGGAAACGTTCAGTTTTTCAACGGCAGAGGTATCAGTTTTACGATTTTGCTGCTCGTCATGTCCATTTTGTCCGGTCTCGTTCATCAACTCGTGAAGAACGTACAACTGTCACGTCTCGAGTTAGAGGAGCGTACCCGACAGCTCGTGGCCGTCGACCCTGAGACGTGGCTCGATAACGCCGAACGGTTTCGGATGGACTTGAATGCCGAACGCGATCGCCTCATTCGCCACGGTGACGCCTTCACGGTCTCGTTCATTCAGATTCATGAGCTGAGACAATTCGAAGAACGGTTTGGACGGACCGAGTATGAATGGTTCTTGAATTACTTCAGTGACGAGCTCCACCTGGCCACGAGACGAACAGATCATAAATACCGAGTCGCTCTAGACACGTTCGCCATCATCTATCCGCACACGTCCCCTGAGGCCGCCCGCGTCGTCCATGATCGGATTCGCCCGTTACTCGAACAGTACGAGCTTCAAAGCGGTGAACACGTGTCGTTGACGCATGAGCATACGTTTTATGACGTGAATCTAGAAAATTGCAACGCAGCCGTTGATGAAATCAATGCGAACATGTCGACATTCAGTTGAATGTCGCACGATAAACATCCCCAATCAGACCATCTATTTGATGTACCCCTAAATCTGCATTCGTCATGATGATCAGTGATTTACCGATGTCCGGGTACGCCACGAGCATGCTTTGAAACCAATCCCCAGCCGAGCGAGGATAGCTCTCGCTGCTACTGTTTCCCATCAAGAAAGACACCGGGGTTCAACGACGAAGCAGACAGCATGTCTTCTACCATCCGAGGAGACAGTACGCGACTGTTCCCTTTCACCGCCTCCATCAGTTCGATGACGACGCGCATCAAATCCTCTGTCGTCGTCCATAGCCCGGCCTCCGATGGATATGGATAGTGCGGGATGATGGGGGCGACGGAATGGCCGCGCTTGTCGTGGCCGCTCGCGAACGTCACACTTTCCACCTCGAAGTCACACCCACTCGCATGCATACCGAGCGGGAAGAACAGCTCGTCACGTATCACATCCGCGAACGGGCGCTTCAGGACGTCCTCAACCAACAGTTGAATCACACCAAATCCAGCCTCCGAATAATGAAACGCTTGGCCCGGCTCGCCAGTCACCTGAACCGGTCCGTCGTGATACGGCGTTTCTCCGTTCAATAAAGAGCGTGTCAGCCGTCACGAGTTGACCGCTCTCCGTCGCTACCGTACCGATCCATCAATTGCCCATGTTCAAGCCAGACGATGCTACAACCCGGAACGCGATGATGTCTCATCCGCTCCTCGATATACGCTACATCTAACGGCATCACGCAACTTCCTCTCCTAAAGATAATCTCACCGCATCACAATCAATTCGGACAAATCGTCAATCGAATCATCGGCGTCTGCTTCAGACTCCTCCCACCGGTCGTTCCGTTTCCAAACCGTCCGCATGCCGACTCGCTTAGCGGCTTGAATATCATGGAGCGCGTGATCCCCGACTAACATGGCAGTTTCTGGCGTAACGTCTAATGCCTCGAGAGCCCAATGAAACAGCTCGGGATCTGGTTTCTTCATGCCTTCCCATTCAGAGACGAGAATACAATCGAAATAGTCACTGATCCCTAAACCATGGATGGACTTCATTTGAAATTCGCCAAATCCGTTCGTGATGATACCGAGTCGAAGACCACGCGCTTTTAAGGCGTTCAGCATCGAGTCGAGATTCGGGAAAGCGACACAGCAATGCTGAAACTCATTCACATAGTCGTCGAGTGATTCTACTAATCTCAAATTCCTGAATCAACTGGTCATACACCGCGTCTTTCCATCGATATCCATGATTGTCGAGTTCGATGAAGCACGTGACATAATCTCGTTCTTCGATGCCTTTCAGACGTTCTTTCAAGCGCGCATACTGGTCATGGATGAACCGTCGCACGGATTCATCACGGTCTAGCAGCGTGCCATCTAAATCGAATATGACGGCCTTAATCATCGATATGGCCCCTTTCACATATTCATCATTCGAAATGAGGAATACACCTCCATCCCGTCATGTGATTGATTGCTCGTAAAGTCTCGCCCGTTCTTCCTCAATGTTGGCCACATCGATTCTGTCAAATAACGGAGCCACCTTGTTCAAACGATGTGATTTGATCCTTACAACATTCCATCCCTCGCCCACCACGTTAATCATTTCGTAAATATTCTCACTCGAGAATGGCAGAAACGGTTCCAAGATACGTCCCAAATTAATAATCAAATGAACGCAGTTCGCTAGCGTCTGTTGACACTCTTGTTCACTTGTATTGATTTCTTTCCAAGGTTGCTGTTGATCGAAATATTTATTCGAAAATCGAACCACTTCAAAAACCGTCTCCAAGCCTTGCTTGAATTTCGCTTGTTCAATGAGTTGACCCACATCTTCATACAACGTTTCAATTTTTGATTGAATCTCGATCGATACGTCTACGTCGGGAATGACGCTTTCAAATGATTTCTCAATGAATTTAAGCGTTCGGTTGACAAAATTCCCGTAAGCTCCTAGCAATTCACCATTGTGACTATAGATGAATTCTTTCCACGAAAAATCGGCATCCCTGTTCTCAGGTGCGTTGATGGTCATAAAATAGCGAATCGAATCCGCATCGTACCGCTCTAACAAATCCGGTACCCAAACTGCCCAGTTCTTGCTCGTGGATAATTTTCGTTTCTCGAGCGTTACATACTCGTTCGAGACAATGTGCGTCGGTAACGCTTTGTCTCCCAAGGCATCAAGAATCGCGGCCCATATCACGGTATGAAAAGGGACATTGTCTTTTCCATGTACGTAATATGATCGCACAGCAGGTGACCAAAACGGTGAATCATCAGTTCCGTTAGTATGCGCCCATAGTTGACTCGCCGTGTAATAGCCTGCTACCGCTTCAATCCACACATATATCTTTTTCGCTTCATATCCTTTGATTGGCACGCTGACACCGATTGATAAATCTCGTGATACGGCACGGTCTTGCAACCCTTCGCTCAAGTATCTGTTCGTCAGTGAGATCGCATTCTCACGCCAAAGTGAATGGGTCTGCGCATGGGTCACATACGATTCTAACGTTTTTTGAAACGAGCTCAATGAAAGATAAAAATGTTCAGTCGAACGTGTCGTCGGTTCGTTCCCACAAAGCTTACATTGGCGCTCCAGCAAATCGAGCGGCTCGAGCATTTTAGAACAATGGTCACATTGGTCGCCACGCGCTTGACCATGACATTGCGGACAAACTCCTTCCACATAGCGATCCGGAAGAAATTGTTCACAATGGGTACAATAGCTTTGTTCGACTTCTTTTTTATAGATCAGTCCCTTTTGAAGCAAATTGAGAAAGATGCGTTGCACGCTCCGATGATGGAACGCGGTGTCCGTCCTTGTATACACATCATATGAAAATCCGAGCTTAGAAAAACATGCTTCAAACTCTTCATGGTACCGATCCGCGATAGCAGCCGGGGATACGCCTTCTTGTTTCGCCCTGACTGTAATCGGGGTCCCGTTGCAGTCGCTGCCTGACACGTACAGTACTTCTTCTCCTTTTAGCCGAAAATATCTTGCTAAAATATCTCCAGAAAGAAGACTCGAAACATGTCCTAAATGTAAAGATCCGTTCGCATACACCCAAGCCCCACCAATGAATACAGCCATGACTTCATTCCTCCAGTTAATTAGTTGAATAGAAAACAAAAAAACCTCGCCCTCAACTGTTCATAACAGTTAAGGACGAGGTTTGGATTCCCCGTGGTACCACCTTAGTTCGCAAAATGGCTTACACCATTTGCCTCTTCAAGTACAGAACAAAAAATCGTTCGTATACCGTGACATTGATAACGGGTGCCAATTCCCGTCGAAGCCTACTCATACGTTTCGTACTTTCGGGTCGAAGCTCAGAGACCATTTTCAAGTGGGGATTTTCAACTTCTTTTCAGCTACCGAAGTTCTCTGTATAAAAATCGAGTCACTCTACTTTTCTCATCTATGCCTTTATCGAATATGTAAGAGTATCATATTCGTATTGGAATTTTTAGTCAATCAAAATTTTCAAGTTTGTGGAAGAAGCACGTTGTTTTTTTTCGTCACCGTATCGATAATCCGGGTGTGCGTATCGTTTTTCGAGAGCAATACGGTCTCGCCCGTCTCGTCAAAACAGTAAGCGATTGGAATTGAAAATCCACAGTTCCGATACGACCCGTCGGCGTGGCTCGTCCCGAGTATGATTGAGCGTTGTTGCATCGCGATTTGCTTCGCTTCGCCGGACCAGTCCGCATATTGTACTTCGCTGAACATGCCGACGCCAATCGGATTGAAGATGCGTTGGATGTTATCTTTCGATTTGAGTCCGTCGAGCCCCATGAAGATTTCTCGACAGAGCACATATCCGTATCGGTGAACGTCGTCCTCGACGGTTGACGGCATGAAGAGCGGCATCGTTTCCGGCGTCTTGGCACGGTCCAACAGCATCTCCCCTCGCTTGTTGATGATAAAGGCGCGGTCCACGTTCTGCTCGTTTCGATAGCCCATCACGACCGCTGTCTGGAATCGCTTCGCGAGTTTCTTGACCTCGGGAAGATGGGTAACCTGACAATAGCCTTCCGGGTACAAGATCAAGTCCACATCGGGGTTCGCTTTGATGTCTTGACTGAATTGCTCTAGGTGTTTTTCCATTTTGGGTTGGCCAATCAGAATCTTCATATGTACGGCACACCTTTCTCAAATTTACATTTTTTAAAATCAATATTCTCACTTCGTTGCAAAGCCGACTAAACAAAGAGGTTTCTTCTCATGAATCGCCTCGACCACGCCTCCGGCAATCTCTTCATGCGTCAACCAGCGGCGCTGACCTTTCACGACCTGATAGCCGAGTTGTACTTGGTGATAACGGACATTTTTAGGGATCCTCAGCCCGTTCCTCACACCGCTCGGATTCGCGCGGCTCCCGAGAACATGGAACACGTCCGTGCCCCCGCGCAGTGCTGACAACACACACGGTAAGGCGTTAGCTGCGTCCGAATGAATCCAGGCAACGACCAAGTCGAAATCTCCGTGATCCGCAATCGAACTTCGCAACGCTTCCTTGAGACGCAAGTCGTCCCGATAGTCGAACAATATGGCAGACAGCCGATCTGGCGATTGATCGGTCAATCGGTTCATTTTCTCGGCATCCCGTCCGATGATGGACACGTGATACCCAACCTCTGCTAACCAAAGGACCGTCCCCGCCAGCATCCCGCTGCCGCCGATCACTAGCGCATGTTTCACGATATATCTGTCCCTTCTGTCCGTTTATAAGTATGGAAGGAATCCTGTCTTACGAGAGCGAAATCCACATATAACATCCCCTCAAGGAGGCATGATTCCCATTCCATCGACCATCTATTTCATCAAACCAATCGAGTCGCCACACGAACTCGATGAATCGTTCCCAGTCATGAACCAACTGCGTACCGACCTGACGCTCGACACGTATCGTGAAATCGTAGCCGCCATGCGACCGCAAGGCTATGAACTGTATGCGTTATACGCCGACGATGCGATTGTATCGCTTGCGGGTATTGAGCTCCGCGTCAATCTATATCTCGAGAAACACGTCTTCATTTACGACCTTGTGACGTGCGCGAACCATCGCTCGAACGGATATGGTGAGATGCTGCTTCACTTCGTCCACGAATACGCCCGCGACCATAGTGCCAAATACGTCGCCCTTGAGTCAGGACTTGCCCGGACCGAGGCGCACCGCTTTTATAAAGACAAAATGGACTATGCCATCACGAGCTATTCGTTTCGTAAACAGCTTTGAATTCGTTGTAACGAAAAAGGAAGAGCCTGTCGCTCTTCCCGTCTCTATTATATCGTGATTCTCGAACCAAAAACAGACTGTGTTCTCCTAAATTCATCCACTATACTGTGAAGACAACCTGACTGAAGGAGAGATGAAGCATGACTGATGACATGAGACCGCTCGATCCAGGCCCGTTTTTTCACGGCACGAAAGCCGAACTGAAGCTAGGTGACTTGCTAGAACCGAAGCGACGCTCAAACTATCAAGATAAGCAGTCGAATTACATCTATTTCACGGCCACCCTCGACGCCGCCAAATGGGGTGCCGAACTGGCGAGCGGTGAGGCTCGTGAACGCATCTATCTCGTCGAACCGACGGGTGACTTCGAGAATGACCCGAACTTGACGGACAAGCGCTTCCCTGGCAATCCGACCCGGTCGTACCGGTCGAACGCCCCGCTCAAAGTCGTGGCCGAGCTCGGGACGTGGGAACGCCATCCGGATGATGTGATCACGCATATGCTTGAATCGCTTGAGAACCTGCGGCAATCAGGAGAAGATGTGATTGACGACTGATACGAAGGCGAGGCACCTTGAATCATTCCTTTACACAATACTATCAGCGAGGGAAAACTATGAAAAAAGAAATCTCTAAATGCGAAGTGATGGAACTATTTTTACAAGCGTGTCCTTCCTATAGAAATCGATGGAATGCATATGTTGAAGACAATTACGAGACTGGAGATGAGCAGTTACTGTATATCGATTTTGCTGATCTTGCTGCGCACATCGTTGACTTGTATAGACAAAACAAGTTGAAAGAGTTTCCGGCGGTGTTTCATGTCATTGAATTATTTCACACAACTGGTGATCCTTACGTTAAAGAAGCTGTGACAATCGGATTATTGGAAGATATGCAAAACAAATTATTATACAGCGGAAGAGAGACGAGTGTATTTCATGAATATTTGCATCAAGAATCACTTGAATGGTGGAATCATCTTAATGATTTTTGGGATGGAAAAACGAAATACGTTGGTGGTCCTGAGAGATAATCCTACTTCTAGGAAAAACCATTTTTAATGGGTTGAGCTCTACTTCATTGAATTCATACAATAATATCCTCACCTCTGAAAAAATAAAGAATAGACACTCTGTTTACATTTCGACATCGAAAAGTGTACAGAGTGTCTCCTCTCAAACTTTTTTATGCATACGTTAGTTTTCTTCAACGTACTTTTTAAAATGCTCAAGGATTGCTTGCCAACCTTGACGCTGTAACTCAAGCGGATTCATCGATTCCGCGTCAAACGTTTCAACAATTTTTGTTTGCTCACCTTCTGAAACAAATGAAATGTGTACTCTGCGTTCATCTTCAAAGTGATATTGAATGAGTTGATTGACTAATACTTCATCATATACACCTTCAAAATCGAAGGCCATACTTTTGTCTTTAGCCTCCATCCGACTTCGAAACTTTCCACCGGCTCTCAAGTCATTCTCTGCTTCCGTCGTGTGCCAATCTTCTGATGCATGATTCCATTGCTTAATATGGTCAGGTTCTGTCCAAAGTCGCCATACTTTATCGATTGGCGCATCAACGAGAGATGATACCGTCACTGTATTTGATTCCATCTAATAATCTCCTTTGAAATGAATTGTTTCTACACGCTTTAACGTCGACTCTGAATGAACAACAAATAACATCTTTTACATCACATCATTCGATATGCATTCGTTGAAATCCTTCCTCCACTTTCTCTGACATATACTTGATTGCAATCCTGTATTAAGTCGACTCTTCGACAGATTGAGAGATGCGAATAGCGCTAATTAGACGTTCTTTTCCATAGTGCAAAACCTTATCAACGGACATGCAGATTCTCTAATCGTTTAGGCCGTTTGAAAATAAATGCGTATATTCTTAAGAAGAATTCAGATGCGAAATTAATCCAAAATAAAACGTGCACAAAGCAATAATCGATGCTTTGAACACGTTTTAATTCCACTGTGACTTTACTTAGTTGATATCGAAGGCAATCACGTAGTCTCCTCCGACAATCTCTCCGCTCACAAGGAGCGCTGCACGCTTAGTTTCTTCTGGAACTTCATAGGTCAGGGTGACCAAAGATGTAGACGGAACACGTAACCAGGAGTTGTGTTCCCAGCCTCCTCGTTCGACCATCGTGAATGTTTTGACTTTATACTCTTCTCCTTGATTATCAAGCAACTTATAGCCCGGAGGATAGTATTTGATAATTCCCCCATCTGAGTCCGTCCCGGCCTTCGGTGTGTCACCACGTACCGCCACCGAAACCAATTTGTATCCTGGCTTAGCAGGGGCGACTTCCGAAGGAGTCGGAACGATTTTCTCGATGCTGACGAGTTCATCACGGTAGGTCGGGTCGTCATATTCATAATAACGATACGAATCATTTCCTCGTTTTTCGATTTCTCGTGAAGACTCAGAAGGTTTATTAGAAATATCCACACCAATCACATATTCACCGGCCACTATATCCCCATTAACGATAAGCGCGACCCGTACTGTGTCTTCTGGAACTTCATATGTCAATGTGACTAAAGACGTTGAAGGGACTCGAAGCCAAGAGTTATGTTCCCATCCCCCTCGTTCAACTACACTAAATGATTTCACCTTGTACTCTTCACCCTTGTCATCTAGTAACTTAAAACCTGGCGGATGGTACTTGATGGTTCCACCGTTTGCATGCACATCGTCTTGAGGCGTCTTCCCACGTACCGCCACCGAAACCAACTTGTATCCTGGCTTAGCTGGGGCAACCTCATCAGGAGTCGGGACGATTTTCTCGATGCTAACGAGTTCATCACGGTAGGTCGGGTCGTCATATTCATAATAACGATATGCCTGGCTGCCGCGGGACTCAACCGCACCCGTCTTCGAGGACGCCGGCGAAGATTCTGGATCTTTCGAGTCGGAATCGAGGTCACCTAACTTCTCCCCTTGCGTCCCTTGCACATCGACCATTTCACGCGGCACCGACTCCTGTTGGCCTTCCGGGAGAGCGAAGAAGAACAAGGTCAAGACGGCTGCGCCGAGCCCGCCTGCGACGGTCCCGAGGACCCACTTGAAGCGTCGTTCGGTCCGTCTCGTGTTCACCTGCGTTCCGCGCATCGCCTGATACGGCAAGACGTTGACGGCCATCTGGGCCGGCAGTAACGCGCCCATCAAGCCCGTCAGCACCGGGACGAGCAGCGTAGCCGTGAGGAAGAGCACCTCGGTAAGCGGGAGCGACCCATAGACGTTCCAGACGAGCACGCCCGCGACGACCAGGCCGAGCAGTCCAGCCAAGAGCCCGAGCAGTCCTCCCTCGACGAGCACGAGTCCTCGTACGTTCGCCGAGCGCCAGCCGGTCGCCTTGAGAATGGCGATCTCACTTCTGCGTTCGTTGATGTTCTGCCACATGACCTCCGTCGTCGTCAGGACGGCGATAAGGAGAGACACACCCATGGCGACATAGTGCATCGTCCCGACCTCGAGGGCGACGTACTCCCCGAGGAGCGACGTGAACATGACCCCCTGTAGCCGGACCGAGACGAACAGGAAGAACATGAACAAACTCGTCGGCACGGCAATTGCGAGCAGCGTCAAGAGCGTCCGTTTCCATTGTGTCACGAGCTGGTTGAACGCCATCCCGAGCACGCCCTCAGCCCGGACGAGCCGTAGCCCGTGCGTCGTCGCACCGGAGCGCAGCGCCTCGTATGGTTTGATTTGTCGAATCATCAGCATCGGTACGAGCGAGCCCAGCACATAAATCCCGAGTCCGCCAAACCCGATCAAGACGACGCGAAGGCCGGTCGTCGCCGTATCGCCGGCGAGTAGGAATGCACCCAAGATCGACCACGCGATGAGGGCGACGACACCACCGAGCAGCAACGCCTCTATCAAGAGAAGACGAGACAGTTGTCTCGGTCCCCAGCCGAGAGAGAGGAGCACGGCGAACTCTTTCTTCCGGGCGTACAACATGATCACGTTCGACGTGAACACGTATAGAATCGCGACGAGGATGACGCTCGCGATGACGCCACCCATCCCCATCTTCGTCTCCTCGAAGATGGTGAACGAGGAACCTAGCCGGACCCAAGGCTGTTGGACCCACCCGAGCGCCTCGCCCTCTTTGAGACCCGGCAGATACGTCAGCGCCATCTGCGGGGACGACCCGAGCGTGACGTCGGTGATGAGCCCTGTCGTCTCCTCGATTTCGTTCGCGACGGCCTGCAGTTTCGCCTCGCTCGCCTCGTTCAGCTCGTCGACCCCGCTCACGTTGACCCGGATCGCCGAGATGGGCTGGTCGCCGAGGATCGCAGCGGCCGCCTCGAGCGTCGTCAGGACGAGCGGCGGGCGTGTGAGGAAGCCGCGGTCGTTGTTGAGCGGCAACATCTCCTTCACCGGGTTGACCGGCTCGTCGTTCGCGTCGATGACCCAGTCGGCCCTGGCCGGGAAATACGTCTCCATCGGCAGGTCGGTGAGCGGGTCGCGCGCCATGTCGAGCTTGCCCGGGTCGAAGACCCCGATATAGTCGAGTTTCACCTTCGGCCAATCGGCACTCGTCTCCCCGAACATGTTGAGAGGACGATACAACTGCTTGTAGGGATATAGACTATCCTCAGGCACCTCATATGGTTTCACTTGATAGGCGAACGGCCAGCGGTCCGCGAACGGACTGGTGACGGTCTCATAGTTTAGAGACGAGGGACGCATCGCCAAAAAATTGTATGAAGTGAAGTCCTCACTCAACTGAAAACCTTGTCCCGCCATAAACTGATCGATGAGCTCTTGATGAAGATCTCCCGTCGACACCGGATTGATTTGATCGATTTTTTCGCCGGACAAGGTCTTCAGGTACGATTCTCCGCCTGAATCACGTATCTTTTCTGCGATTTCCTGTGCACTTTCTCCTTTGAAAGGAAGATCGATCTTTTCCAATTCAAATGACATCTTCGCATCCACGAACATATCCGTGCTGATGATGGCCGGAACCTGTACAGCTCCTTCTGGAGAGACCTCTGCTTCTCCCTCGGGCAAATAGCGACTGATATCAGCACCGCCGACGATTGCTTGATCAAGACCAACCAATTCCGACTCGGCTTTCGGATCGACCCCGGCAATCATGAAATTCGATCCAAAAGAAGGACGGAACGTCGTACCAGTCGGGACCGGGGCCATCCCATAGTTCGGATCGGCATCCATCGGTCTCCAATTCCCAAGAAAATATGTTGTCGAGGTGTCTGTTTCGACATGGGCTCCCGTGTTCGTCTCCTCTTTGAAGTTGACACGATATACCGCCGTCTCATCCAACTTGAACTCTCCGACTTCCGTGTAATAGTCGTATGACCCAATCATCGCGATCGGTGCCGCGACCTCGATATCACTGATCTGTTTGATCTGTTCATATTGTTCGAGCGTGATGCCTCCTTGAAGTCCGCTCATATAGTTCGGCTCGAGGAGGTCCAACTCCTCGGTCACGCTCCGCGTGCCCGGTGGCCGGACGACAATGTGGTACGAGGACTTCCATCGCTTCTCGAGTTCGGAGACGACCGTGCCCTTGTTCGACTCGGTGAGCCCGACGAGATAGGACAACCCGGTACTGACGATCAAGACGCCGACGAGAAGCAGAATGAACCGTTCCTTGTTGCGCCACCATGAGTTCCAGATGAACTTAAGCATGTCCCGTCACCCTCGTGTCGATCACCTCGATGACCGCGCCATCCTTCATGCGAATCTGTACATCCGCTCGCTCGGCGATACTCGGGTCGTGAGTCACACAGATGACGCCACACCCCTTCTCCCGGTTCAACTCTCGTAACAGCTCGAAGATGACCTCGCCCGTCTCCGAATCGAGGTTCCCGGTCGGTTCGTCGGCGAGCAACCATTCCGGCTCATGGATGAGGGCGCGGGCGACCGCGACGCGCTGCTGTTGTCCGCCCGACAATTGGGACGGCAACGACTCCGCCTTCTCCCGTAACCCGACTCGTTCCAAGAGCGATAAGGCCCGCTCTTTTTTGTCGTAGTCGACCTTACGACCAAAGAGCGGTGCCATTACGTTCTCAATTGCGGTCAATGTGGGAATCAAATGGAACTGTTGAAAGATGAATCCGACTTTCTCGAAACGAAAATCGGCTAGTTCTTTCGCGTTCAATTGACTTAGCTTTTTCCCATCGAAATAAAGATTACCGCTTGTCGGCACGTCAAGCGTTCCTATGAGGCTTAGTAGTGTCGATTTTCCTGACCCTGATGGTCCAATGACGGATACAAAATCACCCGCTTTAAAATCTATAGTGATTGGCTTCAACGCATATGTGTCAATTCCGTCACCTTCAAATTTTCGAGTCATCTGTAAGCATTTAATTTCACCCATATTTTTACCTCCAAGGTATCATTTGGTAATTATTAGTTGGATTAATTATAGCAAGATTTATCCAAATGACTATTGTTTTATTTGATTATTCAGATATCAATGAGTATAAAGCCCGTTAATAACAATAGAAAAAGGCATTCCCACTCGTGGGAACACCAGATTTGTATTCACTTTAAACATCTTACTTTTTTAATCGCTGACACTGTTGAGATATCATCGAACAACTCTAAACGATATCGTCCTTGTGTCTCTTTCCATCGAGTGCAAACTTTCCATCCGCATGCACGAGTGTGAACGAATCAGCCAGCGACGCAGCCGCCGCCTCGACTTGAGACATCGTCTCTTCCGTGACGACCGCCTCTTGGCGTCGTAACCGGAACGCTCGCTCAAGCCGACTCGTCAACAAATTGCTGATGAAGACGAGCATGGACAGTCCGAGAGCCGGAACGAGGAACATATGGTTCGTCACCCACGTCGTCGCCGTGAACTGCGTGAAATAAAAACCGAACATCGACGACCATTCAAACAGCGTCGGTCTGACCCCTTCAAACAAGAAGACGGTTCCTCCGAAAAAGACGCCGAACAAAGATAGATGGATGAGTAACATCAACGTTTGTACGAATTGTTGCATGAAGACGATGACCAGCGTTGGAACGAGGTGCGGCCACAGGTGTCGTCTTGTCCGATGCCACACACTGCCGCCTAACGTCTCGGCGACAATCATAAACTCTTGTTTGAGCAATTGTCGGACTTCTGTAATGAGATAGAGTGTGACGGCAGGCAACCCGAGCGCCACGAAGACCGTCAACTGTAGCGTCACGCGGTCCAGAAGCGGTGGCACCACGGTCGAGTCTGCGAAGAAAAAGGACGGGAACAGCATCATCATGGCCAATAACGAGATGGGCAGAATCAAAAAACCATCTAACACCATTTTGAACAATCGGTTCACGCGCGCCCCGCGAAACGCGAGTGGAATCCCGATTAATAGGCCGATCGCCATCCGTCCGAGCGCCACGGTCGCACAAATACCGACCGTCCATTTAAAGCCTTCAATCATCATCTGGAACAAGTCGTTCCCGGCCCGGTCGGTACCGAGCCACTGATCTTTGGACGGTTCGAGCGGTGGAATGCCAATCAACCGACCTTCGTCGGAGTAACGGTTCAAAAATTGATCGACTTGGCCATCGCGGAATACGGTATTCCCGATACTGAGTAACAGTAAGCTGGCAAAAATCACGAACCCGATGATGAAAATCGGGTCACGCAGTAGCGTCCGACGCATCAAATCCCTCCTTTCCAGGCGTTCGGGATGATCCACTCCGCCAGTAAATCCAATATGAAGATCGGGATATAGACGACCAACAAGATGACGAGCAGAATCGGCATGACCGGATTATAAACGGCAAACCGGAAAATTCCTTGCACGTTAAATAAATATTCGATGATGAGTAGACTCGATAGCACCGTGATCAAGTTCGAGCGGAAAAAGAGGTAGAAGCGATACACCAAATTCGGGAGCAAGTGTCTCCAGAACAGGGCGGCCGGTCGGACGCCTTTGGCCCGTGCCAGCTCGAGAAACAACGACACTTCTTCTTCGAGGATATGTTTCGTCAACCATTTAAGGAAGAAGAACAGAATCGTGAGTGTCAACGTCACAATCGGTAAAAAGCGTATGTATTCAGCGAACCCACCTGCGACTTCAATCCGATCAAACCCCGTCTTCTTGTAAATCGTGATGGCGAGGAATTGCGAAAAGATGAGCCAAAACAAATCTGGAATCATCTCGAGCGTTTGGCTCGTTTGCTGAAGCACCGTGCGCACGCGCTTCCCGCTCCGATAAAAGAAATAGGCGTACAAAAGGGCAAACCCGACCGAGACGATGAGTGACGTCACAAAGATGATGACTGTCTCTTTCATGAGCGGGGCAAGATCTGGCAATAACGGTAACTCGCGTTGCGCGGTGACGTTGAAATATGTAATCTCATCGAGTTTCGCCAACTGACTGAATTGTTGTTGAATCCCGTGCCAGTAGTTCGATGGGACGAACTCGAGTTGCACGACGAGTGAAGGCAAGGCACTGATCGCAATCAATACAAATATGGTGATAAAAAACTGAGCCGATTTTTGAGCAATCCAGTTCATCTGTTTCTCTCCCTTTTGAGCCATGAGATTCTTTCCTTTTAAATTTGATCGCCTAATAACACAAACAAAAAAGAAGGCTCTCCAAAATAAAACATTTCCTCAATTTAAAAGTAAAAAAAAGCCATATGTGTTTTTTTGATTCTATCACAGAAATATTGTAAATAATAACAATATTCAAAAAATAAAGAGATAAATTATGCTACTATTAAATTGCTCATATACTCAGGCACAATTTTTAAGTGTTCCAGCTACATCGAACATCCCAATCAAGAGATAAACAAAAAAGTATTCCTTCATGAAAGGAACACCTTAGTATGTCGAAAATAGTACATCACCATCCTCAGATCGTAACTCATAATTGACGAGCGTCTTCAACTCCTGCGTGAACGTGATCGTACATTCATATTCAACGCCAGGACCGAACGGAATATCGGGACGATCGCGCGTTTCGTACGGCACGCCATTCAGATATACATCGATGTCACGGGCTTTCGCACCGTTATCGATTACATAACACATTCCCGTCTCTGTCATGTAGCGACTATACATCCGGTCATATGTATCTGGAACCGTTACGAGCAACACTAGCATGACTAACATGAGCGATCCAATGGACGCAAACAACTTTCCTAACTTTCGGTCTTTCCACCATTGGACGAAATACATGACTGTCGCGCCAACAAGCGCGAGCGCGATACACCAAAACCCGATTAAATCAATCAAACTTATCACCTCACCTCTTTTTACGGTTACTAACAGACAAAGTTTCATCACCATTTCATTTTCGAGGAGATCTCTATGACACACTTTCTCAACATACAAACCCTCTCCATCCAGCTCGCGCTCACCCTGTTCGTAAACATTCAACTGCTTGCCAACAGCGGACGGCTCTATTTGATCATAGGCAATATTTATATGCTAGTCATCGTCTCTATCGCTCTTGCTTCACTCTGGTTGTTCGCGCGGCTCATCGTCAAACAGATCAGGCGACTGGCTCCTTCACCATGGAACCTATCCCTGTACGTGCTATGGCTCCCCTATTTAGCGCTGTTCACCTATGTCTGGACACGGATCGTCCCCGCTCCGAATGAAGCGGCATGGCCAAGTCCGGCCGTCGGGCTGCTGATCATCGCGCTCACGTTCACATTTCCCCTGTATGTGTTCATCGTCCATATGATTGCCCGCTCCAAACAACCAACGACATAACCAAAAAACGTGTGCGACCCGATGTGGCTGCACACGTTTTTTCATAGAATTTCCTGCCTTCGCTTCTGCCACGCCACAAGCAAGATACTGATAATGACGAGCAGGAACCAGGACGACAGCTTGCCAAGGTCGACGAGTGCCCAGCCGCTCAACTGATTCGGATAGGCCCAACCGTTATAGAACGTGACGATATTTTCCGCGAACCAGATGAAGCAGGCGATCAAAAAGAAAGCGACGACGACTGGCATCGTGAAGCGACGATCGTCGAGCCGGTACGTGACGATGGCCCGACCGAAGACGAGAAAGACGAGACCAATCAGCACCCAGCGCAAATCGAGCCAAATGTGGTGCCAAAAGAAGTTGAAATAGATGGCGATTCCCAGACCGAACGCGATGAGCGGTGGCGGCATCTTGAGAAACTCCAAATCAAGGCGGCGCCACGATTGGACGACGTAGCTGCCGACACTCGCATACATGAACCCCGCATAGAGCGGGACACCGAACACTTTCGTCAACGCCTCGTCGGGATAGCTCCATGACCCCATCTGCACTTTGAACAGCTCGAGGCCGAGCCCGATGACGTGGAACCAACTGATGACCTTCACTTCTTCCATCGTCTCGAGCCCGGTTTTGACGAGCACGACTTGGACGAATAGGCACCAAATGAGTAGCACGTCATAGCGCGGAATCGGAAAGTCGAACCATTTTGTCAACGCGAGCGCCCCGAAGATGGCGACCGGGAAGATACAACTGAGTGCCTGTTCGTAACCGAAGATGAACAAATAACGGATGCGACGCATAGAATCACCTACAATTCGATGTATTCGTAAAGGAATGACGACTCACCGTCAAAGAAGCGTGGATCGTAAAGGCCAAGGCGCTCATCATCCTCGACAATGACAACGAATGGGGACCACTGTTTGAGCGTGATCGCTTCTTTATTCTCGACGAAGAGCGGGGTCAAATCAGCATCGTCTGCACTCGTCAACTCGTAAAGGACTTCAGGTTCTTGATAGACCGAGTCACTGTAAATCGACACCGACTCATCTGTCTTTGTGACGACCGTGAACTGGGTCGGGATGAACGAGGCCGACAGCGCCACTTCATCGTGATCGGCGGCATACGACTGATACAAGTACGCCCCTTGCGCGCTTTGAATCAAGACGTGCACGACGATGGCGGCCCAGGCGTAGCGATACACCGTATGGCGGACGTCCGTTCGCCGTGCAATCAGCCAGGCGACGAGGAAGATGCCCCAATAGACGAAATCGACGATCGGGATGACACCGAACGTGACTCGGACATCAGATAATGGCTCGAAGTAGCCGGTCCCCCAGGCGTTGAACAAGTCCGCCGTGTTATGGATGAACACGGATATGAGCGCCCACCAGAAGTAACGGATATCGGTCACCTTGAACAAAACGCGCACGAGTATGTAGATGAGTAGCGCGAATAACGGGACGAGGAAAATCGAATGGGTGATGCCGCGGTGCCACATCTGGTACATCCCTTCCGTATCCCATAATCGCGAGATGACGTCACTATCTGGGATTTGACTCCCGACGAGCGTCGTGACGAACAAGGCCCGTTTTTCGTTTTTCTGAAGCTCTCGCTTGTCGGCCGCCCCGTAGAGCGTCAGACCGAACAGCGTATGTGTGATGGTATCCAACGGTCTCCTCCTTTTGGACGGAAAAGACATCCCCCTCATGACGAGAAGGATGTCCGTCCTAGCTTATTTCTCTTGGTCCATTTTCATGGCGCGTCTTGCGACGACGGCGACAAAAATGACAGCGACAATCGGAATGATTAATGGCATCCAATCTAACATCCGCCTGTCCCCCTTCTACAAGTGTCGCAAGCAGTATATCATATCTACATTTCAATCGTTTCAGTGAATGCTCGCCTTTGCGTATCGACCGGCCATCGCCTCGATCGTCTCGCGCATATGATCGCGGAGTGTGACCGGTTCGAGCACTTCGACTTGCGTGCCGAGTGACAAGAGCCAATAGACGAAACCGTCAGATACGGCCGCATCGAAGCGGATGAGGAAGCGGTCTCCGTCTTGCGTGATCGAGACGTCTTCGCCGAGTTTGTCGAAAATGACCGGGAGGACGCGCTCGTCAACGGCAAGGACAATCTCCTCGTCGAGTCCGTTGTACATATTGAACGACTTTTGGAAATAGTCGTCCGGCAAATGCTGTTTCATGCGCGGCGTATCGTCCTCGACGATTTCCGAATTGACGATGCGGTCGACACGATAGTTTCGGATTTCCCCGATTGATTCATCGATACCAATCAAATAGTACTGCTCATGGTTCCAGTGCAGGTCGATCGGATTGACGACGTAACGTTCGCCATCACGGCGAAGTGGGAACGTCCGTTTCGTGGCGTCAAAGCCGACGACGTCCGTGTATTGGAACGAGATCGCCTTTTGTTCTTGAATCGCCCGCTGGATGCGGTCGATATGGTACGGGATTTGTCCATGTTTCTTTTTCGGTGTCTTAATAATCGATTGAAGCGTTTCCGCTTCCGGGATGCTCGTCAGTTTTTGAAGCTTCTCGACGATGCGTTCCGTCACGTCCTCTGAGATGAACTTCGCCGCGACAATCGCGTCGACCATCATCCGGAGCTCATGAATTTCAAACAGACGGGCCGAATGCCAATATTTTTTGGCGAGGCCGTTTTTCTCGAGCTCATCCTGCACCTCGAACCCCGAATCGGTCAATGCTTGGATGTCGTCTTTCACTGATTTTTTTGCTAACTTAGAAGTATCTCCGATAGTAGATAAATATTCGAGCAAGTCTTCTAACGTCTTCGGATGGTTATCATCTGTATGGCGTTCGAAAAACCGTCTCACCTCGAGTAACCGTTCTCGGTTGTTCACGGTTTAATCCCCTCACTTCTCTTTGTAAAATATGTATAAACAGACAGTAGCATGTTATTTCCATGAAATAAAGGTATTTTCCATTACAAATCGTTTAAGGAGGCCCTTCCGCAGTGAAACATTACGCGCACGTCAACGGCACGAAAATCGAATATATGGACCGTGGTCACGGTCCGGTCATCGTTCTGATTCATGGGACCCAATCATCAAGCCTCGAACCGTACCATGTGGACCGGCTCGTCGTGTCCGGTTTTCGGGTCATTGTCCCATCTCGTCCCGGTTACGGTGAGACTCCGTACTCATTTTCAGCCTCGCCGCAAGCGTTCGCCGCCAACTTACGTCGTCTGATGGAAGTCATGGCAATCGAACAATATCACGTGTACGGCATCTCGGCCGGGGGACCGACAGCCATCGAGCTCGCATCGCAGAACGACCACGCGCTCAGCTTGACGCTTGCGGCCGCGGTGACGAGTGTCGTCGACTTCCCGTATCGGCGCTACATCAGCCGAAACGTCGCCCAACCGGCTTTCATTGCGCTTCAGTTCGCGATGAAACATTTCGTCTTCCGGGCGATTCAAAAACAACCGTTCGAAGCGACGGCCCGCATGATTCAATCGACGAGCCTGCTCGCATTAGACGTGATTCGAGACGAAGTGACCCCGTACGATATCTTCTTGTTGAAGCGAGTCGCGAGTCAAATGGCGTTCGGTCTGGGTGCCCAGTTCGACCTTCGTCAACAAGTGACCGATGAAGCGTTGCTCGGGGTGACGTGCCCGACGTATATCGTCCACTCTAAAAATGACAAGGCCGTGCCGGTCCGTCACGCGCATCATGCGAAACGGCTCATCCCGCACGCCCAGCTCACCATCTTGAACAGCCCCGGCCATCTGATTTGGATCGGCCGTCAAGCGCGAAAGAGCGAGCAACAGATTGAACGCTTTATCCGCTTCAACTCGTAAGACGCCCATTTAGGCGTCTTTTTAGTCGCCTGACTCGAGCAGATTGATCAATTCGTCCGTCACGTCAGCCGGAAGGTGGTAGCCGATATTTGTGTCGTCCGCGTCGTAAAGACTGCTTGCGGACTTCGCATCATCGTTCAGCCAAAGGTAATAGCGGTCCGTCTCCCCGTCCTCGAAGCGGATTTCGATATCGTATTCCGGCCCAACCACATTGGCGACACCTGGAAGTTCGTCTGCCTCACGCAGCATGTCTTCGAATACTTGAATCGCTTCCGGTTCGTCGAACGTGACGAGATCGCGCTCTTGAAAACTGCTGAATCCGTCCGATTCCGAGACGCGGACTTCTTCAATCCCATCCGTCCGGAAATCGTTCGAGGCACAACCGGTCAAGGTAAGTGATAACCTGACGAGAGCAAAGACTGGTGTATGTCGATGTTTCATAAATAGACTCCCTCTGTCTGTATATGGATGATATACGCGATTCAAGCAAGTAAAGTTTCACATTCCACGTCACTCGTTCACTCATCCACCCCGAGCACTTGAATCAACTGATTCGTCATATCTCTCGACACGCGATAGATGAGATGCGGATGCGTCACATCCATCAAAAAGCTCGGTTGATGTTTCTGTCCGAGCCAAAGATGATACTGTGCCATCATCCTGCCCTTCCAATGAAGCTCCAAGTCAAAGTCCGGTTCCCCGTGAATGGAATCTTCGAACGCATCATCTGCATTACGCAGCATGTCCGCGAACGGACTCACTTTTTCGATTCCATTGAACATGATGAAATCTGTCTCATTGAACGAACCAATTCCTGAAGACTCAGCAACTCTCGCTTGAATCATCTCTTCTCTGTTCAACTCATTCTCCTCTGAGTTCATAAATGCTTTGAACATCGCCGAAGCCCCTGTGAAGATTGCCCGATCTAGTTTCATGCGCTTCACCCCATTCATGTTGATCGTTATCTTTTACGAAAATCCGGACGAAAGGTTTCGCAAATTTTTACATACTATCAAGAAACTCGTCACACACGCTTTCTGCTGCGCTCTAAAAATATCGGCAATAGGTTCAATAGAATCGAGATGCTCGTCAAGACCCACCACGCCCGTCCCATACCTGGTATGACATCCGCTAACGCACCCCAATCCTCCGCTTCGACCCAAACTGATAAATAGCTGTAGTCCGCGCACACGGTGAGCGCCGTCAGCGACAACGCAATCGCCATCGGCAGCTTGAAATCTTTTCCGACCATGAACGTATACAAGTTGAACAATGTCGCAGCGACCGTCAGTACTCCAAATATTATCCACACTAGCGATTCAACCTCCATTTTTATGTAATCAATTACCTATTTTCACAGTATCATAAGCAAAACTTGAAATCGTTACATTTTGGAACAACAAAAAAAGCCGAGCCGAAGCTCAGCTTTTCCTTATTGATACGTCCAACCGGTCAGGCTCGCCGTCGCCCCTTCATAGCGCAACTGTTTCTCGAGCTCGCTTGGGAACACACGGAGCGTAGCGACCGCTTCGCCGTCATTGACGAAACATTCGACACTCGACGAGTCGACGAAGACGTGAAGTGATTCGACAGCAATCGTTTTCGTCCGTGTCGTGCCATACTCGGTCGCGAACGGCTCTCCAGCATTCGTCCGATCGATCGTCAACTCGCCTGCCGTTGCATCGTAACGAATGACGAGTGACTCATCTTCAACTTGCAACAATTCGAGGCTAAAGTCCGTCCCATCCGTTTTCACCTCAAGCTCATACCGGTCCGGTGTCGCAACGCTGACTGACGTGTCGGACGCGTCGAGGAATGTGTCTTGGCGAAGCTTTGCCATCTCCACCACCGGACGCTGCTTGAGCGATCCGTCCTCGATTGTGAGCATACGCGGTAACGTCAAGGCGTGTGCCCAGCCGAACCGGTCCGTCGGATAGTCGATTTCCGGGAGTCCCATCCAACCGACGAGCACGCGACGTCCGTCTTGTTCTGTCGTCTGCGGGGCGTAGAAATCAAAACCGAAATCGAGTTCTTCGAACGCGTCATGTGTGAACGTCAACGTCTCGACGTCGAGCTTGCCGATCAAGAAGCCAGACTGGTAGATGTTGTGATAACGGTGGCCTTCAGGCTCAATACCTTGCGGCGAGAAGACGAGGACGTGTTGTCCATTGAGTTCGAACACGTCAGGACATTCCCACATGTAACCGAACGGGTCGAGTCCTGTCTCAATCTCACCGAGGAACGTCCAGTCGTCCAAGTCAGTCGAACGATATAAGACGACACAACCTGTTTCGTTCTTACGTTGGGCCCCGACGATGGCGTAATAGACGCCATCCTCGAGCCACACTTTCGGGTCACGGAAGTGTTCCGTGTACCCGGCCGGCACGTCCGGGATTGCGACGTTACGACGTTCGATCTTTCCATCCCGCAACACGCCGATGACTTGCGAGGCGTGACGCGTCCAGTCATCCGTCCGGTGGTTGCCGGTGTACATGACGTGGAGCTCCCCGTCCTTCACAAACCCGCTACCTGAATAGGCACCGTGCGAGTCTTCGGTCGTCTCCGGGACTAACGCCACCCCGCGGTCGGTCCACGTGACGAGGTCGGGTGATGTGACATGGTACCAATGTTTGAGACCGTGTACCGGTCCGAGTGGGAACCACTGATAGAACATGTGATATTCCCCGTTATAATACGTGAATCCGTTCGGGTCGTTCAGGAGGCCCGTCGGCGGTTGGATGTGGTATCCGAACCGCCACGGGGAAGCCGCCGTCTTTGTGCGGAGCGTCTCCATCTCGAGGGCACTCACGTCACGTAACGAGCGGTAACGCTCTGCCTTCGTCCAACTCATACAATCACTTCCTTTTTCTTTCTTATGCTGCTTGTTTCACTGCTTCTTTTTTCGCTTGGCGTTTCGCAAGCACGAACGTCAATCCGAAAGCGACGGCGAATGAAATGACCATGCCGATGATATACGAGACAATCGATGCCGGTGCGATCGAGATGATTCCCGGAAGACCTGCCGCACCGAGCGCTACTGCGAGGACTTCACGTCCGACGATGAACGCCGAGGCGATCCCTGAACCGATGATAGCCGCGATGAACGGATAGCGTAGTTTCAAGTTGACACCGAACATGGCCGGCTCCGTGATTCCGAGGAGTGCCGAGATACCAGATGCCGAAGCGACACCTTTCATCTTCTTATCACGTGTCAAGAAGAAGACAGCGAGTGTGGCAGCACCTTGCGCGACGTTCGACATCGCTGCGATTGGGAAAATGAATGATCCACCTGTGCGTGCGATATCAGCAAGAAGCTGTGTCTCGATCGCGATGAAGCTGTGATGCATTCCTGTGATGACGATTGGTGCGTACAAGAGACCCATGACGAGACCACCGAAGAAGCCGAGCGAGTCGTACGTCCAAACGAGACCATCGATGATCAAGTTACCTGCTTCACGCGTAATCGGTCCGACGAATGCGAACGTGACGAACGCTGTGATGAGGAGTGAGAGCAATGGTGTGAGTAAGATATCAAGTGACGCTGGCATAAATTTACGGATATTGATTTCAATTTTCGATAAAATATAAGCGGATACGAGTACTGGTAACACTTGTCCTTGGTAACCGAGCTTCTCAATCTCAAAGCCGAGAATGTTCCAAACCGGAATATCGCCGACCGTTGCTTGCGCGTAAGCATTGACGAGATCCGGGTGAACCATGATCATCCCGAGCGCAGCGCCGAGGTATGGATTACCCCCAAACCGCTTGGCGGCGGAGAACCCAATCAGGACGGGTAGAAAGACGAAAGCGGCGTTGGCGAACGTATTGATCATTGCGGCGAGGTCGGCGATGCCAGGGTACTGGTCGATCAATGAGCTGCCGTCGAAGAACAAATCAGGTGCTGTGAGCAAGTTGTTGATCCCCATCAAGAGACCGCCGGCGACGATGGCCGGGATGATTGGTACGAAAATATCAGATAGCATCTTCACGAACTGTTGGAGCGGGTTTCCTTTTTTCGCGCCGGCCGACTTGACGTCACTTGTCGACATATCACCGAGACCTGTCAATTCCGCGAACTCGGCGTATACTTTGTTGACCGTACCTGCACCGATGATGATTTGATACTGACCACCTGTCGAGAACGTTCCTTTGACAACATCGAGTGCGTCAAGTTTCTTCTCGTCAACTTTCGATTCATCGTTCAAGACGAGACGGAGCCGGGTCGCACAGTGGGCCGCGGCGGCGACATTGTCTTTTCCGCCGATTGCCTCTAAAATCGCTTCTGCTTCTTGTCTGTAATTCATGCTGGTTTCCCTCCTAGCGTTTCAAACACGCGTTGTTGTGATGGTATGGCAGGAATCGCGCCGTAAGCGGTGCACGTTAGCGCTCCGGTCACGTTCGCATATTCGATGTCCTTTAGTAAGCGATCGTCATCTAGCCCGAGCGTCGACAATCGGTATAAATAGGCTCCGACGAAGGCATCGCCGGCTCCCGTCGAATCGACACTATCGATTTTCACCGATGAAATCACGTCTTTGACGTCTTTCGTCGCAATGAGCGTTCCGCGTGAGCCAAGCGTGATGGCGATTCGTTTCGCACCCGTTTCAAGGAGTGACGCGACCGCCTGGTCTAAATCGTCAAGTCCCGTCAACAAATGTGCTTCCTCTTCACTCAACTTCACGAAATCCGCTTCGGCGATAAAATGAAGTGAGTCTTGTTTGAACGCTTCAAGATCTGTCACGAGCGCGTCCCGATAGTTCGGATCGAATGAGACGAACAGGCCGTCCCGTTTGGCGAACTGAAGCAGTTTAAAATAGGCATTCTTTAACTCGCCTTCGAGGAGCGCCGTTGCAGAGCCGAAGTGGACAATGTCACCTGGTTTAAATGCCGACAAGTCGATCGACTCGAACGCGTAATCCCCGTCGCTGCCGCGGCGGAACGTAAAGTCTCGTTCCCCATCTTCTTGGATCGACACGAACGCGAACGTCGTGTCACCTTCCTCCACCAGATTCTCGACACCGACTCCGTTGTCGACGAGCGTCTGTTTCAAAAACCGGCCGAACGGGTCAGCCCCGACTTGACCGAGAAAACTCGAGCTTCCACCGTGTTTACTGACGACCGCGGCGACGTTCGCCGGTGCGCCCCCTGCCTTCTTCACGAATGTCGTCCCGTTGACGAGGTCGCTCGACGCATCCTCGCAAACCCAATCAATCAATAGTTCACCAATGCAATGTACGGTGTTCATCCGTCCACCTCCGTGTCTAAATTTCGTGCTTCGTACCACTTATCGAACCGGTTCCAAAATCGAATAAAAAAATGTTGCGGAACCGGTTCCGCAACACAAATGTAATCGATTTAATTTAAAATGTCAACGCTTTCTCGCAGTTTTAATTCAAAAGTTGTGAACGTTTTCATCGGGATGGTTTCACCTGTTAACAATTGGACAATCATGTCAGCCGCACGGGACCCGGTCCGTCGGTATGGAAGGTGTACGGTCGTAATCGACGGATGGAGCACTTCGGTGAAATCATAGCCGCCGAATCCACTCACCGAGATGTCGCCCGGCACCGTTTTACCGGCGTTAGCAAGCCCCTTCAATACGCCGAGGGCGATGTTGTCGGTCGCACAGACGACGAGTGACGCCGACAGCTCATGTCCAATCTGCATCCCAATCGGAATCGCATCATCGATTTTAAATGACGTCGTGTATGTCTTCACATCCGCACCCGCCTCGTTGAAGGCGCGCAAGAAACCGTCACGTCTCGTTTGGCCGACGGCGATGTCGTAAGCCTCGACACCCACATAGATGATGCCGCGATGCCCCCAATCCACGAACTGCTTCCCGAGGGCGTACGCCGCATCAAAATCGGGATAGACGAGACTATGGACTTGTTCGTGCTCTTGACCGATCAGTAGGACCGGGATTTGAATGTCTTGAATTGCCTGCATGTGTCGTTCCGTCACGGTCGTCCCGAGCCAGATGATGCCGGCCACTTTTTGTTTCGCCAAGTTATACAGCTGCTCGATCTCACGTTCGGTCTGTTGGGCCGTATTGACGACCAGCATTTGATAGCCGCGCTCGGTCAAGCGTTCATCGATGCCCATCATCGTGCGCGAAGCCGCATAGGAATCGAGCCGAGGGACGATGACACCAATCATTTTCGTCTGTTTCGACTTCAAGCTTTGCGCGAACTGGTTCGGCTCATAGTTCGTCTCTTCGATGACCCGCTCAATCTTGTCGCGTGTCGCCTGTCCGACCGAGCCCCCGTTTAAATAACGGGAGACGGTACTTTTGGCGACCCCGGCCAGTTTGGCGATGTCGTTGATTGTCACTTGTTTCATCGGTAAAACCTCCATACGAAAAAACTGACGCGTCAGACGCCGTCAGTTCAGTGGTTGATTACATATCGCTTTTTAAAGTTTAAATAGAAAAGCCCGTTCCGTTTCTCGAAGCCGTTCTTCTCGAGGACACGGCGTACCGCTTCCTGATGCGGGCTCGTCGGCGGGATGCCAGCACGGACAATATGTCCTTCTCTTAAATCGGATTGTTCGAGCGCGAGGCGCAAGCCTTCTGTCGCATAGCCATTACCCTTGAAGGCGTCGAACACCATCAAATCGAGCTGATAGACGCGAGCCAGTTTCAAAAGCAACACTTTTCCGACGATTTGACCATCCACACGGAGGTCGTAATAAAAGTCCTCCCCATAGCTATGGGCGTCGGCTGAGTACACCTGTTCTTCGCCCATCTCGACAAAAATACCTTTTAACTCTTCGGCTGAGATGCCATAAGAACTTTGACCATATTTTTTAAAATGCTCATATTCGATCTCATCAATCTGACGAATAGGTTGACGCACGATTTCCATCCCGTGCCCTCCTTACCAGTTATCTCATAGTCTTTCCACACTCATTATATACGAACGGCGGCGTGAAGCGCAAAAGATAACCGAAATCAGACCGGTTCGATGTGGATGTGGACCGAATCGACGGCGTGATGTTCATCGAGTTCTCGCTCGATATCATCACATAGATCGTGCGCTTCCTCAACGGTCAGACTTCCTTCGACGGCGATGGTCACGTCGAGCATGACGTGGTTGCCAAGGTGTCGTCCCTTGATCTCACGCACTTCCTTGACGGCATCAAAATGTTGAATCGTCTCTTCATAGGAATCGACGAGATCTGGGGGGAACCCGTCCGAGAGCTGATGGGTCGCGTCGAGAAAGATTTGAATCGCCGTCTTGATAATCATCCCAGCGATGAGCACAGCGAGCACTGTATCCATCCACGGCAATTTAAAGTAGGCAAACAGGACGCCGAGCGTCGCCCCGATCGAGATCATCGCATCGGCTAGATTATCTTTAGCGGCCGCCTTCAAGGCGAGCGATCGAGTTTGCTTGGCCAATCTCGAATTGTATGCATACACACCGAACATGACGAGTGCACTGACGAACGCGACGACGGCGGCGAGCGGGTTCGGTTCCACATATTCACCACCGACTAAAGTAGCGATACTGTTCAATAGGACGAACACCCCGACGGCGACCATGATGAGCGAGGCGACGAGCGCGGCGAGCGTCTCCATCTTGGCGTGACCGTATTTGTGTTCGGCGTCTCGGGGCAGTGCGGCGATGCGAATGCCGATATAGACGGCGATGGATGCGATGATGTCTGTCGTATTGTTGAATCCGTCGGCGAGGACGGCCTCCGAATTGTACACATAACCGAAGACGACTTTTAATACAGATAAGACCAAATACGTCGTGATGGATAAAATGGCGCCTTTGAGCGCTTTTGGTGGATGAGTTGTCGACTGCATCCAACCACCTCCTTTTTAGCTAAGTCAGTATACCAGTCGGATGTCGTGTGGGCATAGAGAAACAGTGTTTCCCACAGTCAATAAAAATGGAATATATTCCCGGTAGTTTCGTTGTTCGAAAAATATGGTAAAGTAAATGGGAAGAGACAACAGGGTTATCCCTATAAAAGAGGTGAAACAAATGTTTACAGAACGTGATGGAATCAAGCTTCGTTTGGAACAAATTGACAGATTACTCGCTGATTTGAACCGCGAAGCAAAACAATTGATGGCTCGTCTACGTGAACTCGATGCGAGCGGTGAAAACCCGCACGAGGTCACACTCAAGCCAGAAGATCGGGACACGCTTAAATCGTCAATCGACGAGACGCTCGAGGCGCTCCAAAGCCGCTCGAAACGTCCAATCAACCCGAACGATGAGAAGAAGAAAGAACTCGCCTCCCATAAGGCGCTCATCGACGAGTTGTCGGATTTACTCAGCAAGAAAAAATGAGACGCTTCTGCGTCTCATTTTTTCGGTAAGGAGATCATATGACTTATATCGTTACGACTTGTTTACGCCCGACCGAGGCGATTATCGCACGCGCCGAGGCCCATGCGGCGACGTATGGCGTCCGTTTCGTCACCCGGCGCAAACATTCAATCGAGACGTTGAAGACGCGCCATCAACTCGGCGTGCTCGTATTTGATAAACGTCGCGTCGAATATACACCGCTCGACGGCGATGAACCGTTCTTCTTCCACCCTTCGAGCTCAGTGTTCCGGGTGAAGCAACTCGCGCGTGGCGGGAACGACCCGCTCGTCGATGCTGCCGCAATCAAACCAGGTGACCGCGTCCTCGACTGCACGCTCGGACTCGGTTCAGACAGTATCGTCCTCAGTCACGCCGTCGGTCCGGCCGGTCGTGCCGTCGGACTCGAGAGTGAATTCGTCACCGCGATGCTCGTCAAAGAGGGCATGACCGTCTGGGAAGAGAAGCATGATGCGGTCAATGAGGCGATGCGTCGACTCGAGGTCGTCTGGACGGATGCCCTCACCTATTTGAAGACGTGTCCGGACGATTCATTCGACGTCGTCTACTTCGATCCGATGTTCGAAAAGACGATTTCAGAATCGGTTCACTTGAACCCATTACGATTCCTCGCCAACACGAATCCACTGTCTGTTGAACTCATGACGGAGGCCCGTCGTGTCGCGACCAAACGAATTGTCCTAAAGGCTCACTTCGAGAGTGAGACGTTTGAAACGTTTGGTTTCACAAGGATTGTTCGCAAAACGTCCAAATTTCATTACGGCATCATCGATGTAGAGACTCCGATTCTTTAGGTCTTAAGGACCAACAGGGACGAAAGTCTCTTTTTTTGATTCCCATTTTCTGAATATTGACATTAATCTGACACAAGTTTAACGTTGGATTCAAGCTCACACAATTTCCCATTATTTTCACAGGAGGTTAGTACAAATGAAAAAACGTTCCATCCGTCGCACGACGCTCGCCGTCGCGCTGACATCGGTCATGAGCGTCAGTGCGATTCCGGCCGTCGGTGCCGCTCCACTCGCGTCCTCACCGTTGCCAACCCCTAGCTCGACCGCTCCATTCGATCACAACATTATCGATGAGGATCGACTCGCTAAAGCCCTCGAGAAACGAGGCGTCATCAAAAAGGGACTCTCGGCAACCGAGCGTCACAAGGCCGTCGATGCCTATATCGAGAAGAAGCAAGGCAATGCGAAAGATGTCCATAAGCATGGCTTGAACGATAAAGCCGCTGAAGCAAAAGAGAAGATACATAACCAATTCGAGAAAGAATCGAAGCGTCTCCTCGACAAAGCGAAAAAAGGACAAGCGAACTATCGTAAAGGCAAGCCGAACGGCCAAGTCAAAGTCGACCCGGCCCAGCAAGCTGGCTATAACGGCGCCGTCCGCGAAGACAAAGTACTCGTTCTTCTCGTCGAGTACAGCGACTTCAAACATAACAACGTCGTTCAAGAAGAAGGCTATCTGTATAGCGATAACTTCAGTAAAGAGCACTACGAGCAGTATATGTTCGGCGACGAGTCGTTCGAACTGTTCAACGGTGAGAAAGTCCAAACGTTCAAACAGTACTATGAAGAACAATCGGGTGGTAGCTACACGGTCGACGGTACGGTCTCGGACTGGTTGACGGTCCCGGGCACGGCGAAAGACTACGGTGGTGACAACCCGGCTGGCGGGAACGACAACATCGGACCTGGTCCACGTCAACTCGTCAAAGACACATTGAACGCGGCGGTCGCCTCAGGCATGGACCTCGCTGAATATGATGAATACGATCTCTATGACCTTGATGGTGACGGCGACTTCAACGAGCCGGACGGCTTGGTCGACCACTTGATGATCATTCACGCCGGTACCGGTCAAGAAGCTGGGGGCGGTGTCCTCGGTGATGACGCAGTCTGGTCACACCGTTGGGTCGTTGGGAACAGCCCATACCGCGTAGCTGGAACGACAGCAGACGTCCCGTACTGGGGCGGTCAAATGGCTGCATTCGATTACACGATTCAGCCAGAAGACGGCGCAGTCGGCGTCTTCGCTCACGAGTATGGTCACGACCTCGGTCTTCCAGATGAGTACGACACACAGTACACAGGTCAAGGCGAACCGGTCCAATCATGGTCGATCATGAGTGGCGGCAGCTGGGCTGGTAAAGTGGCAGGTACGGAGCCGACGAGCTTCTCGCCACAAAACAAAGAGTACTTCCAGAAGTTGATGGGCGGTAACTGGGCGAACATCACGGAAGTTGATCTTGAAGATATCACGCAACAAGGTTTCGTCTCGAAACTCGATCAATCGGTGACGAAATCGACGAACCCTGGATTGTTGAAAGTAAACCTTCCAGATAAGAAAGTAAAAGGCATCGAACCAGCTTTCGGCGAGTATTACTACTACTCGACAAAAGGCGATAACTTGCATACGGAACTCGCAACACCGACGGTCAAACTCGGCGCGGACGGTACGCTCGCATTCGACACACGCTTCGATATCGAGTATGACTACGACTACTTGTACGTAAAAGCACTCAGCGGCGGCAAAGAAGTCGTTCTTGACGTCTATGGCGATGACAACACTGGAAACGGTGCCGAATCGACGAACGGCGCTTGGGTGAACAAAACGTACGACTTGTCACAGTTCGCTGGTCAAGACGTACAAATCGTCTTCGAATACGTGACGGACGGCGGACTTGCGCTTGAAGGGTTCGCACTCGACAACTTGTCGATCACGTCAGGCGGTCAATCGCTTCTCGCAGATGATGCGGAAGGCGCGGAGAAAGTCACGCTCGACGGCTTCGTCAAGTCGGACGGCTATGACACGAAACCGCACTACTACTACCTCGAATGGCGCAACCATGAAGGGGCAGACACAGGTCTCTTGAACGGCCGTGGCGTCAAGTACAACACAGGTCTCGTCGTCTGGTATGCGGATGACTCGTTCTCAGACAACTGGGTCGGCATCCACCCGGGTGAAGGTTTCCTCGGTGTCGTCGATTCACACCCTGAGGCCCTTATCGGCAACTTGAACGGTCAAGAGACAGTCACAGGCAGCACGCGTTACCAGATCGCAGACGCGGCGTTCAGCTTAGATAAGACGCTCCCTTGGTACATCGATTCACCGAGCCGTGGCATTTATGACTACAAAGCTCAACCAGGCGTGAAACAGTTCAACGACGCCAACACGTACATCAACTCGCTCATCCCAGATGCGGGCCGTAAACTTCCACAATACGGACTCGTCGTCGACGTCGTCGGCGAAGCGAAAGACAACTCGGCTGGAGCCGTTTGGGTCCGGACGAAGTAAGCTTAATTCAACGCACCCCCGCCCTTCTCTCTATGAGGAGGACGGGGGTCTTATTATTCTAAAAAAGCTTGAATTTTTTCGAGAGACTGTGTAACATACTAGTTGTAACCGCCTCTGTAGGTTAGTGGCAGACCTCAGCAATGGTAATGCTGCAGCACGAGTTCGATTCTCGTCGGAGGCATCAAATGAAGCGACCTTTCCTTATGAGGACAGGTCGCTTTTTCTTTTGGTCATGGAAACTGTCTTGACACGGTTTCCGTTCCTCTATAAACTTGTAAAGTTGACAGAATGAATGATTTGGAAGGAGTACGATCCCCATGCTCAATGAATGGTTATGGATTCCTTCTGCCTTGCTCACGCTCGGTCTGCTCGTCCTCAGCTACAAGCTGTTCGGACGCGTCGGACTGTTCGCCTGGATCGCGATGGCCTCGGTCGTCGCCAACATCCAAGTGACACAGCAGATTGTAATCGGTGGTTTCATCTTCACTCTCGGGAATATCGTCTACGGTTCCCTTTATTTAGCGACTGACATCTTGAACGAAAAATATGGTCGTCACACCGCCCGTAAAGGCGTCTGGCTTGGTTTCTTCATCTTGGTCGTCTCGACCGTGCTCATGCAGTACGCATTGCTCTATGAGCCGTTTGAGGAGGCGTTGTTCATGCATGAGAGTTTCGAGGCGCTCTTCTCGATGCTTCCGCTCATTACGCTCGGTAGTCTCGCCGCGTACCTCGTCTCGCAACTGTTCGACGTCTTCATCTATTCGAAGATTCGTGCCAAGACAGGCGAGAAAAAATTATGGCTTCGGACGACTGGTTCGACCGTCGTTTCTCAGTTCATCGACACGCTCACGTTCTGTACGATTGCCTTTTGGGGTATGGAATGGGATATCTGGTGGAACATCTTCATCACGACGTATGTCGCCAAGTTCATCATCGCCTGGATGGCGACTCCGTTCATGTATTATGCGAAACGGACTGTTCCACAGGACGATGAGACAGAAAAAGTAGCCTAATCAAAACCGCGAGCCGATGGGCTCGCGGTTTTTTACTTTCCTGTGATGTGAAGCCGCACCGCATAAGGACGTGCGTCTTCAAGCGACGATTTCTCCCGACAAACGGTGAGCGCCACGTACGCGTCGATGGCGAGCACCTCGATGGCCTCGTCCGTCGCCTCGACCTCTAGTATGGTGTAGGGCGGAAGTTGTTCGAGCTTAACCCACTGCCCGTGTAAATTTTTCGCGTAGATGATTGGTTCGTCGATCGAATAGCGTCGGAGTAAATCCTTGACGTTCATGCGACCCCTCCTCTATCCACTCTGTCTTTCCATTATAGAAAGCGTTTGCAATTCTGTAAACCGAGCTTCCTAACTTTCGGTGTTTTCCGTACTTCACGATTTGGTTCAAATAGCCGATAATCTAGGTAGAGAAATGAGGTGAACCGATGCGCTATCGACGACAAGAAACATTTCGCTATATTTTACCGAACCCCCGCTTCATCCCTTATCGCCTCATCTGGGAAGAGAAAGAACTCCATGACGGGGAAGCACAACTGCTCAATATCAGTGCCCACGGTCTGAAGATGCGGTGCGACTACTTATTCCCGCTTTCTGAAGGATTAAAAGTTCAAATCAAACTCGATCTCGTTCCGTTGATTCAACCAATCGATCTCACCGGCCACGTCCGTCATCGCGGACAAATGGGGAGCCTGTATGATTACGGAATTCGACTCGACGCGAACTCTGACGAGACCCAGCAACTCGTGACGATGATCAAGGCGTATGCGCGCGAAAACCAATGAGAACGTGTCGATTGACACTTCTCATTTTTTGTTCGCTTGATTCCGGGGTATACTATAAGAAACAGAGACAGACTCGAGGTGTAGGGTATGACTAGAAAGCTATTACTCATTCCGTGGGCCGCTGCGATTGCCATCGCGCTGCTTGGCCCGAACGAACCGTTCTCGAGCCGGTTTTTGCTCGACTTTCTCACGTATAATACGGATGCCTATGAAGGATATTCGCTCTCGCTCTTCAGCATCCTAGGCGTCTATCCGCTCGCCTTGTTCCCACTTCTGTGGTCCGAGGTGAACCAGTTGCGCCCGAACCCGCTCTTACCGGCAGCGACTGGTTTCGTCGTCGGAGGTTTCATCATTGCCCCATATTTAGCGTTTGCACGACAGTCGCCTTATCCAACGCCAATCAAACCGCTCCCGACTCGTCTGCTTGGCGTATTGCTCCTGCTCGTCACGATCGGCTTGTTCATTGCCGCATCCACGACTGGAAACGTGACCGAGTATTGGTCATACGTCGAACAGAATCAATTTGTCCGGACAATGACGGTCGACTTCTTCTTACTCGCCTTCATCCAAATCACATTGATGAACCGAGATGCCAAACGCTATAAAATGAGTTTGTCCCCGTTGCCTTACATTCCATTGTTCGGCTTGTTGTTTTGGCTGATCATTCGCCACAAACAACCGTTCAATGAGGCACCGCCAAACCGACAGACATTAAAATGACATCTGCCCCTTTCGCTTTCGTTGCGAGGGGGCATTGCAATGGAAATCAGGATCACGGTTCCCAAATCAAATCAGCTGCTTTATACTGAGACTTCAGCCATAGACGAAAGAAGGTACACACATGAGATTTTTTAAAGTAATGACGCATACGAACGATAAAGCCGAAGAAATCATCTTGAGCGAATATTTCAAAATCAACGATAAACAAGTGGATCAGTTTTTGAAGGATACGCTCGAACTTGATATGTACGACCAGAAAGTGACACTGAAAGAGTGTCAAGTCGCGAAAGACCGCTGGGAATGTCCGGTCGGCGATTTCGTCGTTGTCGAATATTTTAACGAGAAAGAGTTCGACAAGATGAACGAATTCCGCACACCTGCACCCAAAAAGAAAAAGTGACAAAAAAGGCTTTCCGAATTGAAATCGGAAAGCCTTTTATTTTGGTCTAACACATTTAATTGGAATCGTTCTTTTCTTCGTCAGGGTCTGGATCAGGGTGTTGTGTCGGAGCCGGTTTTGTAGCCGGATTTGATTCTTCGTCCGGTACTGGGTCCGGGTGAACCCCTGGTTGTGATTCATCGCGTTTCATTGAGCATCCCTCCTCTGCATAATGGACTAATTCCACATTAGGAACTGGTCAAAACATCAGTGTATGTCTTTGTTGCCGATGACACGTCGCGAAATCGCTTTCTCGATCTCAACGATGACGAAGACGATGAGACCGAATACGACCGGATAAATCCAGTCTTGCAGTTCAAGCGCTGCCGTACCGAACAACGTATGCATGAACGGGACGTACGTGATGAACAGCTGCAATCCGATCAATAGCGCCGAGACGACGAAGGCGATTTTGTTGTCAAAGAAGTGACGGTTGAACGCTGGTGCGAGCTCGGTCCGACAGTTGAACAAGTGGAACAGTTGCGCCATGACGATCGTGTTAAGCGTGATGGTCTGCAACTTGTCGGTCGAATAATCAAAGTCGCCGAGCATATAATTGATGAGCAAACTTCCGCCCCCGATCAAAATCGAGACGAACGTGATGCGGAAGACGTAATATCGACTGAGGAGCGGGACGTTCGCTGGACGCGGCGGCCGTTTCATCGTGCTTTCTTCAAGCGGCTCGAACGCGATGGCGAGCGAGAGCGTGATGGCGACGACCATGTTGACCCAGAGGATTTGAACCGGGCTGAGTGGTGCCGCGGCGCCGAGCAAGATGCTCATCGCGACGAGGAGCGCTTGCCCCCCGTTTGTCGGGAGCAAGAACAAAATCGTCTTCTTCAAGTTATCGTAGACACGGCGTCCTTCACGGACGGCGTTGTAAATCGTCTTGAAGTTATCGTCGACGAGTACCATCTGCGAGGCCTCTTTCGCGACTTCCGTTCCTTTAATCCCCATCGCGACACCGATGTCGGCCCTTTTCAAGGCCGGTGCGTCATTGACGCCGTCTCCGGTCATCGACGTGATTAAGCCGTTCTGTTGCAACCCTTTCACGAGACGAAGTTTATCGTTCGGGCTCGTCCGGGCAAAGACGTCATTATGAATTGACGCCTCTTTGATTTCTTCGTCAGTCATGTTCGTCAATTCTTTCCCTTCAAGGGCGCCTTCCACTTCCATACCAAGTTCTCGGGCGATGGCGACCGCCGTATCTTTATGGTCACCCGTGATCATCTTGATGCGGATACCAGCGTCACGGCAAGCGGCGACCGCTTCAATCGCTTCTTGACGTGGTGGGTCGACGATGCCATATAGGCCGAGGAACGTAATGCCGTTCTCGACGTCTTCATGGTCGACCGTCTCCTTCGAGGCGTCGACGCGCTTGAAGCCACCCCCGAGCACGCGTTGTCCGCGGTCGGCAATCTCTTTTCGTTTCTCATCCCAGTAGGCGCGGTCGAACTCCGTATCTTCCGCCATATCGAATAGGCGGTCCGGTGCTCCTTTAATAAAGATCATACGCTCGCCTTTATAATCGACAAGCGTCGCCATGTATTTGTATTCCGAATCGAATGGAATCTTCGAGATGACGTTCAAACGCTCGATCGGCCGCTCCGCTTTCTCAGCGAGCGTAAGCAGACAAGCTTCCGTCGGGTCGCCGTTGACGACCCATTCTCCGCCCTCTTCATACAGCTGGGCGTCATTACACGTTTTCCCGACCGTGAGAAGATCGATCATCGACTCATCGTCGTCCAAATCGAACGGCTGCCCATTGATCTCCAAATCGCCGTCCGGGGCGTACCCACTCCCCGACACCTCGATGTCATGTTTCGCAGTGACGACTTGTTTGACGGTCATTTCGTTCTTCGTCAATGTCCCGGTCTTATCCGTACAGATGACAGAGACGGCACCGAGCGTCTCGACCGATGGCAAACTGCGGACGATGGCTTTTTTCTCAGCCATGTTGCGAACGCCGAGTGCGAGGATGATCGAGATGACGGCTGGCAAGCCTTCTGGGATGGCGGCGACAGCGAGACCGATCGTCGTCAGCATCAACTCGATCGGATCAAATTCACGGACGAAGTAACCAAATGCATAAATAACAACTGAGATGACGAGAATCGCGATGGATACCGTTTGACCAAACTTCGTCGTCTGGCGGATGAGCGGCGTTTTGACCGTTTCGACTTCAGCGATCGAAGCGTTGATTTGACCGAGCTCCGTGCCTTCTCCGATCGATGTGACAATCGCTTTCGCACTTCCTGTCGCGACGCTCGTACCGGAATAGATCATGTTTTTGCGATCACCGAGGACGGCATCTTCTGGGACGACTTGAATCTTTTTCTCGACTGTTGTCGCTTCACCCGTTAAAGCCGATTCCTCAACTTTAAACTTCTCGGCTTGAATGACTCGTGCGTCAGCCGGAACCTTGTCACCGGCGGCTAGGACCAAAATGTCCCCAACGACGAGGTCGCTCGAGTCGACTTGAATTTGCTTGCCGTCACGAATGACGCTCGCTTTCGTCTCGAGTAACTTTTTGATGCCTTCTAACGCTTGTTCGGCCTTGTTCTCCTGTAGATACCCGACGACCGCGATAATCGTCACGACGAGCACGATGACGATCGTATCGATGTACTCCCCTAAAAAGCCGGTGACGACAGCGGCGCCAAGTAAGACGAAGACAAGAATATCATTGAATTGACGCAAAAATTTTATGATTTCAGGTGTCTTCTCTTTCTCGGGCAATACGTTTTTCCCGTACTGTTCCTGCCGACTTGACACTTCATCTTTCGACAGACCGCTAGCCGTGTCCGTCTCAAGCGAACTCCTTACCGCATCCGGTTCGAGTGCGTGCCAATTTTTGTTCTCCATCTGCATCTCTACTCCTCCTTGGTCATTCCTATATGAAAAGTCTTTCCTCTTCCTATTTCCCACTCCTGGGCTCACTGACACATATGAGCTCGGTTTTTCACGATTTTTTTCAAACATTCCGTTCACAATTTTCCAAAACGATAAGTGGAAACGCTACCATTAAAAAAAGTCGTGTCAGATGAATGAAATGGCTTTACAGAACCGTTCAGATGGTTAAATATAGAGGAAATATAAAATAGAGAGAAAGAGGTACAACGTATGGTCATTATTCAAGGGATTGCACTTTTATTATTGATTCTTGCCTTATTCACGTTATTCAGCTACAAAGCCCCATTTGGTATGAAAGCGATGGGCGCCCTCGCCGGCGCCGCTATCGCCAGTTTTCTAGTCGAGGCGTTCAACGCCTATGCCATCGGCGGTCTGCTTCCGCTTCCTTTATATGAAGAAGTCGGACAAGCAGCCGGTTCACTATCAGGTCCGGCCGCAGCCGCGCTCGTCTCGATCGCCCTCGGGATCAACCCGGTCTATGCACTCATGCTCGGACTATCGGTCGCGGGCTTCGGAATTCTTCCTGGCTTTTTCGCCGGCTATATCCTCGCGCTCGTAGGTCGAAAATTGGACCGGCACTTGCCGGCCGGTGTCGACATGATCTTCTACGTCATCATCATGGCTCCGCTCGCCCGTCTTGTGGCGACAGGCGTCGATCCGCTCGTCACGAACACGCTGACACAAATCGGGGCGGTCATCGAGCTCGCAGCGACGCAAAACCCGGTCGTCATGGGACTCGTCCTCGGTGGTATTGTCACGGTCGTGTCGACGTCTCCGCTTAGTTCGATGGCACTGACGGCGATGCTTGGACTTACAGGTGTCCCGATGGCGATTGCCGCACTTGCATTGACGGCATCTATCTCGATGAACTTCTTACTCTTTAAACGCTTGAACATCGGGACGAAGAAAGATCAACTATCGGTCGCAATCGAGCCGCTCACGCAAGCCGACCTCATCTCGGCGAACCCGATTCCGATCTATAGTGTCAACTTCGTCGGTGGCGCCATCGCGGGGCTCATCGTCGCGATGACCGGCATGGTGAACGACGCGCCAGGTTCCGCTGCCGGAATCCCAGGATTGCTCGTCATGTACGGCTTCAATGACTGGCAAACAGTGACCGTGACGGCACTCATCTTGTTCGGCGTCGGGATTGTCGCCGGACTCGTCGGCAGTAAATTGTTCAGTAATTTCCCAATCACGCGCCAAACGGAAAAAATGGCCGCTTCTGACGAAGAGGCCGCTTGATGCAACAGGTTCTCACTTCTGATAGAGTGGGAACCTTTTTGTTATCGTTTTGCTTGTACCTTGGCGACCGTTTCTGCGCCCGGTGTCCGATAGAGCGGGAAAAAGTCAGACGGACCGTAGCGGAGCAAATGGTCTTGATTCAAGCGCTGATACATCGCCTCATTGAGCACGGCTTGGCCGATGTAATACGTAAGCGGTTCGTCCCCTGAGAAGCTCTGCTTGAAGTCATAGAGCGCATCCTCTCCGGTCGCTCCGCCACCGAGATGCACATATGCTTTCTCTTTCTCGCCCCCACGACGAATCATCTCGCGGAACAAGAAGTGGTTCGGTCGGAGCGCCAAATAGTTCGCATCTGAACCGCCAAGGTGATAATGGGCCCCATCGTCCCCGTACAACATGAAGACACCTGCCACGATGATGCCCTTATGGACAGCAAACAATAGCTCCGTCTCACACGTTTCGCTGTTCCATAGGTCCTCGAAATAGCGGTCTGAGAAATAGTAGACGCCGTTCGCGGCACGACGGTCCATTGTCATCCGGTAGAGACGGATGAACTCACATAATTGATCCGCCTGTCCTCGCACGACTTTTACCTGTTCGCGGATGGCCCGTTTTACGTTCCGCTTCGTCATTTTGCTGAAACGCTGCTCGAGCTGTTCGAACGACTCATCGAGTCGGACGTGCACCGTCTGACGAATCGGGACGGCGTGGCCAAAGACACGCATCAAATCCTTGTCGACGCGACATGGGTGATAACGAATCGTCTCGGTAACCGTGGCTTGATTCTCAGGACGTTTTAAAAAGAGACGTCTAGCCTCTGCGACGTCCTCGTTCGAAAAGTTGCCTTCACGGAAGGGGCCGCCATAACCATACGCCGTCACGAGGTCATCATGACGATGTGCAATTGGACGACGGATGTACGGATACAGCAAGATACCGTCTTCTTTGGCCGCAATATACAACTCAGGCTGCTCGCCGGGTTCACAGTTGGCCAATACATAATCGTAATGATCGTACGAATCACAACTGACCTCCCGCAACCAGTTCTCCCACTCCCATCGATTTTTCACAATCTGATTGAACATCATCCGTTCCCCTCTTCCTCTAAATCGTCATAGTTTGAAGTGTGACAGGACAGTCTCGAATTGTTTCCTATGTCCTGTTCCCATTCAAAGCTGACTATTTAAAAGATGGGGATAGCTTTTTGTTGTTAACAAACATGAAGCGAGTATGTTCATTCACAATAAAATCATAGCGATTTCTTTTAATTTATAAAAAAGACGACCTCGCCTGTGATGGCTGGTCGTCCGTCATGGTCATGATTTGAAATCGACGATGCGTTGTAGCTTTGATGCTTCACGAGCCGTCTCAATCACTCTCGTCGTCAAGAGCGCATCACGAAGCGGTACAAGCGGGCGTCGCGTCGCATAACTATCCGCGAGCGCTTGATAAAACGACAAATAGCCGCCCGGTTCGATGTCAATCACTGATTCACCATCTGTGACGACTGTCCCCGTCTCGTGGTCGGGGCATTTGACTTCGCCCTTCCGGAGACACGCTTCTTGCGGATCGAGTCCAAATTTCAAGAAGCTACCTTCCGTCCCATGCACTTCGAACCGAGGTGCCTCGACGGCGATAAACGGGTTCGAGCGAAGATAGACCCGTTTCTCTCCATAATGCAACGTCACATGGAACCCATCATCGGACTGGCCCCCGTCACGTTGAATCATGACATCGGCCGATACTTTGTCCGGCGCCCCGAACAAGTCGAGCGCTTGATCGATCAAATGGCTGCCGAGGTCAAAGAGAATCCCGGCCCCAGGTCCCGCATTCTCGCGCCAGCGGTCACGGACAGTCGGACGGAATCGGTCGAATCGTGATTCGAGCACTTTCCACTCTCCTAGTCGTTTTTCCTCAAGCAATCGCTTGACGGTCAAGAAATCGCCGTCCGTCCGGCGATTATGAAAGACGTTGACGAGCCCGTTGCTCGCCTGTTCAAGCGTGATCAACGCCTCCCCTTCCTCCGTCGTCAAGAAAGCCGGCTTCTCAACGAGGACGTCTTTTCCTGCTTTCAGGCAACGGTCGACCATGTCTTTATGTAAATGGGACGGCGTCGTGATGACGAACAACGAGGCGTCAGTTGCAAGTGCCTCATCGATCGTCGCGTAGACGGTGACGTCGCCGAGTACGGCTTGTACGTCTTTAGGTCGTGATGAGACGACACCGGCGATGTGGAAGTCATCGAGTTCCTGTAAAAATGGTAAATGAAATGTCGTCGCGGAAAAACCGAAGCCGACAAGTATCGTTTGAATCATACTGTTCTCCTCCTATCCATTCACATATCAGTATATCAAAAAAGGAGTCAATCGACCCCTTATGCACTGACACTCTCATCCATGCTGTATTCAAACGTATTGTACCCGTCTCGTGAGTCCACGAAGACAAAGCCAAACCGTGGATAGTAACTGTTCAAGAAATCATTATCGGCCACACAATCAAGTCGGACCGGTTCCTGCGTGTCGGCTTCACGTAAGACGTGCTCCATCAGTTGTTGACCGACGCCTCGCCCTTTCAGCCGTTCACTGACAACGATTCGATGGATGTATTGACCGCGCTCGCCATCTTCCCATAAATTGTGATCCCAGTCATCGGCCGGAAGTAAGGCGATCGAGGCCAATATCGATTCGTCTTGCTCATACACGTACACAAATCCCGAGGTGATGTCCGTCTGCACCCGGTCTATGAGGTCTTGCTCCAAATATTCCGCCCATTGGTCGCTACCTTGTTGTTTTAGCGCTACGGCTCGTTGTTCGATTAGGTCCGCAATGTGGTTAGCATCGCGTTTCGTCGCGAGTCGAATCATAACGTCCTCCTTTGTATTGCAGTATTTGAAATACAAATATAACGGACCGTTTCGACTCTTTTCAACCATCCTGCTCACGTCACGTGAACGGGACGATTTCGCCCCCGTTCAATTGATAGCTGTACGTCATCGTCGCACTCAAACTGTGCGACACGGAACAATAGCGATCGACGGACAATTCAATGGCACGACGCACCCGCTCTTCTGGCATTTCCCCATCGAGAACGTACAAAATATGGATGGCCGTGAACTTCTTCGGATGTTCCGTCGCCCGGATCCCATCGACTTTCATCTCGAACCGTTCGAGCGGCAATCGCATCTTATGAAGAATCGAGACGATATCAATCCCTGTACAGGCGGCTGTTGCCTGCAACAGCATCTCAGTCGGACGTGGTCCCGTATTGAGACCACCGACATCTTCCCCGGCGTCGAGTGTCACGTCATGTCCAGATGGAGTCGTCGTTTGAAACGCCATCCCTTGTTTCCAGTTCACTTGTAAATGCATCTTTGTTTCCTCCTTATGTTTCGATAGCTTACTATTCCCTAGAATGAGGTATGATTAATCTATGTAGTGAAATCGTTGTTTAGGAGTTGGTCGAATGGATTGGTCGGTCATTATTAGTTGGGGACTGTATATCGTCCTCGGGTTGAATGTATTGTTCGCTTTAGCCGTCATCTTCGCGGAACGACGCGATGTCGGAGCGACGTGGGCGTGGCTCCTCGTCTTGTTCTTTTTGCCGATTCTCGGATTTATCATTTATCTCTTCCTCGGCCGGCAGTTGAAGAAAGACAACTTCTTTAATTTGAGCGTCGAAGAGCGCTCGTTCCACGCGCTTCAAGTCGACAGTCAAATCGAACAGATTCGCCGGAAAGAGACCGCTTTGGCTCAACCTGTGTTCGAAAAGTATGAACAACTGCTTGAGATGAACTTACGCTCATCCAAATCCTTGATCAGCGTCCATAACAAATCCGCCATCATGCACGATGGCGAGCAGAAGTTCAAAGCGCTCATGGACGACATTCGGAGCGCCGAGACCGAGATCAACATCCAGTACTACATCATCCAACGGGACGCCCTCGGCAAGGCGCTCATCCATGAGCTGATCGAGCGTGCCAAGGCAGGCGTCAAGGTCCGCTTGCTATATGATGCGGTCGGCTCACGCAGCTTGCGTGACTCCGACTTTAAAGAGTTGATCGCACACGATGGTGAGGTCCGCGTCTTCTTCCCACCGACGCTCGGGTTGATCAATTTCAAGTTGAACAACCGGAACCACCGAAAAGTCGTCATCATCGACGGCAAGATTGGATATGTCGGAGGATTCAATGTCGGAACCGAATATCTCGGTCTCGTTGAGAAGTTCGGCTATTGGCGTGACACACACCTTCGTGTCGAAGGGGACGTCGTCTATCATTTGCAACACCGGTTCATACTCGATTGGAACTATTCCGGCAGCAAACATCACGATCCGGAGAACTCATTCTGTTTCGCACGCCATGACATTAAGGACAAGTCGCCGATGCAAATCGTGACGAGCGGACCGAACTCGGACACGGAACATTTGAAAAACATGATGATCAAGATGATCATGTCGGCGAAACATCGCGTCATCATTCAAACGCCTTATTTCATCCCCGACACGAGCTTCATGGATGCCTGTAAGATGGCGCTCCTGTCCGGCGTCAAGATGGACATTATGATTCCCGGGAAGCCTGACCACCCGTTTGTCATGTGGGCGTCGTTGTCGTTCCTTGGTGAACTGCTCGACTACGGGGCGAACGTTTATATGTATGAGCAAGGTTTCTTGCATGCCAAGACGCTCGTCGTCGACGATGAAATTTCAACTGTCGGGACGACGAACTTGGATGCCCGCAGCTTCCGGTTGAATTTTGAAGTGAACGCCGTCCTCTATGACGAGCGGGTCGCGCTCGAACTCGCTTCATTGTTCGAGTCAGACGTCGCCGTCAGCCGCAAGTACACGGTCGATGACTATGCAGCCCGGAAATGGACTGTTCGGATGCGCGAAGGCGTGTCACGACTGCTCAGTCCGATCTTATAACACAAGTATTGTCCGCTTCGCTATGGAGCGGACGTATTAGTATGCATATAAACCTACAACTAGGAGTGATCAATATGCTGACGGCACCAGTTTGTGAAGCATGTCAAAATCGTATGGTTGAGGTCGTTGAAACGATGGATGACCCGAATCAACCGTATCGTCTATGTACTATATGTCATCACAGATTACATACACGCGCCCTTCGTCCCATTGAATGGTACAACCTGGCGAGCATTCACACGCCGACCAAGCCGCTACTGCATGATGATTTCTACGACGAGGACGGACTGGCATGTCAACCGGAGGACGATTTTGTCGCGACAGAATGTGAACTAGCCCCGACACTAAAGCATATTCAGCACGAGCTCACGCCGTTGCTCAATTTCGCCGTCACCAGATGGTATTTAGAAGCTGATGTCATTCAAGCGTTCAAACAGCATGATGCATTGGAAACGTTACATGCCGTTAAAATGAGATTTCAAGAGACCAACAACGTCGAGGTGAAATCGCGGATGTTGGAAATCGCTGCGGATGTCATCGGGACGGAAGCATCCGATTGGATCCGTGACTTGTGGTATACATATGACGAGCCCCTTCTCTATCCACTCGCAGCCGCGACCTCGAGTAGTTTACCGCCTGATGAAGGGTTGGCACTTGTCTATCATCAATTGAGTACGGTCAGTCGAAACGAACTCCCTAATGCCGCCTTCTTTTGTTTATATCGCTTCCGTTCTCCGGACGTGCTAGATTGGATAGAATCACATTGTGAACAGTTTGATGACCATTGGGGTAGCCTCGCTGCCGTCAGTTTACCCACATGGTCGATTATGAAGGCGTGGCTTCAGCTTGGACGCCCACTCAGTTTAGTCGCGCTCGATACGATGGTCAACTGCGTGGAAGGGTACGGCGGAATTTACGTCGCCGAATCATCCCCTAGAATACTCGAACCCGTCCCATCTGAAATAGAAAGCGTACTACTTCAATATCAGCAAAATGATCCCGTACCTCGCGTCCAAACGAACGTTTCAATCATCTTACAAAACCGAAACGATCTATTTGATTTGTGACCAATGCTACATTTTCAACGCTGGACTGAAATCAAAACATTTTTTTACCTTTTCAGCTAATTAAACCTCGATTTAGGGTATAAAGTATCAGTACGAACGTCCTACACTACCGCTACGGTTAGGAGAGGAGGAAGTATGCGTTCACGCATATGTCATACAATGGCTGATCAAGAACGGACTCATCATGACACTCACACCACGAAACCCGATCCTTCCTCATGGGACCAGCTCCCGATTGGCCTGTTCGCCTTCGATCGACATGGTCATATCGTCAGTTGCAACGAATCATTTGTCCACTTGCTCGGTGTTATTCCGACCGCGAACTTAACGTTCGAGCGATGCACCTCTTCCTCGTTCGATTTGTCAGGCGCCATCCGAAACGTTTTGAACGGGGAGACAGTCCGGATGGCCGGCTGGTATGAGTCACCAGATCAACAGGTGCGCTTCATCCGGACGACGATGTCTCCAAGTTTTTCAGCGGATGGACAACTTGACGGTGGTGTCGGCATCTTAGAGGACGCGACCGAACAACGGCGCTATGAAGAACGGATGGAACATTTGTCGTCGCTCGACCCTTTGACAGAGCTGTACAATCGGAAAAAAGTTGGCGATGTGTTGTCCACGACAGCTCAAGAGACGGTCGAATCGCGAGCACCCGCTGCTGTCATCATGCTGGATATCGATTATTTCAAACTCGTCAATGATACGTTTGGTCATCCGACTGGAGACCTCGTTTTGCGCTCGATTGCCCAATTGCTCAGACGCAATATCCGTAAATCGGACTCGATCGGTCGTTGGGGAGGAGAGGAATTTTTAATCGTCGCACCCCAGTCTACGCTCATCGATGGCGTCCAACTAGCCGATAAGCTCCGGCAAAAGATTAACGCCGAGCCATTCGGTCCCGTCCCCCGTGTCACTTGTTCGTTCGGCGTCAGTTCGCTCGAGGGCGGAAAGACGGTCGAGCAGGCGCTACAAGATGCGGATGAGGCACTGTATGTCGCCAAGAATCGCGGCCGAAATCAAGTGTCGAGCAAGCGCTAATCGAATCGTATATATAAAAAGAGGATGCACAGGCATCCTCAGATTGTTGACTAACAGAATGTTTTCGCTCATCCTCTTGGCGCCTCCGCTTTCCTAGGGGCGAGCAGGGAGCCGCATCGCGACGTTGTCGCTGCTGGGTCTCCCTCCGCTCGCTGATCCCTCAGGAGTCTCCGGCGCCGTCGGATGAGCGCCGTGAGAGGCCGCCCCTGGGTGGCCTCTCG